>DATEEM010000040.1:0-2020 GCA_035281125.1 Sphingomicrobium sp. | reverse complement strand
TCGGGAAGAGTCCATTCGAGCGTCATGCCGAACCCGGCGTCGCCGGGGTTCAGCCAATAGCCGTGCCAGCCGGGATCGGGTTTGAAATGAAGCGCCAGCGTCGCGGTCTCGCCGGGCCGCGCCGGTCCTTCGGCCAGAAGTTCCGCGCGGATGTGGGTCGGCGCGGCAGAGGCGGCGACAGGCGTCAGGAGCAGCGCGCAAAGGCATTGCAACAGCAATGCAACACGTCTGCAATAGCAGCGAACCAGGGGTGCGGGACTTGCCAGTGTCATGTGGCAAGGCCAATGCCGGTTCCGCCATCGCTTTTCAAGAAATGCCCGAAGGATCATCGATGCGACTGAACCGGTTTCTCCGTCCCATTATGGCCACGCTCGCTTTGGCGGTGGCCGGTCCCGCCTTCGCCGATGAGCCGGCCCCTGCCGCGGCGGCGCCTGTCCCGGTCAGCCCGCCGCCGCCACTGATTCTCGCCATTTCGGTGGACCAGTTCTCCGCCGATCTCTTCGCCCAGTATCGCGAGCATTTCAGCGGAGGGCTGGCCCGCCTGCTGACCGGCGCGGTGTTCCCCTCCGGCTTCCAGTCCCACGCCGCGACCGAGACTTGCCCCGGACACTCGACGATCCTGACCGGCACCCGGCCGGCGCGCTCCGGCATCGTCGCCAACTGGTGGTTCGATCCCAAGCTGACTCGCGCCGACAAGCGGGTCTACTGCTCGGAGGATGAGAGCGATCCGGCCAGCACTTCGGAAAAGCCGGTGGTCTCGGCCAGGCACCTCAAGGTGCCGACGCTGGGCGACCGGCTCAAGGCACTCGATCCCAAGAGCCGCAACGTGGCGGTCTCGGCCAAGGATCGCGGCGCGGTGATGATGGGCGGGCACGCGATCGACGCCGCCTATTGGTGGAACGGCGCGGCCTTCGAGACTTTCAAGGGCCGCAAGGCCTCCTTGGCGGCGCAAACGCAGAACGCGCGGATCGCCGCGCTGACCGCCAAGGGCGATGGCGACCTGCCGGTCCCCGCCTGGTGCGCCGTGCACGATCGCGCGATTCCGGTCGGCGCCCGCACCGTCGGCACCTACAGGTTCGCGGTTCCGGCGGGACAGGCCACCGCGTGGGGCCGCACGCCGCGCATGGACGCCGCCACCGCCGATCTCGCCATCGCGCTCGCCGACGAGCTCAAGCTCGGCCGCGACGCCTCGCCCGACGTGCTTTCGGTCAGCCTGTCGGTCACCGATTTCGTCGGCCATGCCTATGGCACCGAAGGCGTCGAGATGTGCATCCAGCTGGCGCAGCTCGATCAGACGCTGGGTCGCCTGTTCGCGGCGCTGGACGAGCGCGGGATCGACTATGCCGCCGCGCTCACCGCCGATCATGGCGGGATCGACGCGCCCGAGCGCCTGAACGAGCAGGGCTATCCCGCCGCCGAGCGGATAAGCGAGGAGCTCGACGTCGATGCGGTGGGCGAGGCGGTCAGCCGCTACACCGGCATCAAGGCCGCCAGCGGCCCGCTGCTGTTCGGCGGCGGCGGCTCGGGCGACATCTATGTCTCCGACAAGCTCGGTCTCGCCGACCGCGCGCGGGTGATCGAAGGCGCGGTCGCGCACCTCGGGCGCCGGGCGCAGGTCGCCGACGTGATGACCGCCGAGGAAGTCGCGGCGCTGCCCATGCCGACCGGATCGCCGCAGGACTGGACGATCCGGCAGCGGGTCCGCGCCTCGTTCCTCAAGGGCGTGTCGGGCGACGTGATCGTGATGCTCAAGCGCGGGGTGGTTGCCGCCAACACCAAGGGCGGCTCGATCACCACGCATGGCAGTCCGTGGGACTACGACCGGCGCGTGCCGATCCTGTTCTGGCGCAAGGGGATGACCGGGCTGGAACAGCCGGCTCCCGTGGAGACCGTCGACATCGCGCCGACGCTGGCCGCGCTCCTGCGCCTCACCATCGCGCCGGGCGAATTCGACGGGCGCTGCCTCGACATCGACGGCGGCGAAGGGAGCACCTGTCCGACAGCAAGATGATCCGCCATC
>DATEEM010000039.1:0-24057 GCA_035281125.1 Sphingomicrobium sp. | reverse complement strand
GCTCGGCGGAGCCGCACTGATCGGCTTCGTCCGGGGCTTTACCCATGAGGTGCTGGCGCTGTTCGCATGGATCGTCGGGATCGCGGCGCTGAAGCTGTTCCATACGCCGCTTCAGGCGAAGCTGATCGAGCCGGTCGGGACCGAGGCGGGGGCGAGCGTGCTGGCCTTCGCGCTCTTGTTCCTGCCGGCTTATGTCGGCGTGAAATTGTTCGCGCGGGCGGTCGGAGGGAAGGCGCGGCGATCCGTGCTGGGGCCGGTCGACCGGTTGCTTGGCGGCGGGTTCGGGATGGTGAAGGGGCTGGCTGGGGCGACCCTGTTCTTCCTGCTGGCGAACCTTGCGACCGACATGATCTATGGCGGGGAGGCCGACCGGCCCGAGTGGATGACGGATAGCCGGACCTATCCGCTGCTGAATGCGACGGGCCGGGCGGTGGTCGACTGGGTCGAAACGCGCCGGAGCGAAGGAGATGAGGCGTGATCCGCCTGTACGACACGATGCAGCGGGAGAAGCGGCCGTTCGTGCCGCTCAACAAGCAGCGGATCACCATGTATGTATGCGGACCGACCGTCTATGGCCGCGCCCACATCGGCAATGCCCGCCCGGCGGTGGTGTTCGACACGCTGGCCCGACTGATCCGGCAAGAATTCGGCGAGCATAGCCTCGTCTATGCGCGCAACGTCACCGACGTCGACGACAAGATCATCGTCGCGGCCGAAGCGGAGGGCGTCGACCCGTCGGTGATCACCGAGCGCTACGAACGGCATTATCTGGAAGACATGGCCGCGCTCGGGGTCGAGCCGCCGACCACCGCGCCGCACGCGACGCAGGAGATCGCGGCGATGATCGCCATGATCGCGCGGCTGGTCGAGCTCGGTCACGCCTACCAGTCGCACGGCCACGTGCTGTTCTCGGTGCCGAGCGATCCGAGCTACGGCGTGCTCAGCAAGCGCGACCGCGACTCGATGATTGCCGGCGCCCGCGTCGAAGTTGCTCCGTACAAGCGCGACCCCGCCGATTTCGTTCTGTGGAAGCCGAGCGACGAGGGCGTGATCGGCTGGGATAGCCCGTGGGGCCGCGGCCGTCCCGGCTGGCACGTCGAATGCTCGGCGATGATCGCGCGCCACCTCGGCGAGACGATCGACATCCACGGCGGCGGGCTCGACCTCATCTTCCCGCACCACGAGAACGAGATCGCGCAGAGCCGCTCAGCCCATGACGGCGTGCCGCTCGCCCGCTTCTGGGTCCACAACGGCTTCGTCGACATGGGCGCCGAGAAGATGTCGAAGAGCCTCGGCAACATCGTCACACCCGGCGAGCTGCTCAAAAAAGTCGATGGCGAAGTGCTCCGACTTGCCCTGTTGTCCGCGCAGTATCGCCAGCCGTTGCCGTGGACGGAGTCGCTGATCGAGCAGTCGAAGGCGATTCTCGACCGCCTGTATCGGACAGCAGGCGATTGGGAGCGGGGCGATATCGATGCGGAAGTCATCGAGGCGCTTTCCGACGATCTCAACACGCCGGCCGCCCTCGCGCGTCTTCAGGCAATCGACGATCCCTCGGCGTTGAGGGCCAGCGCCGCGTTGCTCGGGCTTCTCGGCAAGAGCGCCGACGAGTGGTTCCAGGGCGGCGCCGACGCGGCCGCGATCGAGGCGCGGATCGCCGAGCGCGCCGCAGCCAAAGAGGCTCGCGACTTCGCCGCCGCCGACCGCATCCGCGACGAGCTCAGGGCCGAGGGTATCATATTGGAGGACGGGCCGGGCGGCACCACATGGCGCAGGGAATGAACGCGCCGCTTTACACGACTGAGATCCTGCGGCTCGCCGCCTCGCTCGGCGAGCCGCGGCAGCTCGAGCGCGAGGACGGTCGCGCCGAGCTCCGTTCTCCGACGTGCGGGAGTCGCGTCGCGACCGTTGTCCAGCTCGATCGCGACGGGCGGGTCGAAGCCTTGTCGCAGCAGGTCCATGCCTGCGCATTCGGCCAGGCATCGGCGGCCTTGCTCGAGCGCGGCGCGCCCGGCCGGTCGCGCGAAGAGGTCCAGGCCGCGCTGACTGGGCTCGCCGACTGGCTCGACGGGATCGAGACGGAGCCGGGGTGGGGGCTCACCGCTCTGGCCCCGGCCCGGACGCGCGCGTCGCGGCACGGAGCGATCATGCTGCCGTTCCGCACGCTGGCCGCCGCAATCGAGGCCGCCGCGTGACCACGCCCGCCGAGGCAGCGCAAGCGACGACGGCGATCCTCGAAAGCGGCGCGATTATGCTCGGCGCGGCGCTGGTCTTCGTCACCCTGTTCCGTCGCCTGAAGCTCGGCGCGACCCTCGGCTACATCGTTGCCGGAGCGCTGATTGGGCCGCAGCTTCTCGCCCTCATCGACGATCCGGAGCAGCTCACCAGCGTGACCGAGCTCGGCATCGCGTTGTTGCTGTTCATCGTCGGGCTCGAGCTCCAGCCGCGGCGGCTGTGGCGGCTGCGGAAGGACATCTTCGGCCTCGGCCTCGCGCAGGTCGTGCTGTGCGGGCTGGCGATCAGCCTGCTCCTCCATCTCGCGCTCGGCATCACCATCGAGGCGGCCCTGGCAATCGGCCTTTCCCTCGGGCTTTCGTCGACCGCGCAGGTCCTGCCGATGCTTCGCGCGGACAACGATCTCAACACGCCCCAGGGCGAGCGCGCCTTCTCGATCCTGCTGTTCCAGGACCTCGCCATCGTTCCGATGATCACCATCATCGCCGCGATGGCGCGGGTTCCGCCCGACCCCGGGGCTCCGACCGGCTGGACGCTTGCACTCTATACCTTGCTCGCGGTGATCGGCCTGGTCGTGGTCGGCCGGCTCCTGCTCAACCCCCTATTCCGGCTGGTCGGCAGGCTGGGCGAGCGTGAGCTGTTCGTGGTCGCCGGCCTGTTCACCGTGGTCGGCGCGGCGGCGGTGATGCATTTGCTGCACCTGTCGGTTCCCCTCGGCGCCTTCGTCGCCGGCGTGATGCTCGCCGAATCGCCCTATCGGCACGAGCTGGAGAACGACGTCGAGCCGTTCCGGTCGATCCTGCTCGGGTTGTTCTTCCTCTCGGTCGGAATGTTGCTCGACCTCGGGGTCGTGGCGGCCCGGCCGCTGTTCGTGCTGGGAATTGCCGCAACGGTGATCGTGACCAAGGCGCTGCTCATAGCCGGCCTCGCCAGGGCTTTCGGCAACAACTGGCCGCGCAGCGTTCGGCTCGGGCTGTTGCTCAGCCAGGCCGGGGAGTTCGGCTTCGTGCTATTCGCCATGGCCACCGCCGCGAAGCTGATCACGCTCGAGGCCGCCTCGCTGTTCGGCGCGGTCGTTACGCTGTCGATGGCCGCAACGCCGTTCCTCATGCGCCTGACCGACTGGCTCGAGCGGCGCGAGGAACGCAGCTCGGACGGTCTCGACGGTCCCGAGAAGTCGCCGGAGACGAGCGCGATCGTGGTCGGTTACGGCCGCTTCGGCCAGACCGTCGCCCAGATGATGCAGGCCAAGCGCATCGGCGTCACGCTGATCGACCGCAATCCGGGCATGATCGAGACCGCCGAGCAGTTCGGGACGAAGGTCTATTACGGCGATGGGCTGAGACTCGACCTGCTCCGCACCGCGGGCGCCGAAGCGGCGCAGGTTATCGCTTTCTGCAACGACAATGCCGACGGCGCGATGACGAGCGGGGCGATCCGCGCCGTGCTCGAAGCCTTCCCGCAGGCGGCGGTGATGGTCCGGGCGTTCGACCGACTACACCTGATCGAACTCGACGGCCTCGACCTCGTTTTCGCCGAGCGGGAGTTGTTCGAGAGCGCGGTGCGGATGGGACGCGCGGCGCTGAAAGCGAGCGGGATCGCGCCGGCCGAGGTCGATCGGGTCGAGCGCGAGTATCGCGCGCGCGACTGTGAGCGGTTGGAGCTTCAGAGCGCTACCGGCGACCTGCACGCGGGTCTTGATCGCTCGTTCGGCGCGAACCGCCCGCTGGCCGAGCAATCGGCGCCCGATGCGGCCTAGGCCGTTCCCCGGGCCGAAAGGTAGCCCGCGAGCGCCCGGACGATCTCCTCGACGACGTCGCGGTGCGCGCCGGTCCCACTCTTCACGTGGATGTGCGCCTCGCGGTAGGCGGGACGACGCTCCTCGGAAAGCTTCTCCAGCGTATCCTTGCGGTCGCCGTTGCGCAGAAGCGGCCGCGTGTCGCGGCGGCCGGTCCGCTCGGCAAGGACGTTGACCGGCGCATCGAGCCAGACCGTGATCGCGCGCTCGTTCAGCAGCTTGCGCGTGCGCGGGTCGACATAAGCGCCCCCCCCGGTGGCGATGACCCGAACCTCGCCGTCGATCAGGCGCGCCACCAGTCGCCGTTCGCCGTCGCGAAAATCCTGCTCGCCGTAGCGTTCGAACACTTCGGCGGCGGAATAGCCCGACGCATCCTCGATCGCCGAATCGCTGTCGACGAACGGCAGACCGAGCCGCCGCGCGAGGCGGCGCCCGACCGTCGACTTGCCAACTCCCATCAGCCCGACCAGCACCACCGGCCGGTCGAGCAGTTTTGCCAGATCCGTCACTACAAGGGGCTATACAGCCCGAACGCAGCTGGGCAAAAGCGCCAACGAAAATAGCCTTGAAGCGGATGCCATGCCCCGAATTGCCGTTCTGATCGTTGTCGTCCTGCTCATCGCCGGTGCGCTCTTTTTCCTTTCGACCCTGCCGTCCGAGCAGCCGACGAGGACGATCGAGGTCGATGTCCCCGCGCCGGGCAATGCGCAGTAGGTTTGCGTTCATCGCCGGCTGCGTCGTGGCGCTCGGGCTGCCGGCGCTGGCGCAGCAGGCCACGCAGCCGCAACCGACTCCGGCGCCCGTACCGGCGCAGCCTTCCAACACGGTCGCTCCCCAGGGCGGTTTTCTGTCGCCCGTCCCGGGCGGGGGCGAGGGGGCGGTGCAGGAGTTGACGTCGGAGGTCCTGCCGCCGCCCCCGCCGCCGATCGAATACCCCGCCCACGCTCGGCGCGACCCGTGGGTCGTTGGGCAGCTCGATCCGGTGCAGATCGGCCTCGGTTCCGATCCGTGGGGCTCGGCGAGCGGGACCTTCCTGTCGACTCTGATGCGGCGGATGGAGACGCCGCTGGCGTCGCGCTGGGCGCATATCGCCCTTCGCAACGCGCTTCTCGCGAGGGTCCGCGCGCCGCGCGCGGTCAACCCGGTCGATTGGGCCGCCGAGCGGGCCTGGCTGTTGCTGAGGATGGGGGAGGCCGACGCCGCGCGGATGATCGTCGCGGGGGTCGATACGGACCGTTTCACTCCGAAAATGTACCAGGTCGGCGTGCAGAGCGCGCTCGCCACCGCCGATCCGCCCGCACTTTGCCCGCTCCAGGAGGGCATTCGCAAACATGACGCGGGCATCCGCGCCTTGGTCAGCGCGATGTGCGCGTCGCTGTCGGGCGAGCCGGAAAGCGCATCGGCGCAGATCGATGACGCCCGGCGTCGCGGGCGGATTGGCGGGATCGACCTCACGCTCGCAGAGAAGGTGGTTGGGGCGGGCTCGGACACCGGGCGCGCGGCCACGATCGAATGGGAACCCGTCGATCGCCTCACCGCGTGGCGCTTCGGGCTGGCCACGGCGACCGGCCTCGTCCCGCCCGATCGCTTGATGAATTCCGCCTCGACCCAGCTTCGGGCGTTCCAGGCGCGTGCGCCGCTGCTGGCCCCTGCGAACCGGCTCGAATCCGCGCGGATCGCCGCCGGACTGGGGGTCTTTTCGTCCCAGTCGATGATCGACCTCTATTCGGCAATTTATGATGCGACCGACCCGAGCGACCTCCCTGGGACGGACGCGTGGCAGGTGCGCCAGGCGTTCGTCGGCAAGGATCGCGACGCCAAGGTCGCGGCGATGCGCCGGCTGCTCGATTCCGCGAAGGACCCGCTGCAGCGCGAAGCGATGCGCGCGCTTCTCGGTCGGGCGGCGACGCTCATCGCCCCCGATCCGGCGCTCGAGGCCGACGCGCCCGAGCTGATCGCTGCGATGCTCGCTGGCGGCTTCGATCGCGCCGCCGCGCGATGGATCGCCGCCGTCCGGCGAATGGATGGCGAGGCCGGCGATCGCGCCTGGGCGATGCTCGCGCTGTCGGCGCCGGATGCGCGCGGCGTGGACCTCAGCCTCGGGCGGATCACCGGCTTCATCGGCCGCGACAAGAGCCCGGGCAAGGCGCGCAGCGCCCTGCTCGTCGGGGGCCTCGCCGGCCTCGGCCGGATCGACGCCGCGGCTGCCGAGAGCCTCAGCCGTCGCTTCGGTCTTGGGGTCGGTCGTCGGACCAGCTGGACGCACATGATCGATTCCGCGGCGGCGCGCGGCCAGGCGGGGACGGTCCTCGTGCTCGCGGGGACCGGCATGCAGGTGCGCAGCTTCGCCGATGTCCCGGGATCGCACCTTTATCGTATCGTCGCCGCTCTCGTTCGGACCCGGCAGGATTTCACCGCGCGGATGATTGCCGCCGAGGCGCTCGCCCGCACGTGAGCCCAGACGATCAGGCGCTGGTTGATCGGTTCCTCGACATGATGGCCGCGGAAACTGGCGCCTCCCGTCACACGCTCGCCGCCTATCGCAACGATCTCGAGCGATGCTCGGAGACCCTTGGCGGATCCCTGGAAAGCGCCGATTTCAATGCGATCGGCCGATTGGGTGAAGGCTGGCGCGAGCTTTCGCCGGCAACAGTCGCCCGCCGGTCCGCCGCGCTGCGGCGCTTCTTCGGCTTCCTTCTCGACGAAGGGCTGCGCGCGGACGATCCGTCAGCAGCCTTGCCGCGCCCGCGATTCGAGCGTCCCTTGCCGAGAATTCTCGGCTCCGAAGAGGTCGGCCGGTTGTTCGAGGAAGCCGAAGGCCGCGCCGCGTCCGGGCGCGCCGCGTCCGTCCGTAACCTCGCTCTCCTCGAGCTGCTCTACGGTTCCGGGCTTCGCGCCAGCGAGCTCGTGACCCTGCCGCGCGGCGCGTTGCGCAAGGGCCAGCCGTTCCTCATCCTCCGCGGCAAAGGCGGCAAGGAGCGGCTGGTGCCGATCTCCTCTCGCGCCGAGCAGGCCGTCGAGCGATGGATTGAACATGTGCCGGAGCGGAGCCCCTGGCTATTTCCGGGCGGCACCAAGCATTTGAGCCGCGTGCGCCTGTTCCAGATCGTCCGGCAAATGGCCGCCGATGCGGGGATCTCGCCGGAGCGGATCAGCCCGCACGTCCTCCGCCACGCCTTCGCCACGCACCTGCTTTCGGGCGGCGCCGACCTCCGGGTGCTGCAGTCGCTGCTCGGCCATGCCGACATCGCGACGACGCAAATTTATACCCATGTCGACAGCGCGCGACTGGTCGAGCTGGTCAACACGCGCCACCCGCTGGCGACGCGATCGCGTTGACGGCCAAGGCGGCTTCGTCCTACCCGCGCCGGGCACATGCTCACATATCTCGACTTCGAAAAGCCGATCGCCGAGCTTGAAGCCCGGGTCGCCGCGCTCCGCGAAACCGCGAACAGCTCCGACCAGATCGACATCGATGCGGAGGTCGCGCGGCTCGAGACCAAGGCGGCAAAACTGCTGCGCGACACCTATGCCAAGTTGTCGCCGTGGCAGAAGACCCAGGTCGCCCGTCATCCCGACCGGCCGCATTTCAAGGATTATGTCGCCGGCATCGCCGACGATTTTCTTCCGCTTGCCGGGGATCGCAGCTTCGCCGACGATCCCGCGATCATCGGCGGGCTCGGGCGAATCGATGGTCGGCGGGTCATGCTGATCGGTCACGAGAAGGGCGACGACACGGCATCGCGCCTCAAGCATAATTTCGGCATGGCCAAGCCGGAGGGCTATCGCAAGGCGATCCGGCTGATGCGCCTCGCCGACCAGTTCGGGATTCCCGTGGTGACTCTGGTCGACACGCCGGGCGCTTTTCCCGGGGTTCAGGCCGAGGAGCGCGGCCAGGCCGAGGCCATCGCCCGCTCGACCGAGCAATGCCTCGCGCTCAAGGTCCCGATGATCGCGGCGGTCGTCGGCGAAGGCGGGTCGGGCGGCGCGGTCGCGATCGCCACTGCGAACCGCGTGCTCATGTTCGAGCATGCGATCTATTCCGTCATCTCGCCGGAAGGCTGCGCCTCGATCCTGTGGCGAACCGGGGACAAGGCGGCGGAGGCAGCCGAGGCGATGAAGATCACCGCGAGCGACCTCCTCGGCCTGGGCGTGATTGACCGCGTGATCCCGGAGCCGCTTGGTGGCGCGCACCGGGACCCGGAAGCGGCCATCGGCGCGCTGAAGGGCGCAATACTCGAGGAGCTGGCGGGGTGCGACACGCTCGGTCCGGACGAGCTGTTCGCCCAGCGCCGCGCCAAGTTCCTCGCGATCGGCTGAATCCGGGCCAAGGAACCGGCCGAGTCATTCTCCGTTCAAATTCCTGCCGCTTAACTCGACCCGCGAAGGAGGTTGTTATGCGTAGAGGCATGCTGTTCCTTGCCGCAGCCGCGATCGCCATCGCGCCGGCAGCGGCGCAGGGGCCGCGCTTTCTAAATCCGCGCGACGTCGCCCAGGCACACCGCGAGCATGCCGCGATCGTCGAGGAAATGGGCGGACCCGAAACCGGACACCGCGTGGCCTATGTCGAATCCGTCGGTCGACGCGTCGGCGCCTATTCCGGCGTGGCGAACCCCGGCCAGGCACTGCATTTCACAACGCTCAATTCGGCGGTTGAGAATGCGATGTCGGTGCCCGGCGGCTACGTTTACATCACGCGCCAGCTGCTGACGATCATGGACGACGAAGCGCAGCTCGGCTTCGCGCTCGGGCACGAGGTCGCGCACATTGCCGCGAACCATGCCCGCGCTCGCCAGGCCTATGCCCAGCGCAACAACGTCTGGGGCGTGCTGGGCGCGATCCTCGGTGGCGTATTCGGCGGCGTCGGCAATGTTTTCGGGCAAATGGCGCAGCAGCGCGCGCAGCTCGCAACCCTGAGCTTCTCACGCGACCAGGAGTATCAGGCGGACACCCTCGCCACGCGTTACCTAGTCGCCGCCGGCTACGATCCCGCCGGTGGTCCCGGGATCCTGGCCGCCCTGGCCCGGTCGAGCGCCCTTCAGGCACGCGTCCAGGGTCGCACGAACCGGCAAACGCCCGAGTGGGCGAGCACCCATCCGTTGAGCGTGAACCGCGCGCAGCGCGCGCTTGCCGACGCCCGCGCCACGGGCCGGCTGGGTACCGGCCTTCGCAACCGCGACCAGTTCCTCGCCCAGCTCGAGGGCCTTTTCGTCGACGACGATCCGGCGCAGGGCGTGATCGAAGGTCCGACCTTCACCCATCCGGTTCTCCGGATTCAGTTCACCGTTCCGCAGGGCTATTTGATGCAGAACGGGACCGACGCCGTCACGGTCTCGGGCTCGGCCGGAAAGGCCCAGTTCCGGGGCGGCCGCGGAACTATCGACGACGCGATCCTCGCCGCCTATCGCCAACTGACCGACGGCCGGGTCAATTTCCCCATTCCGCCGGCGCAACGCACCGTCGTCAACGGAATCCCGGCGGCTGTCACGACCGCCCGCGTCCAGACCAGCTCGGGCTATGTCGATGCCAGCGTCTTCGCCTATCAGTGGGATCAGGCGCGGGTCTATTATTTCGTTATGGTGACGCAGGGCGGATACGGCATCCAGCCCTTTGCCTCGATGGTGAATTCGCTGCGCCGGATCACTCCGCAGGAAGCCGCCGCGATTCGTCCTCGCGTCATCCAGATTCGGACGGTCGCGCCGGGCGACACGGTCCAGTCGCTGGCTAGCCGCATGGCCTATCGCGATTTCAGGCTCGAACGATTCCTGTCGCTCAACAACCTCGCGGCCAACAGCCGGCTGGTCCCGGGGCAGAAAGTGAAGCTCGTGGTGTACGGCCGCCGAGGCTGACGCCGAACTACCTCACATGTAGGTCTGCACCGTCGTCCCGAGGTTGGTCCACATGCCGCCCGCGCCTCCGCCAAGGCTGGCGAGGCCGGCCATCATGGCGACGACGATGAGGGCCGCGATGAGCCCATATTCGATTGCGGTTGCGCCGCGCGTGTCCGCGCGCAGCCTGCGCAAATTTGTCCGGATAGCGGTCACGCCACCCTCCTCTGATCCACGTCCACGCGACGGGTGTAACGCGAGCGAAGTTAACAACTTCTGCTCCGGACATCGTTAACGCCGGCTCATCCCTGCTTGGGCTCTGCGGGGGTCCAGGCCGCGAAATGCAGCAATTCGAAGGTTTCGTCGGTGCGCCCGGCCGCGCCGGGGGGCTGGAAGGCCGCGCGTGCGGCTTGCCAGCCAGCCTTCCCCAGCGACCGGCGCGAACGCTGCGCCAGCACGTTCGTCGCGCCCATTGCCCTCAAGTCGCCGATCAGTCGGTCGAGGCTTTCGTACGAGACGGTCACCCGGTCGACGTCGACGACGGGCATCGCGAAGCCCGCCGCGGACAGTAGCCCGGCAAGCGCCGGTGCGTCGATCCGGGGGTGGACGTGCGGGACGGCATAGCCTTGCACGTCGTCGGCCGCACGCATGGCGGCGCGAAGCCGCGGCAGTGTATGTCCGCCCGACACGGCCCCGAGGAAGAAGCCGTCCGGCCCCAGGGACCGCCGGATCGCCGCGAGCACGCCGGGAAGGTCGTTGACTGTGTCGAGCGTACCGATTGCGAGGCACAGGTCGTGCTGGCCCGGGGCGCCCGGCCACTGGTCCTCGACGATCCACATGCCGCCGGCCGCCGCCGCGAAGGCCCCTCCGGGATCCACGGCTTCCACGGAGTCGGCGAAATCGCGGAGCCGTTTCGGCCAGGCAGCGTCGGGACATCCGATGAGGAGCGCGGATCTGAAGCGGCGCCGAATCAGTCGAAGCCGATCGAGGCAATCGTCGAACGCGCGCTCGTACAGGAACAATTCGGTCCCCTGGTGGAACGCGCGGTCGCGTCGCCGGGCGCGCAGGCGCATGTCGAACAGCTCGGGCGGCATGGGCCCGCTTGTGCGACGGCGCGCGGCAGGCGACAAGCATTGCGTGATCGCGGACCTTTTGCGGCTTTCGGGGAGATGGGCGCTGGACTTCGCGCTTCCGCCACGCTGCGCGGCGTGCGGAACGATCGTCTCGGAGCCGCACAGTTTTTGCGCCGATTGCTGGAAGCAGGTCGAGTTTCTCGGGGAGGCTGGGTGCAACGTGTGCGGCGTCGCGCTCCAGGCAACGGATATCGAGACGTGCGCGGCGTGTCTCGCAAGGCCGCCGCGGATTTCGCGCACGCGCGCCGCGGTCGCTTATGGCGAACTGACCCGCCACCTCGCCATTCGCCTGAAATACGGACGCAAGGTTGCGGTGGCGAAGACGATGGCGCGCTACATGCTTCCGCTGGTCGGGACGCCCACCGAGCAGGCCTTGCTCGTCCCGGTTCCGCTTCACCGTACGCGTCTATGGTGGCGCGGCTTCAACCAGTCGGCGCTTATCGCGCGCGAGCTGTCGAAGCGCCTCGGCATCCCCTGGCGCCCGCTGGTGCTGCGGCGGACTCGCCGCACGCCGCCGCTCAAAGGCATGAGTCCGCTGCAACGCCGGCGGACGGTGGCGGGCGCCTTTCGGGTCGCGGACATGTCGGCCGTGGCCGGCAGGACGATCATCATCATCGACGACGTCTTCACCACCGGAAGCACGGCTGAGGCCTGCGCGCGTGCCCTAAAGCGAGCCGGCGCGGCCCGGGTCGAGCTGGTCAGCTGGGCGCGGGTCGTTCGACCGGCGCAGTTGATGCGTTGACGGATGCCCCTAACTATGAACCGGAAGGAGCATCCGTGCCGCGCGTCGAAATCTACACCAAGAGCTTCTGTCCTTATTGCTGGCGGGCCAAGCATCTGCTCGACGGCAAGGGCGTCGCCTATGAGGAGATTGCGGTCGATTTCGGTGGGGAGAAGCGTCGCGAGATGATTCAGCGCGCGAACGGCCGGACGACGGTCCCACAGATTTTCATCGCCGGCCGCCACATCGGCGGGTGCGACGACCTCGTCTCGCTCGAGCGCGAAGGCCGCCTCGATGAGCTGATTGCCGCGTGACCCGGATCGCCCTCTTCCAGTCGAACAGCGGGATCGATCCGGCCGCCAACGCCGCGGCGCTGACCCGGGCGATCGGCGAGGCCGCCAAGGGCGGCGCCACCATCCTGTTCACGCCGGAGATGACCGGCTTACTCGACCGCGATGCGCAGCGCGCGTCGAACGTGTTGCGCCGCGAGGAAGACGACCTGGTCCTCGCCGCCTGCCGGGACGCCGCGCGCGAGAATGACATCTGGGTCCATCTCGGCTCGCTCGCCATCCTGGCCGAGGATGGAAAGGTCGCCAACCGCGGCTTCGTCGTCGATCGCGCCGGCAAGCTGCGCGCGCGGTACGACAAGATCCACTTGTTCGACGTCGATCTGCCGACCGGCGAAAGCTGGCGCGAATCGGCGGTCTATCGCGCCGGCGACAAGGCCGTGGTCGTCAACGGCACGCCCGTGGGCAAGCTAGGGCTGACAATCTGCTACGACCTGCGGTTCCCAATGCTGTTCGCCAAGATCGCGGAAGGCGACGCGGACGTCGTGTCGGTGCCGGCGGCGTTCACCGTCCCGACGGGCAAGGCGCACTGGCACACGTTGTTGCGCGCGCGCGCGATCGAGGCCGGCCTGTTCGTGGTTGCGGCGGCGCAGGTCGGCCATCACGAAGACGGTCGGAACACGTTCGGCCATTCGCTGGTCGTCGATCCGTGGGGCGAGGTGCTCCTCGACATGGGCGAAGCGACCGGCGTCGGCTTCGCCGAAGTCGAGCTGTCGCGGATTTCCGAAGTGCGATCGCGCATACCGGCGCTTAACCATCGCCGGCCCATCCCCGACGTGGTGTCCCAATGATTGTCTTCGATCTGCAATGCCGCAGCGGCGGCGAGACTTTCGAAACCTGGTTCCGGTCGAACGCCGATTATGACGAGCAGCGCGCCGCGGGTCTGGTCCAATGTCCCTATTGCGGCTCGGATGACGTGACCAAGGCGCCGATGGCGCCGGGGGTACCGCGGAAGGCGTCGAACCCGCTTGCCAGGCTCGCTGCCGCGCAGGCGGAAATGCTGAAGGATTCGCGCTGGGTCGGCGACCGCTTTGCCGAAACGGCGCGCGCCATGCACCAGGGTGAGGCGGAACTCGAGCAAATCCACGGCAACGCCACGCTCACCGAGGCCAAGGCGCTTGCCGACGAGGGCGTTCCGGTCGCTCCCTTGCCGCTCCCGGTCGTCCCGCCAGGCGAGGTCAATTGATTGCGCGCCGGGGAACCCGTATCTGCACCGGGACGACCCCGTAGCTCAGCAGGATAGAGCATCAGATTCCTAATCTGAGGGCCACAGGTTCGAATCCTGTCGGGGTCGCCACCATTCGGAATAGGCACGGATCATGGCGACCAATCAGCCCGAGATCGAAACCCGCCGCGGCGGGACCGTCGACCGCTTGTTTCTCGACCACCCGCGGTCCCTCGGAATGAGCTGGGCCGGCCATGGCGCCGGCGCGGTCAAAATTGGCGCGGAGCTGATTGGAGCCGGCTGCGCGGCGATCGTCCACGCCGCGGTTCCCGGGCTGTTCACCGAGACCGCGGGCAGGACGGTCAGCCGCATCTACGACCATATCCAGAGCCGAAAGGCCAACGCGGACAACCCGGAGGTCTGGCCTGACTACGAAATCTGACCGGGACGCACCGGTCGCGATTATCGGTGGCGGGGCCTCGGGAACGATTCTCGCGGCGCAACTTGCGCGGCGCGGCATAGGCTCGGTGGTGATCGACGGCAGCGGCCGTGCCGGGCATGGCGTCGCTTATTCGACGACCGAGCCGGCGCATCTTCTCAATGTGCGCGCTGAGGGGATGAGTGCGCTCGCCGACGATCCGGATCATTTCGCCCGGCGTTTCGAGGCCGAGGGCGGCGACCGCCGCGGCTTCGCCCAGCGCAGCCTGTTCGGCCGCTACCTTCGCGAGCTCCTCGAACATGCGATCGGCAAGGGCCAGACGGCGGTCGATCATTCGACCGCGATCGACGCCGAGTTCGCGGACGGCACCTGGAGGGTGACGCTCGACGATGGTCGAACGGTGCGATCGTCGATGCTCGCCCTCGCGATCGGCAACCAGGAGCCCGGTCCGCTCAGCGCGTTCGCCGAGATTCGACAGGTGCTCGTCAACAATCCGTGGGACGAGGGCGCGCGATCCGCCTTGCGCGAGTTGGCGGCACGCGATGGCGCGGCGCTGCTCGTCGGCACGGGGCTGACGATGGTCGATCTCGTCCTGTCGCTCGACGCGGCCGGCCATCGCGGCAAGATCGTGGCACTGTCTCGCCGCGGGCAAATCCCGCGCGCTCACGCCAATTTCGAGCCCGCTCCGGTGCCATTGGAGGCCTTGCCCAGCGGCTCGCTGCGCGGGCTTTGGCGCTGGCTTCGCCAACGCTCGACCGCGGTCGGCTGGCGCGCCGCCGTCGACAGCCTGCGACCGCACAGCCACGATCTGTGGCAGAGGCTCGGCCACGATCAGCAGCGCCGTTTCCTGCGCCACGCGCGGCCGTGGTGGGACGTCCATCGCCACCGCATTGCGCCTGAGGTGGCCGCTGTTATCCATCGCATGGTCGCGCAAGGCCGTTTGCAAATCGTCGCCGGCCGAATAATCGGCGCTCGCCCGTCGGACGGCGGGGCGGCGGTCGAATTTCGCCGCCGCGGTGCCGACCGCAGCACGGAGGAGCGGTTCGACTATGTCTTCAATTGCACGGGGCCGCTGCATGCGATGGAACGGACCCGCGACCCGCTGCTCCGTGGACTGCTGGATCGCGGAGCGGTCCGGCCCGATCACCTCGGCATAGGCCTCGAGGTCGACGAGCTATCGCGCGCCGGAAACCGGCTCTGGGCGTTGGGCCCACTGACCAAGGGGCGCTATTGGGAGATCATCGCGGTTCCTGATATCCGCGAACAGGCCGCGGCGGTCGCGGACGACATCGCGCGGGAGCTTGAGCAATGAACCCACCGTTCGACCATGGCGAGCCGGGCGACGGCGATCTCGTTGAATCCGCGCCCGCCTGCGAAATTCCGGCGGATGTCGCCGAAGCGATCCGCACGCTCATCCGCTGGGCCGGCGACGATCCAGATCGCGAGGGGCTGCTCGACACGCCGCGACGGGTCGCGCGCGCGTGGCGAGAATATGCACGCGGCTATGCCGAGGATCCGGCGGTTCATTTGCGCCGCACGTTCGAGGAAGTCGGCGGTTACGACGAAATCGTGCTGCTGAAGGACATTCCGTTCCAGTCGCACTGCGAGCATCATATGGCGCCGATCATCGGCAAGGCGTCGGTCGCCTATCTGCCGCGCGACAAGGTCGTGGGCATCAGCAAGCTCGCCCGGGTGCTGCACGGCTTCGCCCGCCGGCTCCAGGTCCAGGAGCGGCTGACGGCGCAGGTCGCCGACACGATCTGGGAGCACCTTCAGCCGAAAGGCGTGGCGGTGGTGATCGAAGCGACCCATGCGTGCATGACCGCGCGCGGCGTGAACACGCCGGGCGTCGTCATGACCACGAGCCGGATGATGGGCACGTTCCGCGAGGACGAGCGCAGCCGCCGCGAAGTGCTCGCGCTAATGGGCTATTAGCTCCCGCAGCAAGCGGGGCGGTCCCGCTGGCCTGAGACCGCCCCGTGCCCCACCCGGCTAGCTGTTCGGGCTAGGACTGGCCTTCGAGCGCGTGCTTCAGCTGGCTGATCTGGTCGTGGCCCGAGCGAACCGACTGGTAGGCGCTTTCCACGGCCGCGCGGGATTCGCCGCTGAGATGGCCGCTGTTGAGCGCCGTCTCGAACTTCTCCTTGAGATAGTCCTCGCCGCGCTCGACCTCGTTGATGACCGCCTGGTCGTCGCGCCCGGTAATCGCGGCCTTGAGGTCGAGGAAACGCTGGTGCGCCTGGCCCATGAACGAGGCGTCGTCTTCGGGATTTCCGCCAAGCCGCCGGACTTCGGCCCGCAGGCTTTCGACCACCCGCTGGCGCTCGCCGGCGCGCTCGCGGAACAATTGCTGAAACCGGCCACCCTCGCTGTTGGCAGCCGCGTCCTCATAGCCGTTCACGCTGTCGATCAATGTCGCGATCAGCGTGTTCAGCGTTGAAATCTCGTCCTTACGGTCGTTCACGATCCTTACTCCTTGCACTGGGGGATTTCCTGCAACTGGAACGCGCGAAGCGCTCAGGCGATGCGGTTCGCTCGTCGAAATTTTCGGGCGCAGGCCGCGAATTGCTGGCAGGCTGCCGCAGCAGCGGGGACTGGAGCGAGTCGCCGCGGGGAGGGGTTCATGGCATTCACTCGGCGCGCTCTGCTGGAGCAGGTCGGTGCGGTCGGCGGCGCCGGTGCGGTCTATCTCGCGATGGAGGCGCTCGGCCTCGCCATCCCGACTCCCGCCGGGGCGGAGAATTTCCAACTGTCGCCGACGAGCGGCACCGGCCGATCGGTCGTCGTGCTCGGCGCCGGCATCGCCGGACTGGTGTCGGCCTACGAGCTCGGCCGCGCGGGCTACAAGGTTATCGTCCTCGAGGCGCGCGACCGCGCCGGAGGCCGCGCCTGGACAATCCGGGGCGGCGACACCATCGTGCAGACCGGCCGACCCGACCAGCATTCGACGCTGTCGCCGGGGCTTTACTTCAATGCCGGCCCGGCGCGCATCCCGAGCGGCCATCGCGTGATCCTCGGCTACGCGCGCCGCCTGGGCGTGAAGTTGGAGACCTTCGTCAACGTCAACCGCAATGCGGGCTGGGACTTTGGCGGCAAGGTCCAGCCCGAGCGGCGCATGGTCGAGGACATGCGCGGACATATCGCCGAGATGCTCGCCAAGGCGATTGACCGCCACGCGCTCGACCAGCAAGTTCCGAAAGGCGAGCTGGAGCTCATCCGTCAGTTCCTCGCGCCCTACGCGAGTGTCGGTCCGAACGGCGTTTACGTGCCGCAAGGCAGCTCCGGCTACGCGGTCGAGGGCGGAGGCTACGACCGAGCGCCCGTGCCTCTGCCGCGATTGCCGTTCAGCGAACTGGCGCCGTCGCAGGCGGTCGTCCTGCCTTATCTGTTCGAGCATATCTGGGACATGCAGGCGACGATGCTTCAGCCGGTCGGCGGAATGGATCGCATCGCCCGGGCGCTCTACGAGCAGGTCAAGCCGACGGTGCGCCTGAGGGCGCCGGTGACCGCGATCCGCCGCGTCGGCGACCGGGTCCGCATCGAGCATGGTCCGGGCAGGCAAATGACCGAAGCCGATTATTGCGTCTGCACGCTCGGCTCCAACCTGCTCGAGAAGATTCCGAACGATTTCTCGCCGGCGAAGCAGGCCGCGCTCAAGGGCGTCAATTATCTTCCGAGCGTCAAGGTTGCGTTCGAATCGCCGCGTTTCTGGGAAACCGACGAACATATCTACGGCGGGCTCGCCTGGACCGACCGAGCCAATGAGAATGTGATCTATCCGTCCAATGACTTCGGCGCGGCGAGAGGTGTCCTCGTCGCCGCTTATGTCGCGGGCTGGACCAACCAGGACAACCCGCAAAAATTCGCTGGTTACAGCGACGCGGAACGGCTGCGCGTCAGCCGCGAGAGCGTGGAGGCGCTTCACCCGGGACGGTCACGCCTGCTGACCAAGGGTCTGTCGGTGGGCTGGGGATTGGTCCCTTATTCGGAAGGAGTCGGCGCGATCTGGCCCGGCGGCCTGGGCGGGGGTGGATCGCGCGGCGCGCAATATGCCGAGCTTCTCAAGCCCGAGGGGCCGATCGTCTTTGCCGGCGAGCATCTGAGCTACCAGGGGTTGTGGCAGGAAGGCGCTGCGATGTCGGCGCATGAGGCGGTGAAGCTGGTCGCCGCGATGGCGCAGGCGAGGACTGGCGCCCAGCGCGGGATGTGAAAGGCCCGGACTATTCCGGCCGTCGACAGGTCCCCGCCGGAGCCACGGCATCGGGCCGTCCGGTGATGATCGCGCCGAGGCCGGACCCGATGATTCTATTTCGTTCGTCGCGCAGGCAGCGCTCATATTCATCCTGTCGCCGCTGCCACTCGCGCTCCTGCATCTGCTGTGCATATTGCTGCTGGCTCGCCGACAACTGTGCCGCGGCGTTCGCCGCCGCGGTGCGCTGTGCCCGCCGCTCGGACGCGAGTTGAAAATCTTGCGCGAGCCGTCTCGCGGCGGCGTTTCCGAGCCCCGCCTTGGTGAGAAAGACGCTGTCCATATATTCGCCGTTTCCTCGGTCGTAATATCGGACCAGGGCGCCGGTCGGGTGGAGTTTCAGGCGCAGGGAATGACCGCGCTGCGATTCATTGCGCGGCATCAGCAAAAGCTCGCTGCCGCTGACAGTAAAAATGCCCTCGCCGCCTTTGAACTTGTACGTGCCTCCGGCGGCACTGGTGAAGTGGTAGGTGGCGCCGCCCCAAGAGACATTCCCCGTAGCGTCGACGGAACCCCGCGAGATTCTGACCGAGCCGTCGATTCCGTGGAGCGCGGCGCCGACCACCGATGCGAATCCACCGAAGCGGGCAAAGGCGGTCTTTGCGCGCTGGTCCCATTTACGGAGCGTGAGCTGTGCAGCAGCCCTTGCCAGTGGGGCGCTAAATTTCGCATCCTGGGCGACGTTGTTGACGGTTTCCTGAAAGCTCAACCGGCCGTCGGACGTCTTGCTGATCGTCAACTGCACGGCCTTGCCGTCCCATCCCTTGCCAACGACCAGGACGCTCTTGTCCGGCTGCACGGAGACATTTGCCCGACTGCCCGAGGTCCAGGTGGCCGACAATCGTCCCTGATCATTGATCGAATACGTGCCGCGGGACGTGGCGCCGCTCTCGTATATATTGTCCCACGCCAGCGTTTTCCCGGGCGTGATCCAATGCACGTGCTCGATGGATTTGCCGGCGGCCCAATATGTCCCCGCGAGGTCCGCCAGTAGTCCCCATTTCTGCCTGGCTTCGGCCGATACGGAGACGGCGGCGGGCTTGGTCGACTTTGGCTTGGCGGCTTCGACCGCGGATGAGCCCAGGACCGAGAGGGCTAGGAGGACGGCATAGGAAAGGCGATCACGCAAAATGTTCGCAAGCATTGGAATTCCTCCTCTGCATCGAACGAGCGGGCGGTGCCGCCCCGGATGGCGGGCGACCGCAAGCCCTTCAGTATCAGTTTAACGCCAAGCCGTGAATGCGAAACTGTTAGGACTCAGACCCCCGGCAGCCTTGCGGCAATGTCAGCCCAGCTCTCGGTATACATCAAGGCCAATGGAACGACGGCAGCCGCGATGGCCACCGCGTAACCCGTCCAGGTCGCCGGATGGACCTTGCCCTGGGTTCGGCGGTCCCAGATGAACAGCGGCGCGTAAAGCAGCGTGGTCCCGGCGAGCAGCTGGATCGCGAACCCCCAGAAGCTCGGCGGAGCCAGGGGTATCCGGCTGAACCCAGGCCCGGCGACGAACAGGATCGACGCGCCGAGCATCAGCCTTTTGTGCCACTGGGCCTCCCGCCGACGGCGCCACGCCTCATAGATCAGGAAAGCGAACGCCGGGATCACGGCGAGGGGAATCGCGGTCCAGTTCAGGCCGTCGATGAACGGCGGGTGGCTGTTGCGCTCCACCGCCCAGACCGCCGTCAGGTACATCACTGGGATGAGCGCGATCGCCACCAGCATCGCCGCCTTGCCGAGGTTCATGTGGATCTCGGTCCTCCGGGTGGCGATCAGCTGGGTCTGAATGATCAGAAGCGCCAACCACAAGGTGAACATCAAGCCATGGAACATTACCGATGGCGGCAGGGTCGGGTTCGGCCGCGGATATTCCGGCACGATCCCGCGCAAATAGAAGCTCGGAGCAAAGCCGATGAACGCGACGACGACCAGGAAGATTGCCATTCGCGAATAGAATTTGCGTTCGGAAGCCTTGCGGTCGCCGGTCGGGTGGACAATCGTAGCCATACTCAACCCCCTTACATTGCCCGGATTCAACGCTAGTCGAACGGAGTGGACGTGCAAGCGAAATGCGCCTTGGCTGGCGCGGGCGGTCGAGGATGCTAAGAGGGCACAAGCAACAGGGGAACCGACGCCATGCGCGCATCGAATATTGCCGCCTTGATCCTTCTTCTCGCCGCGCCGCTCGCGGCCAAGCCGGCCGAGGCTCCATCCCCAGTCGCCGCGGCGCTCGCCAATGTCGCCGCGCGCACCCCCGACAATGTGGCGCTGGACGAAGGGCGCAAGCCGGCCGAAGTGCTGGCCTTCTTCGGCCTGAAGCCGGGCATGCGCGTGCTCGACCTGTTCGGCGCCAACAAATATTGGGCCGAGATCGTCGCGCCGGCCATCGGCCCGAAGGGGCACGTCACGGTGTGGCAGGCGAGCCAGTTCCTCAAAGACGAGCGCAAGGCGGACTTCGACACCTTCGCCGCCCAAGCCAAGAACGTCACCTTGATCAGCAGCCCGTTCGAAGCGCCGAACTTTCCCGCGAAGAGCTTCGATTTCGCACTGATCAACCTCGATTATCATGACGTCTATTTGGAGAATGCCGAGCGCAAGCTGATCCGGATGGATCCCGATGCCTGGCTGAAGACGCTCTATACGGCGATGAAACCGGGGGCGACGGTGGGCGTCATCGACCATATCGCACTGCCCAACACCGACACCCGAGCGACGGTCGTGAAGCTCCACCGGATCGACCCGGAGGTCGTGAAGGCCGACTTCCAGCGCGCCGGCTTCGAGCTGGTCGCGACCAGCGACATGCTCCGCAACCCGGCCGACGACCACATGCTCTCGGTGTTTGACCCCAAAATCCGCAAGAAGACCGACCGCTTCGTGTTCAAGTTCAGGAAGCCGCGTTGAGTCCAGCGAAAGGCCGGAAGGCGTCGCGTAGCTTTCGCGCCTATTGGGCGCTTGCCGCACTGATCGCCGGCCTCGCGCTCGGCGGTTTCACCGGACTGCTCGAGGACGGCGTCCGCACGAGCTCGCTCGCGGCCGCGGGCCTGATCGGCACGCTGTGGCTGAATGCCCTGAAGATGACGGTCATCCCGCTCGTCGTCGCCTTGCTCGTGGTGGGCATCGCCAAGAGCGCTGAAGCTGCGCTCGGCGGGCGGATCGCCGCGCGCACCGTGACCTGGATCGTCATCGTCTGCACCTCGTCCGCGATATTCGGGACGCTTGCGATCCTCCTCCTCACGCGGCTGTTCCCGCTGCCGCGCGACACCGCCGGCGAGCTTCAGGCGGCGCTGGCCGGCATCGAGCAGGGAACGCCGCCGACGCTACCCGCGATCGGCGATTTTTTCGAGAACATCATCCCGGCCAACATCTTCGCCGCGGCGACCAACGGCGACATCCTGCCCTTGGTCGTGTTCGCAATCCTCTTCGCGCTCGCGCTTGGGCGAATCTCCGACCAGGCCCGGCGCTCGATCGTCGGGTTGTTCGAGGCCATCGGCGACGCGCTCCTGGTCATCATCGGCTGGGTGCTATGGATTGCTCCGCTCGGGGTGTTCGCGCTTGCTTACACCGTCGGGGCAGCCGCTGGCGGATCGGCCTTCGCCGGCCTCGGCCATTATGTCGTGCTGGTCTCGGCCGTCGGCATCCTGGTGACCCTGGTGGGTTATCCGCTCGCGATCCTGTTGGGCCGCGTCGGGGCCGGGACCTTCGTACGCGGCATGATCGCGCCGCATGCAGTGGCGATTTCGACCCGTTCCTCGCTAGCCTCGCTTCCAGCGATGCTCGCGGCCGTGCGCTGGATGGGCATCCGCGAGCGCACCGCCGACGTCGCCTTGCCGATTTCCGTCGCATTGTTCCGCGCGACCGGGCCGGCGATGAACGTCGCCGTTCCTTTCTATGTCGCGCACTGGCTCGGCCTCGAGCCAAGCCTCGCCCAAATCATCGCCGCGACGGCCGTCGCGGCGGTGATGAGCTATGGGGCCGTCAGCCTTCCCGGTGAAGTCAGCTTCATCAGCTCGATCGCGCCGATCGCCATGGCCCTCGGCGTGCCTATCGCGCCGCTCGCTTTGCTCGTCGCGGTCGAGATGATCCCCGACATCTTTCGGACAGTCGGCAACGTCACCCTCGACGTGGCCGTGACGACGGTGGTCGACGCATCGACGCAGGACGGGCCCGAAAGCTGAACGGCAGCTGACCGCCGTTCGTCGGTCCGCCGCTCCACGAACGGATTTTGTCGGCGGGTCGACGTGCGGCAGATGCTTATCGAGGCAAGCGCGACTTCGCGCGCCGCGCGGTCCATTGGGACTTTGCGACGCGGGGCATCCCCCGAACATTCCCCAAGCCGTCCCGCGTCGCACCGAAAAGGGAGACGTGACATGTTCAAGCCTACCTTGGCGATCGCCGCCGTCGTCGTCGCGTCCGCGCTGGTCGTCCCCACGGTCAGCCAGGCCGCGACGGTCAATAGCGTTCGTGTATCCTACGCCGACCTCAACCTCGCATCGAAGGGTGGTCAAAATGTTCTCCAGCGCCGCATGGCCTTCGCCGCGCGGACCGTCTGCGAGATCGAGGACAGCCGTCAGCTCGACCTCGCCGCCGAAACCAATGCCTGCCGCAGCGATGCCCTGACCGCCGCTCGGCCAGCCTATGAGGCGGCCGTCGCCGCCGCCCGTCGCGGAACGGTCGAAATCACCGGAGCCGCGCTGATCATCAGCGCGCAATGATCGTTCCGCCCGACCGCCGCGCGCCTCCCCCGGGCACGCGGCGGTCTTTTTATTTTCCTGCGATGCTCCGGACGCGGTCCGAATAAAGCCGTCCGACCGGCTGTTCGGTGGAATCGGCGAGCCGCGCGATCCATCGCCCCGACGGGTTGCGCGTGAAGCCGGTAATGAAGTCCTTCCGCACGATCGCCGAGCGATGCAGCCGGACGAACAGCTCCGGGTCGAGGCCCTCCTCGAGCGCCGCCATCGAGTGATGGATCAACCAGCTGCGGCGCCCGACGTGGAGCCGCATGTAGTCGCGCTCGGCGGACACGCGGTCGATGTCGCGCGCGGCGATGCGCACGAGCCCGGTCAGATCGGACGCCCAGAATTCCTGCAGATGCGGTGACGCGGGCGGACGGACCGCCGGGCTAGAGTCCCGTCGTTCGAGATAGGCCCGGCCACGCTCGAGCGCCCGATGCAAGCGAGCCGGTTCGACCGGCTTCATCAGGTAATCGACCGCTTCCACTTCGAAGGCGGCGACGGCGAACTGATCGAAGGCGGTGATGAAGATCACGGCCGGGGACGGGCGCCGCTCGGCCAATGCCTTCGCCACGCCGATCCCATCGAGGCCGGGCATGGCGATGTCGAGGAGCAGCAGGTCGGGCGTCAGGGCTTCCGCCATGCGCACCGTGCTGTCGCCGTCGGTGGCCGTGCCGACGAGGTCGATGCCGTCGCATTTGGCGAGCAGGAGCTGAAGCCTTTCCGCCGCCAGCGGCTCATCGTCGGCAATGAGAACGCGCAATGGACTGTCAGACATCCGACCGGTCTAAAGGCAAGGTCAAAAGAACACTATAGCCGCCGTCACCGCGCGGTCCGTAGGAGCATTTGGCGAGCGAGCCGAAGCGCGCCGACAGCCGCTGGCAGACATTTGCGATACCGACGCCGGTTCCGGCGGTGCCGTTGTCCTTGCTGGCCGGGCGCCCGCCGCTGTTGGTGATCTCGATCGTGAATCGGCCCGGCCCCGCTTCGCGCGCGGAAATCGACAGCGTCACCTTGTCCCGCGTCGGGGACACGGCATGCTTGATCGCATTCTCGACGATCGGCTGGAGCAGAAGCGCAGGGAGCCGCGCGGCCTCCAGCTCTTGCGGAATGTCGATTTCGACCTTCAGTCGCCGCGGGAAGCGCACCTTCTCGATGTCCAGGTAAAGCCGTTGCAGGCCGATCTCTTCGGCGAGGCTGATGTCGGCCGTCGCGTCGAGCGTCAGGCTCGATCGGAAGAAGGTCGACAGCTTGAGCACCATCGATTCCGCTTCGTCGGCGCGGCCGGCGATGATCAGTGAGGACAGCGAGTTGAGCGTATTGAACAGGAAGTGCGGATTGACCTGGTAGCGCAGGGCGCGGACTTGCGCCGCCTGCGCCGCGCTTTCGGCCTCGGCCGCGCGGCGCTGCGCGCC
>DATEEM010000038.1:0-14548 GCA_035281125.1 Sphingomicrobium sp. | reverse complement strand
CCAGTCGTGCGGCACGCCGTAGCTTTTCAGGAACGGGATCGCCGACGCGACCAGCGCGCCGAGCATCGACAGCACATAGGCGATGATCAGGCCGTCGCCGCGCTCGACCAGGTTCGGAATGAGCGCAAGCCCGAGCGCGCCCGCGCTGATGATCACCGGTTCGACCACGGCGCGCGCGCGCACCGTCGACGCGACGTCGTGGCGATAGGCGAGCGCGGCGAGCATGATGTCCGACCAAGCGAGCGCGATGATGGTGATTGGAAGCAGGCGGTCGAGCCCGCGGATCTCGCTGTTGGGGTACATCGCCTGCGGGAACAGGATTAGCAGCGCCATTGCCGCGACCGAGCCGAGTGCGGCGACGATCAACGCGTCCCAGGCGACGCAGGCGTGCGGCTTGTCGGTGTGGGCGAGCTGTTGCGCGAGTCCGCGCTTGAGGCCGAGCGTCGCAAGCTGCGCCGCGAACTCGACGATCAGGACCGCATAAGCGAACCGGCCGAGCGCCGACGCGCCATAGATGCGGCCGGCGATGAACAGGAACGGGAGCCGCGCCGCGAGCCGCAAGCAGAAGCCGAAAAAGTTGATCCTGCCGCCGCGGGCGAGCGCGGCGAGATCGGCCGGTGGGTGGGAATCCCCCCGGTGGGTCAATGCGCGGCGCCCCAATTGACGCCCCAGCCGACTTCGACGTCGAGCGGCACGTCTAGCTCGAGCGCCGGTTTGTGAGCCGTCGTCATGACGCGCCTGATGACTTCGGCCGCGGCTTCCTCGCGACCTTCGGGCACCTCGAACACCAGCTCGTCGTGGACCTGCAGCAGCATCTTCACGTCGCCGAGGCCCGCGTCCGCCAGCGCTCCGTCCATTCGGGCCATCGCCCGCTTGATGAGATCGGCGCTGGTGCCCTGGATCGGGGCGTTGATCGCCGCCCGCTCGGCGCCGCCTCGGATCGACGGGTTGGGCGAACGGATGTTGGGCTCGAAATGCGTTTTCCGGCCGAACAGGGTCTTCGTGAATCCATGCTCGCGCGCGAAAGCGAGCGTGCTGTGCATAAAGGCCCGGATCCCCGGGAACCGCTCGAAATAGCGGTCGACGATCGCCTTGCCCTCCTCCTTGGGCAGGCCCATGCGCGAGGCGATGCCCCAGGCCGAGCTTCCGTAGAGGATCGCGAAGTTGATCGTCTTGGCCTTGTTGCGGGTCTCCCGGTCGACCACGCCGAACACTTCCTCGGCCGTGATTGCATGCACGTCGTGCCCCGCGTTGAACGCCTCCTTGAGCTGCGGGACGTCGGCCATGTGCGCGGCGAGCCTGAGCTCGATCTGACTGTAGTCGGCGCTGAGCAGCACGTGGCCCGGATCGGCGACGAACGCGTCGCGGATCTTGCGGCCGACCTCGGTGCGGATCGGGATGTTCTGCAAATTGGGGTCGTTCGACGACAGGCGCCCGGTCTGCGCGCCGGTCAGCGAGAAGCTGGTGTGGACCCGGCCCGTCTCCTGGTTGATCACAGCCTGCAAGGCATCGGTGTAGGTCGAGCGAAGCTTGGTCAGCTGGCGCCATTCGAGCACCAGGCTCGCGCATTCGACGCCCTCGGCGGCGAGGCGCTCGAGCTCGTTGACGTCGGTCGAATATTGCCCGCTCTTGCCCTTGCGCCCGCCCTTCAGGCCGAGCCGGCCGTAGAGCACCTCGCCAAGCTGCTGCGGGCTGCCGATGGTGAACGGGCCGCATGCCGCTTCGTAGATTCTTTCCTCGAGCGCCTGGATGTCCTTGCTGAACTCGGCCGAGAGACGCGCGAGATAGTCGCGGTCGACCCGGATCCCGCGCCGCTCCATGCGTCCGATGACGCTGACCAGCGGCTTGTCCACCCGCTCGTAGACTCGAGTGACGTTCTCGCTCGCCAGCCGCGGCTTCAGGCGCAGCCACAGGCGAAGCGCGATATCCGCGTCCTCCGCGGCATATTCGGTCGCGGGACTCAGCGGCACCTTGTCGAAGGTGATCTGTTTTTGGCCGGTCCCGCACACCTGCTTGAACGGGATGCATTCGTGGTCGAAATGGGCCTTGGCCAGTTCGGCGAGGCTGTGGCCGAAGCTCTTCCCGGCATCGAGCGCGAAGCTGATCAGCATCGTGTCGTCCATCGGCGCGACGTCGATCCCGGCTTTCTGGAACATCACCCAGTCATATTTGAGGTTGTGCCCGATCTTGAGCACCGCCGGGTCCTCGAGCAGCGGCTTCATTTTCTCTAGGACCAGCTCTTCCGGCAGCTGGTTCGGCGCGTCCGAGTAGAGGTCGGCGCCGCTGTGCCCGGTCGGAATGTAGCAGGCCCGGTTGGGCGCGGTCGCGAAGCTGATCCCGGCGAGCCTGGCGATGATGCAGTCGATGCAGTCGGTCTCGGTGTCGATCGCGACATAGCCCTGCGCCGCGGCTTCCGCGATCCAGCGGTCGAGCGCGGCTTCGTCGGTGACCGTCTCATATTTGGAGCGGTCGACCTCGATCGTTTCGGGCTCGGTCGGAGCCGTGGCCGGTTTCTTGTCGAGCGCCGCCATGACGTCATTGCGCACCGTCGCGCCGGTCTGCTGCGCGCCGCCGGTGCCGCCGTGCAGCCGGGCGAGAAGCGTCTTGAACCCCTGGTCGGCGAGGAATTCCTCGAGCGGCTCCTTGGGGATGTTCTTCAGTTCGAGTGCTTCCAGCGGCTCAGGAAGCGGCGCGTCGCACACCAGCTCGACGAGCTTGCGCGACAGCCGCGCCGCGTCGGCATGCTCGATCAAATTTTGCTTCAGTTTCGGCTTGGTGATCTCGTTGGTCGAGGCGAGCACCGTCTCGAGGTCGCCATATTGCTGGATCAGCTGGGACGCGGTCTTGGGTCCGATCCCGGGCACGCCGGGGACGTTGTCGACGCTGTCGCCCATCAGCGCGAGCACGTCGCCGACCTTCTCGGGCGGAACCCCGAACTTCTCGACCACCTGCTCGCGCCCGATGCGCCGGTCGTTCATCGTGTCGAGCATGTCGACCCCGGTATCTTCGTCGATCAGCTGCATCAGATCCTTGTCGGAGCTGACGATCGTCACCTTCCATCCGGCCCTGGTCGCGGCCGTCACGTAGCAGGCGATGATGTCGTCGGCCTCCAGCCCCTCTTCCTCGATGCACGGGATCGAGAAGGCGCGCGTCGCGGTGCGGATCAGCGGGAATTGCGGGACCAGGTCCTCGGGCGCCGGCGGCCGGTGCGCCTTGTACTGGTCATACATTTCGTTGCGGTGGGTGTGCTCGGACTTGTCGAGGATCACCGCCATGTGGGTCGGCCCGTCGGCCTTGCTGAGGCCGTCGGCGAGCTTCCACAGCATGGTCGTATAGCCATAGACCGCGCCGACGTTCATCCCATGCCGGTTGGTCAGCGGCGGAAGGCGGTGGTAGGCGCGGAAGATGTAGCTCGACCCGTCCACCAAATAGAGGTGATTGGTCGTCTGGGCCGGGGCGGCGGCGGTGGCGGGCGCGTCGGTCGTTTCGGTGTCGGACATGAAGCGGCGGGTTTAGCAGGGTGGCGGCGGGATTAAAGCCAACCGTAAGTTAAGGTCGCGCCGCACGTTCGTCATCCCGCGCCAGCGACAGAATCCGGATCGCTACCAGCCGGTCAGCAGCGGCCAAAGCACCATCGCCAGCCCGACCATGCCGATCGTCCACACCACGGTGCGGATTACCGGCACGCCCATCGCATAGAGCGGGAGGTAGACGAGCCGCGCGCCGAGCCAGATCCAGCCGCCGAGCGCCGTCCATTCGCTGGTTCGACCCGAGATCACAACCCCGAGCAGGGCGATGATGGCGATCGGGAAGGTCTCGGCGAAATTGGCCTGCGCGCGCATCGTCCGGCCGGTCATCGCCTCTGCCGGCGGAAGGGTTTCGTCGCGGGCGCCGATGTTCCATTTGCGGCCGTACTGGGCGGTCTTGAACCGCGTCGCGACGAAGATGTGAACGAACAGCAGCAGCGCACCGAGCGCGAGAATCCTGATTTCAACCGGCATTCGGCCTCTCCCCCTGACTATGGAACCAGCACCGTGTCCTTTGCCGTTTTCAAAGTGTCCGGATAGTCGAGCGTGTAGTGCAGCCCGCGGCTTTCGTGGCGCGCCAGGGCCGAGCGGACGATGAGGTCGGCGACCTCGACCAGGTTCCGGAGCTCGATCAGGTCGGGAGTGACCCGGAAGTTCTTATAATAATCGTTCACCTCGCGCCGCAGCAGGTCGATCCGGTGTTTGGCGCGTTCGAGCCGCTTGGTGGTGCGGACGATGCCGACATAGTTCCACATGAAGCGGCGGATCTCGCCCCAGGTCTGGGTGATCACCACTTCCTCGTCGCTGTCGGTGACCCGGCTTTCGTCCCACGGTCGGATGTCCGGAACCTCGGGGAGGTCGGCCCAGCCGGCGTCGATATGCTTCGCCGCGGCCTCGCCGAATACTAGGCATTCGAGCAGGCTGTTCGAGGCAAGGCGGTTGGCGCCGTGCAGCCCCGACTGGGTGACCTCCCCCGCGGCGTAGAGACCCGGCGCGTCGGTGCGGCCGTCGAGGTCCACCACCACTCCGCCGCAGGTATAATGTTGCGCCGGCACGACCGGGATCGGCTCCCTGGTCATGTCGATGCCGAGGCCGAGCAGCTTGTCGTAGATGGTCGGGAAGTGCCCCTTCACGAAGTCCGCGTCGCGGTGCGAGATGTCGAGGTGGACATAGTCGAGCCCGAGCCGCTTGATCTCATGGTCGATCGCGCGTGCGACGATGTCGCGCGGGGCGAGTTCCCCGCGCTCGTCGAACCGGTCCATGAAGCGTTGCCCGCCGCCCTTCACCCCCGGCGGGAGCTTCAGCTGCCCGCCTTCGCCGCGCACCGCCTCGGTGATGAGGAAGTTCTTGACCTGGAGGTTGTAGAGGCAGGTCGGGTGGAACTGCATCATCTCCATGTTGGAGACGCGGCAGCCTGCCCGCCACGCCATCGCGATCCCGTCGCCGGTCGCGCCGGTCGGCGCGGTCGAATAAAGATAGGCGCGGCCGGCGCCGCCGGTCGCGAGGATGGTTGCGCGGCCGGTCAGCGTTTCGACGCGTCTTTTCTTGCGGTTGTAGGCGTAGAGGCCGTGGACCGCGCCGCTCGTCGAGAAATTCGTCGCGTGGCGCCCGGTAACGAGGTCGACCGCGACCATGTCGGGAACGAGCGTGATGTTGGGGTGCTTCGCCGCCGCGCCTTCCAGGGCTTGCTGGACAGCATAGCCGGTCGCGTCGGCAACATGGACGATCCGCCGGTGGCTGTGCCCGCCTTCGCGGGTCAGGTGCAGCGCGCCATTGTCGCTGGCGAACGGCACGCCGAGGTTGATCAGCCGCGCGATCGCCGCCGGAGCATGCTCGACGACGTGCTCGACGACGCGCCGGTCGTTCAGACCCGCGCCTGCGATCATCGTGTCGTTGACGTGGGCTTCGAAGCTGTCGCCTTCCTCGAGCACCGCTGCAATCCCGCCCTGGGCCCGGGCCGACGCACTGTCGCCCAGCGCGCCCTTGGCGATCACTGCTACCGTGCGCGTCTCCGCGAGGTTGAGCGCCGCGGTCAGCCCCGCCGCGCCGGAGCCGACGATGAGCACGTCCGCGGTGGGGCTCATGCCGCGGCCCGGGTCAGGCTCAGGAACACATCCTCGAGGTCGGGGTCGCGGGTGGTGACGTCGACGATGCCGAGGCCGTCGGCGGTCAGCGACGCGAGCACGTCGCCGGCGTTCACCTTGTCCTTGCGGTAGGTGATTTCGAGGGTCCTCTCGTCGATCAGCGCGATATTCTCGAAGCAGGCGTTGGCCGGGACCTCGGCGATGTCGCGGTCGAAGGTAACGAGGACGGCCTTTTCGACCGCTTTCGAGACGAGTTCGCGGGTCGGCTCGTTGGCGATCACCCGGCCGTGATGGATGATCGCGATGCGGTCACACAACTCCTCGGCCTCCTCCAGATAGTGGGTCGTGAGGACGATGGTGACGCCCTGGGCATGAAGGCCGCGGACATAATCCCACAACTGACGGCGAAGCTCGACGTCGACGCCGGCGGTCGGCTCGTCGAGCACCAGGATCGGGGGCGAATGGACCATCGCCTTGGCGACCAGCAGCCGCCGCTTCATCCCTCCCGACAACGTGCGCGAATAGGCGCGTGCCTTATCCGTGAGGTGCATGGCAGCGAGCAGCTCGTCGCTTTTGCGGTCGCCCGGAGCGATGCCGTAAAGACCGGCCTGGATTTCGAGCGTCTCGCGCGGCGTGAAGAACGGATCAAAGATGATCTCCTGCGGGACGACTCCGATCGACCGCTTGGAGTTGCGCGGATGCTGGTCGAGGTCGAAGCCCCAGATCGTGACCCTGCCGCTGGTCTTCATCACCAGTCCGGCAAGGATGTTGATCAGCGTCGACTTTCCTGCGCCATTGGGGCCGAGGAGGCCGAAAATCCCGCCGCGCGGGACGTCGAAGCTGACCGCGTCGAGCGCGCGCTTGCCGCCGGCATAGGTTTTCGACAGTGCTTCGATGCGGATCGCGGGCTCGTCCATCGGCGGTGCGCATAGGATTGCTGCCCGACCGCGACAAGCAAAGAGGGTAAACGCGCGGTTTACCTTAACCGACAGGGTGATTTTGACGTTAACCATGTAGCGCCACGGCGATGACCCGTGCGTGCTCGTCCCTTCTACCGGCCTTGCTTATGCTCGCGCTTCCGCGGGCAGCCGAAGCCGCGCCGCCGCAGGAGTTCGTGCCCGACCGCGACGCGACGGGCGTCGCGCGGGTGATCTTGCCGGCTCAGATCACCAAGCTGTACGATCTCGATTTCGGTTTCCTGACAGTGACCACCGCCGGTTCAGCGATCGTCGATTCGACTGCTGGGAACGTGTCGACCACGGGCGGCGTGCTGTTCGCCGGGGGCTTGCCGCACGCCGCGCTGTTCGAGGCCGTAAGCCCGAGCAAGACGGTGGTTCACATCCGGCTGCCGAAGAAAGCGGAAACCCTGACAAGGGTCGGCGGTACCGAAACGATGAGCGTGGACGGCTGGACGCTCAATGGCGCGGAAACGCGCAACGTGGTCGCCCACGAGACATTCGAGTTCGCGATCGGCGCGACGCTCCACGTCGGGGCCGGCCAGGTCGAGGGGACCTACACGGGCAGCTTCGACGTCACGATCGACTATAACTGAGGCGCGCATTGAACAGCGCGAAGGCCGTTGCTACCTCGCGGGGATGAACGCGCCGCCGCCGCCCGAAGTCATCAAGGTCAAGACCGAACGGGTCTATTGCGACGGATCCGGCGAGGTCGATCCGGCGCTTGGTCATCCGCGAATCTATTTGCGCATGGACGCCGCGCTCGGCTTCGTGGAATGCGGCTATTGCGACCGGCGTTTCGTCCTTGAGGGGGGACCAGCCGACACCGCCGGCTCATGACCGCTCCGGATCCCCGCCGCTTCCTATACCGCGCGCTCGACCCGGATTCGGCAAAGCGGCTCGCCGCGACTCATCTGTCGCAGTGCGACGACGGCGAGCTGTTCCTCCAATATGCGTCGAGCGAGGCGTTCGGCTTCGACGACGGCCGGTTGAAGACCGCGGATTATCACACGTCGTCGGGCTTCGGGCTGCGCGGCGTGAGCGGCGAGACCACCGCCTTCGCCCACGCCAATGAAATCAGCGAGGCGGCGATCGAACGCGCCGCCGCGACGCTCGCGCTGCTCGACCCGCGCAAGGGCGCGCCGGCGGGCCCGCCGCGACGGACCAACCACGCGATGTATGATTCGGACGATCCGCTCTCGCGGGTTCCTTTCGCGGACAAGGTCGCGCTGTGCGAGCGGATCGACGCCGCCGCGCGGGCGCGCGATCCGCGCGTGGCACAGGTCAGCGTCGCCCTCGCGGCGAGCTGGAGCGTGATCGACATCGTCCGCGCCGACGGGTTCGTCGCCTCGGACGTCCGGCCGCTGGTTCGACTCGGAGTCCAGATCGTGACCGAGCAGAACGGCCGCCGCGAGGCCGGTTATTTCGGGCTCGGCGGACGCCATCTCTACGACCCGTTGTTCGGCGAAGCGGAGTGGAGCCGAGCGATCGATCTCGCTCTTGCCCAGTCGCTGGTGAACTTGGATTCCGTGGCGGCTCCGGCCGGCGAAATGCCGGTGGTCATGGGCTCGGGATGGGCCGGAGTGCTGCTGCACGAAGCCGTGGGCCATGGCCTCGAAGGGGACTTCAACCGCAAGGGCACGTCGGCCTTTTCCGGCCGCCTGGGCGAGCGTGTGGCCGCGCCGGGCGTAACCGTGGTCGACGACGGCGCGATGGACCGGCGGCGCGGCTCGCTGACGATCGACGACGAAGGGACCCCGACCGGGCGGACGGTGCTCATCGAAGACGGCATTCTCAAGGGCTATCTGCAGGACCGCCTCAATGCGCGGCTCATGGACATGGAGCCTACCGGCAACGGCAGGCGCGAAAGCTTCGCGCATGCGCCGATGCCGCGCATGACCAATACCTTCATGCTCGCCGGCAAGGACGATCCCGAGGAGCTGATCGGTCGCGTGAAGGACGGCATTTACGCGAAGAGCTTCGGCGGCGGCCAAGTCGACATCACCAGCGGCAAGTTCGTGTTTAACTGCACGGAGGCCTATCGCATCCGCGGCGGCAAGGTCACCGAGCCGATCAAGGGCGCGACGCTGATCGGCGACGGCCCGACGGTGCTGACCCGGGTCAAGGGAATCGGCACCGACCTCGCGCTCGACGAGGGCATAGGCGTATGCGGCAAGGGCGGGCAGAGCATCCCCGCCGGAGTCGGTCAGCCGACTCTCCTGATCGACGGCCTCACCGTTGGCGGCACCGCGACGTGACGAACCTTCGCGACTGGCGCTCGGACGTTCTCAAATTCTGGTTCGGCCTCAGCGACGACGAATGGTGGAGGGGCGGCGAAGCCGTCGACCGTCGGATCAGGGAACGCTTCCTCAAGCTGTGGGCTCAAAAGCGTCAGCTCCCGGTCGAAGCCTTCATGATCGACCCACTCACCGCGCTCGCCGCGGTCATCCTGTTCGACCAGTTCCCGCGCAACATGTTCCGCGGCCATGCCGACCAGTTCGCGACCGATCACCTGGCGCTGGCGATCGCCAAGGCCGCGGTGGAAAAAGGATATGACGAGGAGCTGCAGCCGCAGGAGCGCGGCTTCCTCTATATGCCCTTCCAGCACAGCGAGGATCTGGAAGACCAGAAACGCAGCCTGGTGCTGTTCACCGCGCTCGGCGATCCCGAGCAGCTCGACTACGCGAAGAAGCACCACGACGTCATCGTGCGATTCGGCCGCTTCCCCCACCGCAACGCCATTCTCGGGCGCGCACCGCGGCCCGAAGAGATCGCCGCGGGCGACGTCTTTCCCTGGTGAGCGGGCTGGTCGAAGCGGGCCGTTTCAACTGGGCCTACCAGGCCGAGCTCGCGCGGGCCTTCCTTGAAAGTCACGGCCTTTACGCCGTCGTGTTCGACGCCGGAAGCAATGCTTATTCGGACGGCGCGATGGTCGGCGTCCGGGTCATGGTCCTGGACGAAGACGCCGAGGAAGCCCGGAACCTGATGCGGGATTACGACCGCTAGAGCAGGTGCGCGATCGGGGCGACGTTGAAGCCCGCCTTCGTCACGCGATCCGCAACCTCGTCTCTCGGTACGCCCGAGCCGCGCATGGCCAGAGCCCAGACCAGCGCCGAGCGGTTGCCGGTTCGGCAAAAAGCGAGCGTCTTCCCTTCGGCTGCGGCGAGCGCGTCCTGCATGGCCTCGACGTCCGCCGGGCCCATGCCGCGAAGAATCGGCACGTGGCGGTAGGCAATGCCGGCCGCTTCGGCGGCCGCCTCGATGTCGGCGGCGAGGGGCTGGCCCGGCTCCTCCCCGTCGGGCCGGTTGTTGACGATCATCGTGATACCATGTTCCTCGGCCAGGCGGGCGACGTCCTCCGGAGCGATCTGGCCGCTCACCGTGGTTTTCTCGTCGAGCTGGCGAATCATGGCGTGACTTTCTCCGGACGCGGCGCAGCGCGGCGCCGCATGAACTACTCCGCCGCTTCGGCGGTTTCCTCTGCCAGCCGCTCGGCGGCCTGACGATACCACAGGTCCGCATAAATTCCTGCCCGCTCGAGGAGCTGGTCGTGCGTGCCGAGCTCCGCGACCCGACCCTGGTCGAGGACCACGATCCGGTCGGCGTTGACGATCGTGGAGAGGCGGTGGGCAATGATGATCGTCGTGCGGCTCTCGGCGATTCTGGCAAGCGTTTCCTGGATCGCCTGTTCGGTCCGGCTGTCGAGCGCGCTCGTCGCTTCGTCGAGCACCAGGATTGGCGGGTTCTTGAGCAGCGTCCGCGCGATCGCGACCCGCTGCTTCTCGCCGCCGGACAGCTTCAGGCCGCGCTCTCCGACCATCGAATCATAGCCGTCGGGAAGGGCTGCGATGAAGCGGTCGATCGCTGCTCCGCGCGCCGCCGCTTCGATGTCGCTTCGCGTCGCGTCGCCGCGACCGTAGCCGATATTGTACCCGATGGTGTCGTTGAATAGCACCGTGTCCTGAGGCACGATCCCGATCGCCTCGCGCAGGCTGGCCTGGGTCACCGCGGCGATGTCCTGCCCGTCGATGGTGATGCGCCCGGCGGTCGGATCGTAGAACCGGTAGAGCAGCCGCGCGATGGTCGACTTGCCGGCGCCCGACGGTCCGACGATCGCGCAGCTCGTTCCGGCTGGGATGTCGAGGTCCAGGCCGTCGAGGATCGTGCGGTCCGCCTCATAGCCGAAACGAACCTTCTCGAACCGCACCGCGCCGCGGGTTACGCGCAGCGCGGGCGCATCCTCGCGGTCGGTCACCTCGGCTGGCGTATCGAGCAGATCCCACATCGCCTCCATGTCGATCAGCCCCTGGCGGATCGAGCGGTAGACCCAGCCAAGCATGTCGAGTGGCCGGAACAGCTGCATCAGCAGCGCATTGACCAACACCACGTCCCCGGGGGTGAAGCGGCCCTGGCTCCATCCCCAGACGGTGAAGATCATGGCCCCTGCCAGCATCATGTTAGTGATCAGCGACTGGCCGACGTTCAGCCATGCCAGTGATACTTCGTTGCGCACGGCGGCCTTCGTGAACGCGCCGACGGCTTCGTCGTAGCGCCTGGCTTCGCGATCCTCGGCGCCGAAATATTTCACGGTCTCGTAGTTCAGGAGCGAATCGACGGCGCGGCCGATCGCCCTGTTGTCGACGTCGTTCATCTGACGCTGCAGCTGCGAGCGCCAGTCGGTCACTTTCCGGGTGAAGGCGATATAGACCGCGACCATGACCAGGGTCGCGGCGACCAGCCCGGCGCCGAACTTGAACAGGAAAATCGCGCAGATCGCGACCAGCTCGATCGCCGTCGGGCCGATGTTGAACAACAGGAAATAGAGCATCATGTCGATGCTCTTGGTCCCCCGCTCGACGATCTTGGTCAGGCTCCCGGTCCGCCGCTCGAGGTGGAACCGCAGCGACAGCGAATGGACATGGCGGAACACCCGTGCCGCCAGCCGCCGCGCCGCATTCTGCCCGACCTTCTCGAAGATGGCGTTGCGGAGATTGTCGGCGAGCACCCCGCCGAACCGCGCCCCGGCATAGGCGATGACAAGCATCAGCGCGGCGGTCCAGGCCGCGGCCTCGCCGCTCATCGCGTCGACCACCGCCTTGTAGGCAAAGGGCATCGCCAAGGTGATCGCCTTGCCTAGGAGCACCAGCGCAACCGCCGCGACGACCCTGAGGCGCAGGCCCGCGTCGTCCGTCGGCCACAGCATGGGCAGGAAGCGCCACAGTACCTGGAACCCGCCCTTAGGCTTTTCAATCTCCTGGACGGCGCTGCTCATCGGCTTGTCAGTTAGGTGCGGGAGGGCCGAACGGCAACTTGGGACCGAAGCGGCGCGTTGTTGGAGCAAGCGAAAGGATCTGCTCCATGGCCGACACCAAGACCGAACCGATGATCCACGAAGACGAGCTGCCCGGTTCCGAGGCGAAGCTGGAGCCCAAGCCGGATTGGGAGCCGCGCTATCCGGGCTCGGGCCGCCTCAAGGACAAGGTGGCGATCATCACCGGCGCCGACAGCGGCATCGGCCGGGCGGTAGCGGCGCTTTACGCTCGTGAGGGCGCCGACGTCGCCATCTTTTACCTGTGCGAGCATGAGGATGCCGAGAAGACCAAGGCCATCGTCGAAGGGGAGGGCCGCCGCGCCATCCTGGTTCCTGGCGACCTTGGCGATCCTTTATTCGCGCCCAAGGCGGTGCAGAAGGTGATCGATACATTCGGCCGGCTAGACGTCGTGGTGAACAATGCCGGCGAGCAGCACGCCGACAAGGACATCAAGGATATCAGCGACGAGCAGCTGCGCCGTACGTTCCAGACCAATATCTTCGCCTTCTTCTACCTGGCGCAGGCCGCGCTGCCGCACCTCAAGCAAGGCGCCTCGATCATCAACTGCACCTCGGTGGTCAGCTTCAAGGGCAGCGAGGATTTGCTCGACTACTCAGCGACCAAGGGCGCAATTACCGCCTTTACCCGCTCCCTCTCGTCCAATTTGGTCAAGAAGGGCATTCGGGTGAACGCCGTGGCGCCGGGGCCGATCTGGACGCCGCTCAACCCGTCGGGCGGCCAGCCGCCCGAAGATATTCCCGATTTCGGCAAGAACACGCCGATGGGGCGGCCCGGCCAACCCAATGAGGTGGCGCCGAGCTTCCTGTTCCTCGCTTGCGATGACGCCAGCTACATGACCGGCCAGGTGCTGCATCCCAATGGCGGCGTGATCGTCGGCGGCTGACCATAATTGGACGAGTGTCCGATTTCGGACAGCATTTTGGGGCGCAGATCCGAGGACGAGTGGGGAAAATTCCCAACACTGCGCAGGAATTCCCGCCAATTCATCGGAATGGCTTCACGCGACTACTGAAAAATAAGGGCAATTTTCAATTGGCACGCTCCCTGCATTAGTGATGGCGAGCCCAATCGGGGGCTCACCAAAAGGGAGTTAGTGAAATGACCTTCTCGTTCGTCGATACCCGCCAGCTCGCAGTCAGCCTCGCCGGCGCATTCATCACTTCGTTGCTGTTCGTCTCGGCCGCCACCTCGCTGCCGATCGCCTGAACAACAACAGACACAAGGAAGAAGACCCCATGAACGGTCGCTTCGTCATCAACCGCAGCCGCGCCAAGGTCATGGGTGTGTGCGCAGGTCTCGCCGACTGGCTTCAGGTCGATGTGCTCATCGTCCGCCTCGGAGTGGTCGCCGCCACGCTCATCACCGGCCCGGTTGCGGTCCTGATCTACATCCTCACCGGTTGGCTGGCCAACGAGGACCGCTAAGCCGGTCCAGGTCAGCCAATCCCTGTTCTTCCGCCACCGATTGTGGCACCTTCGTGAACGCTGGACGTTGGTCACCAAGGAGCGTCAAATGGAACGGCACGGGGACGAAGTTCATCTCAACGAGACGGAAGCCACCGCCGGCGTGAAGCAGCAAGGCGTTCGCTACGTGCTTGGCTTCTCGCTCCTGCTGGTCGTGATCGCGCTGTCCGCCATCTGGATCCTCGGCTCGATCCTTTAACCACCTTCATTGCTGGACATGCCGGCAAATTGCCGTGTAGGTCGTAGGGGCATGGGGGAAGCACAACTCAATTGGCTGGAGCGGCTGATCCGCTGGCTCTTGCTCTTATGGTTCCGCCGCGGCGGCTGGACCATCTCCGGAACGCTGCCACCGGATCCCAAATTCGTCATCATGGGCGCATCGCACACCAGCAATTGGGATTTTCTGGTGTTTCTCGGCGCGGTGCAGGCGCTCGGCCGAAAGGTCCATTTCATCGGCAAACATAGCCTGTTCAAATGGCCGATGGGCGGCTTTATGCGCGCCCTGGGCGGGATCCCGGTTGACCGCAGCGCCCCGCAGGACTTGGTCAGCCAGGTCGTCGCCCAGTTTGGCGCCCATGACGATTTCATCCTGGTTGTCGCGCCCGAAGGGACGCGATCGCGGACTACCGAATGGAAAACCGGCTTCTACCAGATCGCGCTCAAGGCCGGCGTCCCGATCGTCGCCGCCGGTCCCGACTTCCCGGACAGACGCGGCGTATTTGGTCCGGTCGTCCGGCCAACCGGAAACTATGCCGAGGACATGAGGCCGGCCGTCGCCTTTTTCCGGACCATCACGCCCCGTCATCCGGAGCGTGCCGCATTTCCCGAGGGCTTTTAGTCGAACAGCTCCTCGAGAAAGCTCTTGCGCCGCTTGTAGGGCTTGCCGTGATAGCCATGGCCATAATGCGGCTGAGGCGGCGGCGAACTCCACTGCTGGTTCGGCGGCGGCGACGGGGCCGCGGATTGCTCGGCGGCGCTGCTTCGCTCGATGATCTTGTCCAGCTCGCCGCGATCCAGCCAGACGCCGCGGCACGACGGGCAGTAGTCGATCTCGATGCCCTGTCGTTCGCTCATCACCAGCGTCGTGCCATCGATCGGGCAGGCCATCGGTCCGGAATTGGGCATTACTGTCTCCTGGTTTTACCTTCGCTGGAGATTGGGACAGGGCCCCTTCCGGGCAAGGGG
>DATEEM010000037.1:0-15480 GCA_035281125.1 Sphingomicrobium sp. | reverse complement strand
CGTCACGCCCGAGATGGAATATGTCGCGATCCGGGAGAACCTCGGCCGCGCGCATGCCCTCGCGGAAGCGAGGGACGGCGAGGACTTCGGCGCCGCCATCCCCGATTTCGTGACGCCCGAATTCGTCCGCGACGAGGTCGCGCGCGGCCGTGCGATCATCCCCAGCAACATCAACCACCCGGAATCCGAGCCGATGGCGATCGGCCGGAACTTCCTGGTCAAGATCAACGCCAATATCGGCAACAGCTCGGTCGCGTCCAACGTCGCGTCCGAGGTCGACAAGATGGTGTGGGCGTGCCGCTGGGGCGCCGACACGGTCATGGACCTGTCCACCGGGCGCAACATCCACGACACGCGCGAATGGATCGTCCGCAATTCGCCCGTGCCGATCGGCACGGTGCCCATCTACCAGGCGCTGGAGAAGGTCGGCGGAGTCGCCGAGGAGCTGACCTGGGACATCTACCGCGACACGCTGATCGAGCAGGCCGAGCAGGGCGTCGACTATTTCACCATCCACGCCGGGGTGCGCCTGCCCTACGTCCCGCTGACCGCGAAGCGCGTCACCGGCATCGTCAGCCGCGGCGGCTCGATCATGGCCAAATGGTGCCTCGCCCATCACCGCGAAAGCTTCCTGTACGAAAAGTTCGACGAGATCTGCGAGATCATGAAGGCCTATGACATCGCCTTCTCGCTGGGCGACGGCCTTCGCCCGGGAAGCACCGCCGACGCCAATGACGAAGCCCAGTTCGCCGAGCTCTACACGCTTGGCGAGCTGACGAAGATCGCCTGGAGCCATGACGTCCAGGTGATGATCGAGGGCCCCGGCCATGTGCCGATGCACAAGATCAAGGAGAACATGGACAAGCAACTGGAGGCGTGCGGCGAAGCGCCTTTCTATACGCTCGGCCCGCTGGTGACCGACATTGCCCCGGGCTACGACCATATCACGTCGGGCATCGGCGCGGCGATGATCGGTTGGTTCGGCACCGCGATGCTCTGCTACGTGACGCCCAAGGAGCATCTCGGCCTTCCCGACCGCGACGACGTCAAGGTCGGGGTCGTCACCTACAAGCTCGCCGCCCACGCCGCCGACCTGGCCAAGGGCCATCCGGCGGCCAAGGTCTGGGACAACGCCTTGTCAAAGGCGCGGTTCGAGTTCCGCTGGCGCGACCAGTTCAACCTGTCGCTCGATCCTGAGACGGCCGAGCAGTACCACGACCAGACGCTCCCGGCCGAAGGGGCGAAGACCGCCCATTTCTGCTCGATGTGCGGCCCCAAATTCTGCTCGATGAAGATTACTCAAGAGGTCAGGGATTTTGCGGCGAAGCAGAATGCGAAATTGGCGGAGGAGAAGCTGACGGTCGCCGAGGCTGAGGCGGGCATGGAGGAGATGTCCAAGCGCTTCCACGACGAAGGCGGGGAGCTTTACCTGCCGGCGGCGGAGTGAGAGACCGCCGCGGCCGCAGTCGGCGTCCGACTCCCCGAGCAGGATTGGTCGCGCCTCGCAAGGCGGAGCGTAGCCCGGTAACGTGGGCTGGCCGTCCAATTCGTCCCATGCCTTCGACAAATATCCCCGATTCGGCTAGCAATCGCTTGCGCTGCGCTGCGGCAGCACCCCATGCCGCCGCTGCTCACGCCGCCTTCCATGGGGGATTGCCAATGAGAATCCTATTTGTCGCAGCGTTTGCGATAGGCTTGCTGTCATCCGCACCTGCCATGGCCGACAGCGCCGAGATTAACGGCGCCGTGATCCATTATGACTCGCAGGGATCGGGCGAGCCGCTGCTTATGCTCCACGGATTCGGCTCCTGCGCCGCCGATTGGGGCGAAGCTGCGCAAGAGCTGTCCAAGAGCTATCGCGTGATCAGTGTCGACGCGCGCGGGCACGGGCGATCCACCAACCCGTCGGGCAAATTCTCGCACCCCCAAGCCGCGGAGGATGTCCTCGCGCTGATGGACAAGCTGGACATCAAGCAGGCGCGGGCGATCGGCTTCAGCAGCGGCGGAATGACCTTGCTGCAGCTGGCGACGAAACATCCGGAGCGGCTGTCGAAGATGGTGGTGATCGGCGCGTCGTCGCACTTCCCAGAGCCGACCAGGGCCATGCTGCGAGGCATGACGTTCGAGGCCATGCCGCCGTTCGTCCAGCAGATATTCCGGAACTGCGCCACCCGCGGCGACAGCCAAGTCCGCGAAATCGTTTCTCAGTTCCGCGCGTTCGGCGACAGCAAGGGCGACATGGAACTGGACGCGACCGACCTCGCCAGGATCAAGGCGTCGACCCTGATCGTGCATGGCGACCGCGACGAATTCTTTCCCGTTGCGATCCCGGTGGCAATGTACGGCGCCATCCCCAAGGCGGAGCTGTGGATCGTCCCAGGGGGCGACCATAGTCCCACCGCGGGCGCCGAGCCCGCCCAATTCGCAAAGACGATCGAAGCCTTTCTGGCGAAATGATTGCCGCCGAAAACAAGTCCCTCCTTTGCACCGCCTTCGACGGGCTCGCCAAAGCCGACGCCACCGCCTTTCTCGACCTGATGGCCGACGACTTCAGCTGGATCGTCGAGGGGCAGTCGAAATGGTCGCTGCGGTTCGAGGGCAAGGCGGCGGTGCAGCGCGACTTGATCCGCCCGCTATTCGCCAATTTCGCCACGCCCTACCGCAACTTCGCCGAGGAGATGATCGCCGAGGGCGACCGGGTGGTGGTGCTGTGCCGCGGCGAGGTGAAGACCAGGGCCGGCGAGGACTACAACAACAGCTATTGCTTCGTGATCCGGATGCGCGGCGGCAAGATGGTCGAGCTCAGGGAATATATGGACACGGCGCTCGCCGAGGCGCGCCTGACGATGGACGCGGCCGAATGAGCCAGCGCTTCCATGACGAGGGCGGCGAGCTTTACAGGCCGACCAATTGAGCCCGCAAGAACTGTGACACGGTCGGCGATGTGCCGTGCCAACGCTCAAACCTGTGGATTCTTTGAACTTTCGCCTTGGAACAAGCGCGAATCTCGTCGATTCTCGCGGCATGCCCCTGGTCGTCTTTCGCCATCTAACTGCCGTCGCCGCGATCGAGGAGCAGCTGCGCCTCCAATCGCTCGGCCTGCTGCCCGACGAGGAAGCCGACGAGCTGCAGCACCTGATCGACGATGCGTCGCGCGAGCTGTTCGGGATTACCGCGAACGAGACTTTCTACCCCGCGCTGCCGGACTCGGTCCGCGCGCGTTTCACCCGCGCCGAATGGGAGACCAGCTTCGAGATTCTCGGCCGCTACACCCGCGACCACAATGCGCACTGGCGCGCGTTCGGCCTCGACCTTTGCTGCGAGGAAGGACGGAGCCTGCATTGCCTCGACCTGTTCGGGCGCCAGCTGATCTGCGCGCTGGAACGCCTCCATCCGCAGGCAGTGCTGGCCTTCGTGCCAAGCGAGGTGCCGCGCGCGGCCTGACTGGCACGCTCGGTCACTTTCGGAACAAGGCACTGCCCCTTCATTCGCTGCGGCTGCTTCTCCTCTTTGGGCTAAAGCCATGAGTCCATTCGACGCTGGTCGAGCCTGACGCCTCAAGGGGTTGGGGCATCCTCCTCCGGCGGCATGACGCGCACGATTCGAATCGGACGCCGGTGGCCCTGCCGGTCCGGCCATTCGATCGTATGGCCTTCGGACAGGCCGTAGAGCGCGGCGCCCATCGGCGTCAGGATCGAGACCCGTCCTTCGGCGATATTGGCATCGCCGGGGAGCACGAGCCGAACCTCGCGCAGCTGGTTCGTATTTTCGTCGACGAAGGCGACCTTCGAATTCAGCCGCACGTGGCCGTCGGGCATGGTGGCCGGCTCGTGCAGCTCGGCGCGCTCGATCTCCTCGAGCAGCATCGCGGCAACGACCGGATGGCCGTGCTCGGCCTTGAGGGCGAGATTCGCGACGAGGTCGGACTCTGCGGCGAGCAAATGAATTGGCGGGCGATCGGCGCCCGAAGCAGCAGTGACCATTTCAGTCTCCATGAAAAGTGCCGGCCGGGCGGCCGGCGGTTAGGTTTCGGGGCGTCACGCGAACGCCCCCCAGATCAGCCACAGGATGGCAAGCAGCGCGGCGATTCCGCCGGCAACTGCGCTCGCCTCGAGCCACGACGGGCCGAAGTGGCTCTTGTGGTCCGACATGAACGCGTCGAGCTGCGGCCCGACATTGTCGTTCGCGCTCAGGAGGCCGATTTCGAGGTGGCGTGCGCCCTTCAGAAAGGACAGGATCGCGTCGCGATCGCCGTCGGAGACATGGGGATAGCGGCTAAGCAAGTGCGCGACGCGCTCGCGCGACGAGCGCTGGGCGCGCACCTCTTCGACTCGGGATGAATAAGACGTCACAATAATCTCCGGTGATGAGTGGCGAGCTTGCGGTGAGCCAGCCCGATCGCGGCGAAATGCTTCGGTAGGCAGCGGCCGCCGCCGATGCTCATCTATATCGAATGAGGACAATGCGCTTCGCGTCGTGCGGAACGCGGCTCAAACGAGCCCCAAGCGCGCTCCGACGCGCAAGGCGCGGGGCGCTCGGGGCGCTAGAATCGTGCCGTGCTGCTCCCGGGATGCAGCTGCGGCCGTCTGTGCGGATAGTGTCCAGCCATTGAGTCAATATGGACCGCCGACAGAGGGAATCAAGCTCCACCTTCGATCCCTTCCCTTGTCGAAAAGCCATGGCCGGAAAGGTTCGGTTCACGCTAGCATGTCTAAGCCTGACCCAAGGAGACGGCCCTTTGGCGACTCCGCGTTGCGCCTTGCTGTTCGCGTCCGGGTTGATGCTCGGCGTGGCGGCGCACGTTGCGGCCGCTGCGGCCGAGCCGCCCAAGATCAGCAAGCCGCAGCCGATGCCCCCGGCCGCGGAAAATTCCCAACCCCTTCCGCCAGCGGTCTACGACAAGGGGCTGGAAATCGGCGGCGGCAACGTCAAGGCGCGGGAGGAGGACACCAGGCTCAGCGTCCAGGTCAAGGTCAACGGCCGCGGGCCCTATCGCTTCGTCGTCGATAGCGGCGCCGACACTTCCGCTGTCAGCCTGCAGATGGCCTATGACCTCGAGCTCCCGCTGGCCAGCCCGGCGGTTCTCAACAGCACGACCAGCCGCGACCTGGTCGACCGCGTCACCGTCGCCGAATTGTCGCTGGGTCCGACAACGGTGCGCAACATCCACGTCCCGGCGCTGAAGGCGTCGGACATCGGCGGCGACGGCCTGATCGGCATCGACGCGCTGGTCGAGCAGCGGCTGATGATGGATTTCGAGAAGCGGCTGATCAGCATCGAGGACGCGCGGGTCAAGCCGGCGCGGCTTTCGCCCAACGACATCGAAATCGTCGCCCGGCGCCAGCGCGGCCAGCTAATCCTCACCGAGGTGCGCGCTTCCGGGGTGCGGCTCGACGCGGTGATCGACACCGGGTCCGAAGTCAGCATCGGCAACTCGGCGCTGCGCGACAAGCTGCTGCGCAAGCATCGCGGCAAATTCTATACGGTCGAGGCGACGGGCGTGACGGGCGTAACGATGAAGCTGCAGATGGCGACGATTCCCGAACTCCAGCTCGGCCCGGTGCTGTTCCGCGACATTCCGATCGCCTTCGCCGACGTCCCGCCCTTCCGCTTGTTCGGCCTGGCCGACGAGCCGTCGCTGCTGCTCGGCACCGACCTCCTGTCGAACTTCCGCCGGATCTCGCTCGACTTCCGGGCGCGCAAGATCCGTTTTCAGCTGCGCAGCTGCCGCACCGAAGGCGTCGCGATCCGCACCTCGCAGACCGATTTCTTCTCCCGCCTGTCGTCGACCGGCGACGCCGACGTCTGCGGGCGCTAGGTCGCCAGGTCGCCCTTACGTCCCCGCTGACCTTTGGCTTCGGCCCCGCTATGGTGCGCCGCGACAACCGACGGGTTTGCGAGGATGAGCGTATCTCCTGACGTGGCCGAGGGCGGCTGCCTGTGCGGCGCGATCCGCTACCGCGTGCGCGGCGCGCCGGTAGCGACGACCTTGTGCCATTGTTGTTCATGCCGGCGAGCAAGCGGCGGCACCAACGTCGCCTGGGCAGTGTTCGATGCCGGCGCCTTCCAATGGCTGTCGGGCTATCCCGGCCATTATTCGTCGACCCCCGGCCTCGAATGGCTGTTCTGCCGCGACTGCGGGAGCCTCCTCGCCTACCGACGGGCGTCGCGCACCGGACACATGGACATCACCATCGGCACGCTCGACGATCCGAACCTGTTCCCGCCGACGGTCGAAATCTGGCTCGAGCACAGGATCGCCTGGGAAACGTCGAACCCGCGCCTGCCCAAGCGCGACCGAAGCAGCCTCAATACTGACTGATCGCGAGCTCGGGCGCCCGCAATTGCGACGCTATTGAGCGGCGAACGACGAGGCCGCTGTCGCCACGGCCGTTCGTCCGCGGCGCGCGCGCGGATCGTACGGATAACCGTGGATCCAGAAGCCGCCGTAGCCGAACGTCAGCGACGGCGTGAACTCGGGCCGGCGGTCGCTGGTGTATGGACTGCCGCCGGTATCGTCGAGGACGTAGTAGCGGTTGCCCGTGCGCACGAGCAGCACGGTGATCGGACCGCCGACACGGTCGCGGCCCATGGTCAGGAACAGGTCTCGGCTGGGGACGCCGAGCGCCCGCAGCGCCTGCATCTTCACGATCGCGCGGTCCTCTTCATCCCCATAGCCATGCTGCAACGTCTCGGCGGCACTGGCCCAGTAATCGTGATGGCCCCATTCGGTGGCATCCGACCGCCAGCGGATTTGGCGGTGGACCGCCGCCTGGACGTAAAAGATCTGCTGTTCGACGGTAAGCCCCCGCGCCGGCGCGATCAGCATGCGCATGCGCGGGTCGCCGGAGCCGTCGCGGCGCGCCCGCTCCCAGCCGTCCAGGTAACGCTCCGGCCTCACCTGGAGCGTCACCGTGCCGAAGACGTTCGGGGCGATCGGATGCAGTGTGCCCGTGACGGTGATCGCGTTAGGACTATAGGCACTGCTGTCCGCTGCGCGCGCGGTGCCCGTCACCAGCGCGATGCATCCGGCAAGCCCGATGCCACCCAGGACCATGCGCACCAACAGTGGATGACCCATTAATACCCCTCCGCGGCGCCTCGCCGGTTTCCCCGAAGGAAGAGGAACACGGAAGCGGCTCCTGGGGAACCTTAAGGTAAATGGTAAATAAATTACTAACGGCCAAATGGTTCGGTTCTGCGACGAAACGAGTCCGGGCTTTTACTTTAGTTAGATAGGAGCAACGTCGCCGGAGTCTTTGGCCCAGGAAAAAGGGCGCCCGATGATTCGGACGCCCTTTCTACGCGTGCCCTCGCGTGAAACTATTGGCTGTTGGACGTCGCGTTGTCAGCCGAATCGCGGATCGCATCGGCCCTATTCTCAGCTGCGTCGGTTACGGCTTCCGCCTGGTTTTCCGCCGTGTCTGTAATATTTTCCGCCCTGTTCTCGGCGGCATCGGTGATATTCTCAGCCATGTTCGAAGCATTGGCCTCGATATTCTCGGCCCGGTTCTCCTGCGGGCTCTGGTTGCAAGCGGCCAAGGCCGCAAGACCTGCGGCGGCGGCCAGCGTGGTGATGATCTTCATCGACAGTTCCCCTGAGTTGCCAGAATAGCCATGGCAAAGCGCTCGGGACCCGTAACGGTTCCGCTCGATCTGCCGGCCCCGGCATTATTGGCCTTTGTTGAGCGCCTTCACCGCTGCGAGAGTCTTGGCGACGTGCTGGCTGAAATCGAGATCGTCGTGCACCATCCTCACCCGGCCGCGGCGGTCGATGACATAGGAGGTCCGAGTGGTCCGGCCCGGGTGCTCGGCCCAGGCGACGTCATAGGCCTTTTGTGTCGCCGGACTGGCGACAGCGACCGGAAAGGCGTTGCGGCACGCCTCGACCGAAAAGCGCTGCAGGGTCGGCAAGTCATCGGCGGACATGCCGATCACTTGCGCGCCGGCTTTCTTGAATTCGGCCGTCGCCTCGCTGAAGGCGTGCGCCTCGAGCGTGCAGAACTTGGTGAAAGCCTTGGGGAAAAAATACAGGACCACGATGTTCTTGCGAAGCTCATCCTTCAGGCGGAATTTGAAGGGCTTGCCGGCGAGCGCCCCGGTAGTGACGAAATCCGGTGCTTTCGCCCCGACGGGCAAGGCAGCGGATCCCGGTACGGCCGCCAGCGCGAGGGCGGCGAGGCCAGTGAGAAACATGCGCATTCGCTGATCTCCTTCGCAGGACGACTAGCCCATGATCCAGGCGCGTTCCAGCGCGGGCTCAGCACGGCAAGACACGGCCGTAGGAACTGGACGGTGCTCGCAGCGCTTCAGTGCCAGATCAAAATGGGAGCAACGAATGCCAAATCATCCGGGGCCGATGGCCTGCCCGGTCGACGGAACTGCGCTCGTCATGAGCGAGCGCTCAGGGATCGAGATCGATTATTGCCCGACCTGCCGCGGGGTTTGGCTGGACCGCGGCGAGCTCGACAAGATCATCGAGCGCAACGCGACCCAGGCGCCAGTCCAGCAGCCCGGAGGCTCATGGTCGCAGCGCGAACCGGATCGCGATCGCGCTTATGGCCATAAGCCACACAAGCGGCGCAAATCGTTCCTCGAAGAGCTTTTCGATTAAGGTCCGCGCAGCAAGGCCAGCGTAAGTGGATCGCGCTCGCCGCCGAACAGCTCGTCCAGCGCCGTGGCGAACAACGCGTCGTCTGAAGCGGCTTCGAACAAGGTCAGACTCGACCGGAGCTTCACGGCGTCGACCGGGCCGAGAATTTGCTCCGGACTGCGCCGGCCGGCCCAGTCGAGCAAGCTCTCGACGACTTGCCGGAGCCGCGCGCCGAGGATGGGATGTTCGGCATAAGCGCGCGCTTCGTGGATCGAGACGATGCCGAAGAATTTCGCCGTCGGGCTTCGTCCCAGCTCGCGAAGCTGCGGAAAGACGAACCACATCCAGTGGCTTCGCTTGTCGCCGGCGCGAAGCTCGGCGGTCGCGATGGCGAAGCGGCCGCTCTGGGCGTCAAGGAAACGCTGAAGGTCGAACAGGTCCGCCACGGCGGCGTAAATGCGCTCGTGGTCGGCAGGGTGGAAGAGAGGCTGGGGCCTATTTTTGGGGCGCCAGCAGTCCGGCCAGGACGTAGCAGAGGATCATCGCCGGCCCGGTGATGAGGGTCAGCGCGACGATGGCGAGGCGGACGATCGTCGGATCGACGCCGGTGTAATCGGCAAAGCCGGCCGCGACGCCCATGACCTTGGCGTCGCGCCGGTTGATCAGGAAACGGTCGTTCATTTCGGTTTTCCTGGATTGAATGAGCTTCAGGCGATCGGCAGCGAGGTGGCGGCCGAGACGAACAGAAGCGCGGTAATGAACGCGCCGGCGAAAGCGGTGGCGGCGTTCCGGATCGTCAGAGTCGTGGTCATTTTGGTCGTCCCTTCTTTTTCGGCTCGGACCCGACCGTCGGGCCCGTGCCATAGACAATGCAGGGGGCGTGCCAATTTGAAAAATACAAATGATTCCAGTGGTCGGCGCAGAAACGCGGCAAAGATTTGCGGCAAGCTTCGCCGGAACTTGGGACTTTTCACTATGCGGTCGCGCGAGGCCGAGCCGGTTGAACGTCCGATTCCGGACAGGTCGCTACAAATGTAATCCGTATTCGGTCAATCGGCGTAACCGAGCCGATTAGCCCATGGCAGCAGCACGGGTAGAACCGGTTCCAGTTGGCGCTGGTAGCGTCGCCAGCGGCCGCTCGGCGCGCTGGTCAACGGCTGGACCACCTGGTCGTAGCTCGGCGTGATGATCGCCCCGCGCGCCTTCGCCGTCGACCGATGGTCGAGCAACTCCGGCTGCCAGTCGAGGCCGAGGAAGCCGATCAGGGGGCGCAGCGCGGTTTCGGGATCGGCCACCAGTTCCTCGTAGACAAGGGTGTGCAGGGGGACCGGGAAGGTCTCGCGAGCGGCGGAAAACAGGCTCATCGCCGCGTCGTAGAAATCGGCCGCATCCTCGATCGTAAGAAAGCAGGCCATGGCGTCATTGAGCGTGAAGCTCTGCATGAAACCGCTCAGCACCGCATCACACGGGTGGCGCTGCGCGAAGATGATCCGGGCATCCGGGAACAACGCGTGGATCACGGGCAGGCCGAGCATGTTGAGCGGCAATTTGTCGACGATCAGGCCGTCAAAATCGCGGTCGACGTGGCGGTCGAGCTCGGCGAAGTAAGCGCGGCGCGCCTGCTCCAGCCGCTCGGTCGACCGGTCGGGCAAGTGCGCGACGTTGCCGAGCACCTTCTCGGCCGCTCCGAGCATATGGAGCTCCTCGAGCACATGCGCGTCGGGATGACCCATCAGGAACGTGTCGAGAAGCGTCGTTCCCGAACGCGGGAATCCCACCAGAAAAGCAGGGCTGCGCCTTTCCCCTGGCTCGAGCGGACGAAGTCGTCCTGCCCACTTCTCGGTGACGGTCCGAGCCAGGCCGCGGATCCGTCGGCGGTATTCGGCACCCTTCCCGACCCAGTCGGCAAAGTCCTGCACTGAGCGGTTCATGGTCGCCGCGGCCTCAAACGCGCCGGTCGTATCGCCGAGCGCATCGAGGATCTTCGCCATCAGCCGATGCCAGCGGACGGGATCGCTCGCTGCGGTCTCCAGCTCGAGCAGGCGGCGGGCCTCGGCCGCTTCGCCGCTGCGCAGGGCGATGGCCGCAGCGGGATAGCCCAGTTGCTCGCGCGAGATGCCCGCTTCCACCGCTTCGTCGAGGAGGTTGCGCAACGCATCCATGCGGTTGGTCCGCTCCAGCAGCAATGCCAGCTCGCGGACCGCGCCAAGGTCCGACGCCGCAAGGGGCGTAGCCTTCGAGGTTCGCTGCGGCAGGGCAATCCGCAGGAGGCCGGCATCGCCCTGGCCCGACGCGCCCTCGCCGACGGCGATCTCTGCCGCCCGGTCGAGCTGGGACATCGCCTCCTCGTGCTTGCCGAGGTCGGCGAGCAGGCGGGCGAGGGTCAGCCGCACGCTGGCAGCATCGCCAGCGTCCGAGTCCAGCATCTGCCGGAGCTGATCGGCCGCCTCTTCGTGATAGCCCGCCTTGGTCAGCGCCGCGGCAAAATTCATCTGCTGTGGAAGCTCGTGCGGGTTGAGCGTCCATGCCCGGCGAAAGGCTGCCGCGGCCTCGTTCCAGCGCTCGAGACCGGCCAGCGCTTCCCCGTAATTGCTCCAAGAGCGCCAATCGTCCGGCCGGGCGGCGCAGAGAATCTTCCACGCCTCGGCGGCGGCACGATGGTCGGGCACCCCCCGCGCGGCCTCGGCTCGGACGTGCCACAATGCCAGCGCGGCAGGGCTAACATCATTCGGGGCGGTCGCGACCGAAAGTGCTTCCTGAGGGCGTTCGGCATCGACCAGCGCCCGCGCCAGCATGACCCGAAAAGCCGGATTGCCAGGCTCCGCATCGAGCGCCGCGCGGAGATACGCGACACCGCTGTCAAGCCGGCCTTCGCGACAGTCGATCAGGCCGAGCAGGTGATTGGCCTCGGGCGGACCTTGCTCGTCGTCGAGCTGGGCCCTGGCGAGCGACCGCGCGCGCTCGAGCTCGCCGCGGCGGAATGCGGCGACAGCCTCGGTCACTCGGGTATTGGTGGACATGCCGCAGCGCTATTCGCGCCGCCGCCGCAAGGTCAACTGGACGTGAATTCACCCCCGTCCGGATGAAGGACCTGCCCGGTCATGTAGCTCGCGTCCTCGCACGCGAGGAACAGGAAAGCCGGCGCGACCTCGTTCGGCTGGCCGGCGCGGCCCATCGGCGTGTCTTTTCCGAACTCCGGGATGTCCTCGGGCTTCTGGCCGCCGAATGGGTTGAGCGGGGTCCAGATCGGGCCGGGAGCGACGCCGTTTACCCGAATCTTCTTCGTGACGAGGTTTTTCGCGAGCGATCGGGTGAACGCGCCGATCGCGCCCTTGGTGGAGCTATAGTCGAGCAGTTCCGCCGAGCCCCGGTACATCGTGACCGAAGTGCAATTGATGATCGCGGACCCTTCCTTGAGGTGCGGCATCGCCGCCTGGGTCATGAAGAACATCCCGAAGATATTGGTCTGGAACGTGCGCTTCAATTGCTCCTCGGTGATGTCGCGAATGTCCTCGTCGGGATGCTGCTCCCCCGCATTGTTGATGAGGATGTCGAGCCGCCCGAGCTCATCGACGGTCCGCTTGACCGCTTGCTCGCAAAAGCCCTTGTCGCCGATGTCGCCGGCGATGGTCACGGCCCGCCGGCTCTCCTCTTCGACGATCCGCCGCGTGAACTCAGCATCGTCGTGCTCGCACAGGTAAACGATGGAGACGTCGGCGCCCTCGCGCGCGAACAAGGCGGCGACCGCCCGGCCGATTCCGCTGTCGCCGCCGGTGATCAGCGCGACCTTGCCTTTGAGGCGGCCGGAACCGGGGTAGCGGGGCCGCCAGTCCGGCTTGGGCTCGAGTTCGCTTTCGTGACCCGGCAGCCGGTCTTCGTGGATCATCGGTTCGATGACGTCGGCCATGGCATTCTCCTTGGCGTCACAACCCCTTGCCTGGCGCCGGCGTTCCGCGGCTCCGGCTCGCGCATTTGCCGCTTCGCCTCCCCGATCCTACCTAAGCGCGATGGCGCAGGCGGCAGAGCAAACGGTCGGGAGCAGCGGCGGGCTGCGCGCATTGTGGCGCTTCCTCCCGATGCTCTGGCCCAGGGGCGAAGCCGAGCTGAAAGCCCGGGTCGTGGCCGCCGTCATGCTGGTCCTCGCGGGCAAGGCCGCGGTCCTCGTCATGCCGTTCGCCTACAAAGCGGTGATCGACGGGATGTCCGCGGGCGCGGCGCCGTTCGCGATCGTGGCCGGCCTCGTCGCCGCTTACGCCACCGCGCGCTTCGCCGGCGTCCTGTCCGACAATCTGCGCAACGCCTTGTTCGAAAAGGTCGGGCAGCACGCCGCGCGGCGGCTCGCGACGCGCGTCTTCCGCCACGTCCACGATCTCTCGCTTCGCTTCCACCTGGAACGGCGGACCGGATCGCTGACCAAGATCGTCGAGCGGGGGACCAAGAGCATCGACATGATGCTCTATTTCCTCCTGTTCAACATCGCCCCGACCTTCATCGAGCTCGCCGCGATCTGCATCATCTTCTTCGTCAAGTTCGGGGCCGGCCTGGTCGCCGCGACGCTGGCGATGGTCGCGATCTACATCACCTTCACGCGCCGGGTGACCGACTGGCGCGCACAGCTGCAGCGGCAAATGAACGATGTCGACAACAGGGCGATCGGCCGAGCGGTGGACTCGCTGCTGAACTACGAGACGGTCAAATATTTCGGTGCAGAGGAGCGCGAGGCGAGCCGCTATGACGAGGCCGTTGCCGCCTACTCGCGCGCGGCCGTGCGCAACGAGACCTCGCTCGCCTGGCTCAACATCGGCCAGGCGTTCATCACCAACCTGATGATGGCCGGAGCGATGATCTTCACCGTGTGGGGGTGGAGCCAAGGCCGCTTCACGCCGGGCGACGTCGTGCTGGTGAATTCCCTCTTGATGCAGCTGTTCCGGCCGCTCGACATGCTCGGCTGGGTCTATCGCTCGATCCGCCAGGGGCTGATCGACATGGAAGCGATGTGGGACCTGCTCGACACGCCGGCCGAGGTTACCGACCAGCCTGGCGCCGAGCCGCTGAATGTCACGCGCGGCGAGGTCCGCTTCGAGGGCGTGACCTTCGGTTACGAGCGCGGCCGCCAGATCCTCGACGGGCTCGACCTCGACATCCCGGCGGGAACTAGCTGCGCGATCGTCGGGCCGTCGGGCGCGGGCAAGTCAACCATCGCCCGCTTGCTTTACCGCTTCTACGATCCGACCGCGGGACGGATCACCATCGACGGCCAGGATATCGCCGGCGTGACCCAAAGGAGCCTTCGCGCGGCGATCGGGATCGTCCCCCAGGACACCGTCCTGTTCAACGACACGATCGGCTACAACATCGCCTATGGCCGGGCGGACGCCACGCCGGACGAGGTGGAGGCCGCGGCGCGCGGAGCTGCCATCGACCGCTTCATCGAAGCGCTTCCGGACAAATATGAATCGACGGTCGGCGAGCGCGGCCTGAAGCTCTCCGGCGGCGAGAAGCAGCGCGTCGCGATCGCTCGAACACTGCTCAAGAACCCGCCGATCCTGGTGCTCGACGAGGCCACCAGCGCGCTCGACAGCCGGACCGAGCAGGCGATCCAGGAAACGCTCGCCGAAGTCGCCGAGAGCCCAACGACGATCATCATTGCGCACCGGCTATCCACGATCGTCGGAGCGGACCAGATCGTGGTGCTCGAACACGGCCGTGTGGCCGAGCGCGGGGCGCATGACGAACTGCTCGAGCGCGGTGGCCTCTACGCGGACCTGTGGTACCGGCAGGCCGCCGAGCGAGCCGCCGAAGAGGTTGCCGAGGCCGCCGAGTGATGCGAGGGGTGGAAGCCATGATCCGTCAACTCGACGACAAGACCCTGGTCAGTGGCCAGATCGCTCCGCACGAGGTCGCCGAGCTGGCGAGCCAGGGCATCACCATGCTGGTCAACAACCGGCCCGACGGAGAAGAGCCGGGCCAGCCGCTCGCCCAAGACATCGAGCAGGCAGCGGAGGCGGCCGGAATCGCGTACCGCTTCGTTCCAATCTTGCGCGGGATCGGCCCTGCCGATGTCGAATGCATGCAGGAAGCCATGGCTGAGGCCGGCGACGGCAAGCTGCTCGCCTTCTGTCGCTCGGGCACGCGCTCGGCCCTGACCTGGGCGCTCGCCAAGCGCTCGTCGGGGGCGTCGAGGGAGGAGATCGAAGAGCGGCTCACCAAGGAAGGGTTCAACCCCTCGCCGATCGCGCATTTGCTCTAGGGCGCCTGCTCCAGCAGCCGGACGGCTTCTTCATAATCCTCCCCGAGGACCATCAGCCGGACGGCAGTGGCAAGGCCGCCGCCCTCAACGATGTTCAGGCCGGAATCGAAGACGATCGCTTGAACGCCGTGGCTTTCGAGGAACGTGCGCGCGATCTCGGCTTCAATCAGCTTGTTGAACCGGCGCAGCTCGACCAAACCGCTCACCAGGGGACCACGTCGCCCGCCGCGACCTCCTCGGGTCGCGGCGCCCGGCCGAGGATGGCGTTACGGTGCGGGAAGCGTCCGAACCGCTCGATGATGTCGTGGTGAAGGTTGGCGTAATGCAGCTGCTCGTCATTCCCTAACCGGGTATAAAGCTGCAGAGCCCTCTTCTGGTCGGCCAGGTCTTCGCTGTGCTGGAACGGCATGTAGAGGAAACCCCGCTCCTGCGGGTCGAGCCGCTCATCAAACTCCCGATCAATCGCGCCGCGAGCGATCGCCATGGCGAGATGGTCGGTCGCGAACTGGTCGGCATGGCCGCGGAACATGTTGCGCGGGAACTGGTCGAATAGGATGACCGCGGCGAGCGCGGTCAGGGGATCGTCGAGGAAGCGATCGGCGGGAAGCCGGCGCTTTTCGGCCCACAGCTTGAGGAA
>DATEEM010000036.1:0-3699 GCA_035281125.1 Sphingomicrobium sp. | reverse complement strand
TACGGGGCGACCTCGACCCGCGCGCCGGCGATCATCGAGTCGCGGTCGCGCTTGCTGAGCACGCCGTAGCTCGGGTCGCTGGGCACCGAGAACAGGACGTGGCCGTGCGCTTGGTAGGCGTGACCGAGCTCGACCAGCCGCGCGATCATCGCGATCATCGCGGCGATCTCCTGGGTCGCGTGCGGGGCGATGGTCGGCGGCTCGACCCCGAGCGCGGCCATGTCTTCCAGATAGTGCCGTTCGTAACGCTCGGTAATCACCGACGGGTCGACGCCCTCCGCCTCGGCCGCGGCGATGATCTTGTCGTCGACGTCGGTGACGTTGCGGGCATAGACCAGGCTGTTCTCGCCGAACTCGTGCCGGATCAGCCGGGCAAGCGTGTCGAACACCACCGCCGGGCGGGCATTGCCGATGTGCGCGCGGCCGTAAACCGTCGGGCCGCACACATACATGGTGATGCGGTCCGGCCGTTGCGGCACGAACGGCCGCTTCTCGCGCGTCATCGTGTCGTACAGTCGGATCATGATTTCTTCTCGCGAGGCGGATCGGAATGCCGCCGCGCCTCGACGAAATCGACGATCGCCCGCCCGCTGGCCATCAGCAGCGGGTAGCTGCGCGACATCCGCATCCATTGCGGCCGCTCGGACTGCGGTCCGTAAACCATGTCGGTCCCGAGGTTGGCGAGGAGGAAGAAGAGGGTCGCGCCGATCAGGCCCTTGAGCATCCCGAACCCGCCACCAAGCACGCGGTCGACCGGGCCGAGGACAGGCACGCGGCGCGTCCGCCCGCCAAGTTGCCGGGCGAGGAGCTTCACCAGGAAGAAGCTCGGCACGAACAGCACCGCGAACGCCAGGACCGCCGCGGCCGCCGAGCTGGTTCCGAACGTGCCGATGAACCCCGTCCACAATTGCGTGTGGAACAGCTTCAGCATGACGATCGCGACGACCCAGGCGGCGAGCGAAATCACCTCGTGCACGAAACCGCGCACGAAGCCGACGGCGGCGCCGCCGATCAACAGCAGGAAGACAAACACGTCGAGCGCGGTCATGACCGCGCGCTAGCGAAGTCTCTTCGTCATTGCGAGCGGGGGATTCGAACGCAGCCGGTTGCGGTGCGCGGACGATCCCCCGCGCTTCAAACCAGGCCGCCGCCTGTCAGGCGGTCAGACCGAGCGCTCCAGCTCGTCCTTGAACCTGATCGCCTCGCGCCGGACGTGGTCCGCGAGAGCCGGATTGATAATGCTCTTGATCTGGCCCGCCTGGATGCCCTTTTCGGCCGCGACCTTGAAGTCGATGATCTGGTGAGCGGCCGCCATCGCCGGCGCCTTGCTTCCCACGGGAGCCGTCTCGAGCTTGCCGAACAGACCTGCGCTCGATCTGGCGGCGCCTATAAGGGCCTGCTCGCTGGGGTCGAGCAGATGCGCCACGAACAAGGAATGCTCCTCCATCTTGTCGGCCCAGAACGGCACCACCTCGCGGCGGTCGAACGCCGCGTCGCCCCGGTTGAGCTGATCCAGCCGGCGCGCAAACCGCTCCGCCTCATGACGCACATGCGCGAAGAACATCGGCCAGACGAGCGAGCGGATTTGGCCTGCCGTCTGAGCCGCCTCCATGCGCCGCTTATAGTCGATGATCGCGTTCGTAAGCCCGAGGCTCGAATTGTTGAAAGCGGCATAGTTGGAGCGGTCGAGGCGGCTGCCGCGCAGGCGTGCGAGGTGGTCGGTGAATTTCCGCTGTAGCTGCTCGGCCTCCGTCCGCGGTCCGATGAGCTCGGGGCCAGGCATGAGCATCGCAATGAACATGGCATGCTCCATCAGCTGCTCGCCCCAGAACAGCGTGTCGGCGACCGAGTGGGCCACCGGGTCCATGCTGCCCGCCGGGGCGACGAAAATCGGCTTTGTCCCGCCGTTGAGCGCGCCGATCGGGACGCCGGCGACGGTCTGGGGAGATATCGGTCCCGTATCGACGCGCGGGAAAACAGGAGCGACGGCGCCTTTGAGCGCCGACGCGCATCCGGTCGTGCCGAGCAGCGACGTCGCGATCAATGTCACGCCCGCGATCTGGATTGCATTTCGGCGCGTCACCACGGAGTCCGGCACAGGTTCGGTGTTCGCAAGACGGCTGATATCGGACATTTCTCACTCCTGTTTGTCCCCACCAGCCGCAACGAAGCGGAGCCCGGCGGCCATTTGATGCGATGATTGTGGTAAGGTTCCCCGTCGCGCTTTCGCCCTTCGGAGGACCGGTCGTCTGACCCGGATTGCGTCGCTGCGCTCGCGATGACATTGACCGCGGCCATGGCGGGGGACGCGGACCTTCTGTTCATCATCGGCAGCGGCGACGCGGCGGACCGGATCACCCGCGCCGGCTCGAAGATCATCGTCACCGGGACGTCTGACCTCACCAAGCTGCTGGTCCCGCCGGTCCCGCATCACCGGCTCCACGTCAGCCGCAACTATATCCGCCAGTCGCGCCAGGCCGACCTCAGCGGCTACAAGGTGATGCTGAACCTGATCACCGAGCCCGAGCAGAATTCCAAGACGCTGGAAACGCTCCGCAAGCTGCTGCGCGGCGCGAACGGCCGGGTGATCAACCGGCCCGAGGCGGTGCTCCGCACCACCCGCGACCAGGTGGCGAAGCTGCTCAGCGGAATCCCGGGGCTGATCGTGCCGAAGACGGTGCGGCTGAACGGCAGCAAGCCGGCCATCGCGGCGTCGGTCCTCGCCAAGGCCGGCGTCGAGCCGCCATTGATCCTGCGCCAGGTCGGCACCCATAGCGGCAAGATCGTCGGCAGGTTCGACGGCCTCGACGAGGCCCTGGCGGCGCTGACCCCCGGCGATCACGTCGCGACCGAGTTCGTCGATTTCGCCGGCGCGGATGGCCTCTATCGCAAGTACCGCGCCTTCTTCATCGGCGAGCGCATCATCCTGCGCCACATGCTGGCGTCCGACCATTGGAACGTCCATGCCAAGGACCGCGGCCGGTTCATGGCCGAGCATCCCGACACGGTCGCCGAGGAGCGCGCGCTGATCGAGAGCGACGACCCCTTCCCGCGCCCCATCCGCGATGTGCTCGAGGCCGTGCGCGAACGCATGCCGCTCGACTTCTTCGGCATGGACTATGGCGTGACGCAAAGCGGCGAGGTCGTGCTGTTCGAGGCCAATGCGACGATGAGCTTCTTCCCTTTGTCGCCCGACCCGCAGTTCGAATATCTCAAGCACTGCGTCGCCCCGGCGCGGGCCGCGCTGCGCGAACTGCTCGGTCTTCCGGCCGAGGTTTCGCGGATCTCCCAGATCAAGCTCACCGCCTGATGTTCGACAGCTACGCCGAGATCTTCGCCGAGCGCGGCGCGGCCTATCACGCGGCGATGGCCGAATGCCCGCGGGCGCGTGACGCGGAGTTCGCGGCGGCGCTCGAGCCGCTTGCCGGCCGAACCGGGCTGCTGTGCGACATGCCCTCGGGCGGCGGCTATCTCGCCGCGCATCTGCCCGCGGGGTTGCGCTACGTCGGGGTCGACCCGTCGGACGACTTCGTCCGCGCTTGTCCGGCCGGAGTCGAGTGCATCCGGGCCACGATCACCGCCGTCCCGCTCGGCGACGGCTCGCTGGTCGCAGTCGTCAGCCTCGCCGCGCTCCACCACGAGCCCGACCTTCCCGCCGTGTTCGCCGAGATGCGACGCCTGTTGAAGCGCGGCGGGCGC
>DATEEM010000035.1:0-9214 GCA_035281125.1 Sphingomicrobium sp. | reverse complement strand
TGAAGCTGTTGCGGTGGATTCCGCCCAGCCGTGCAAACTCGGCGTTCTCGAGCCCGGGGATGGTGCGGAATATGCGGACCTGCTCGCCGTGCTTCAGCTTGGTCTGGAAGCCGACCATGTTCCACAAGGTCCCGAGCGCATTGTCCTGACGCAGCTGGACGACGGCATAAGGCCAGCGCCCCGTGCGCGGGTCGTCGAGCCCGACGCCTTTCATCGGGCCGTAGCGCAGTGTTTCGACACCGCGCTCCGCCATCACCTCAATCGGCATGCAGCCCTCGAAATAGGGCGTGTCCTTCTCCCACTCCTTGAACTCGGTCTTTTCGCCCTCGTTCAATGCGGCGACGAACGCCTCGTATTGCGCCTTATCGAGCGGGCAGTTGATATAGTCTTTCCCGCCCTTGTCCCACCGCGCTGCCATCCAGCAGACTGACATGTCGATGCTGTCCTTGTGGATGATCGGAGCGATAGCGTCGAAAAAGGCGAGGGCGTCGCTGCCGGTCTCCCTGGCGATCGCTTCGGCCAGTTTCGAGCCGGTCAGCGGGCCGGTGGCGATGATCGTCGGATGGTCGGGCAGGGCGTCGACCCGCTCGCGGACGACGGAAATGTTGTGATGGCCTTCGATGGCCTCGGTGACTTCGGCGGCGAAGCCGTCGCGGTCGACGGCAAGTGCCGACCCGGCGGGCACGCGGTGCTTGTCGGCCGCACGCATGACCAGCGAGTCCAGCGCCCGCATCTCTTGGTGGAGCAGGCCAACGGCATTGTTCTCGGCATCGTCGGAGCGGAAGCTGTTCGAGCAGACCATTTCGGCGAGGCGGTCCGTCTCGTGCGCCGGCGTCATGTCGCCGCCGCCGCGCATCTCGCTGAGACGCACGCGAAACCCCGCCTCGGCGAGCTGCCACGCGGCCTCGCTGCCGGCGAGCCCGCCGCCGATGATGTGGATGTCGAAAGGCATGGGCGCACCTTTAGCCTCGACGAACGCATGGTTGAATGCAAAAGTCGGCCAATGGATTGCGATCGGCGCACTGCGGTGGCGGGAATTGGCGCCGCCATCCTGGCGAGCCCGCTTTCCGCGCAACCGGTCGCAGCCAATCGCACGCGTCTCGTCCTGCTGGGGACGGCCGGGGGGCCCCGCCCGAGGAAGCGGCGATCGGGAAGCGCGCAAGTCATCGTCAGCGGCGGCAAGCTGTACGTCGTCGATTGCGGAAGCGGCGTCGCTCGCCAGCTGGTCCTCGCCGGGCTGGCGCCGCGCGACCTGCGGCACGTGTTCATCACGCACCACCATTCCGACCACAACATCGATCTCGGCGCGCTGCTTCAGCTCGCCTGGCAGTCGGGCCTTGCAACCCGCGTGGACTGCTGGGGCCCGCCGCCGACGCGGCGCATGATCCGCGATTACCTGCGCTACCAATCGTACGACATCGACCTGCGGATTCGCGACGAGGGTCGCCCGCCCTTCGCCCCGCTTATCCGCGCCCACGATCTCGTTCGCGCGGGCGAGGTCATGCGGGATGGCGAGGTCCGCGTCACCGCAGCCAAAGTCCCGCATCCGCCGCTTCCGCTGGCGTTCGCCTATCGTTTCGACGCGCCCGATCGCTCCATCGTGATTTCCGGCGACACGCGAGAGTCCGACGAGCTGGTGAAGCTTGCGGCCGACGCGGACGTATTGGTGCACGAGGTGATGCTTGCCGAGCGAGTGCCGGAGATGCTCGGCTCCCTGCCCGGGCGTGACTCGCTCGCGAAGAGCATCATCGGCCATCACACGACCGCCGAACAGGTCGGCCGGGTAGCGGCGGCAGCGCGCGTGAAGACTTTGGTGCTGTCGCACTTCGTACCCGCGGAAAACCCCGATGTGCCCGACGAGGAATGGCTTGCCCCGGTTCGGCGCCATTATTCGGGGCGCGTGATCGTCGGCCGCGATCTGATGACAATATGATGCCGGTGCGCATCTTCACCATCGGCTATGAAGACACCACGGTCGGCGAGTTTATCGCCGCGCTCCACAATGCCGGCGTCGAGCGGGTGATCGACGTGCGGGCGATCGCCAATTCGCGTCGTCCCGGATTTTCCAAAACGCCGCTGCGCAATGCGCTCGGCGAAGCGGGCATCGATTATGTCCATCTGCGCGCGCTCGGTACGCCGGCGGCAGGCCGGGCCGCGGCTCGAGCCCACCGCGACGAGGATTTGAAGCGCATTTACGCCGGCCAGCTCGAGCTGCCCGAGGCGATCGCGCAATCGGCCCAGATGATCGAGCTCGCCCGCGAAAAGCCGAGCGCCTTGCTGTGCATGGAGCGCGAGCCGGCGCATTGCCACCGAACCTTGCTGCTGAAGTCGGTCGCGGCAGACGCCGAGGTTGTCGATCTTTTTCCTTGAGCGCCGCCCAGGGTCGGCCATCGGAACCGGGCCGAAGCTCACCGGTTACTTTGCCGCAACGATTTTTCGGAGAGAGATGATGAGGAAAGTCGCAATCCTGCTCGGCGGCGCGGCGCTTCTCGCGGCGTGCCAGAGCGCCGCGCCTCCGCCGCCGCCGCCGGCCGCGGTCGTCGACCCCAACGACCCGCGTTTCGCGCCCGGCTTCATGGCCCTGGCGGCAAGCGGCGACCAGTTCGAGATCCAGTCGAGCCAGCTCGCGCTGCAGATGTCGCAGAACCCCGGCGTCCGCAACTTCGCCAACATGCTGATCGCCGACCATGCCCGGCTGAGCCAGGCGCTCGCCGCGGCGGCGACCGCGGCCGGGCTGACGCCGCCCGCGCCGGCGCTGCTGCCGCAGCACCAGGCGATGCTCGACCAGCTTCGCGCCTCGGGCAGCGGCCCGGCGTTCGACATGGCCTTCCAGCAGGCGCAGATCAGCGCCCACCAGAATGCCCTCAACCTGATGCAGACCTATGCGGCGAGTGGCGACGTCCCCGCGCTGCGCACCGCCGCGTCGCAGGCGGCGCCGGCGATCCGGATGCACCTCCTCCAGGCGCAAAGCCTCATCGTCGCGCCGCCGGCGCCGCCCCCGCAGCCGATGCCTTCGCCCGGGAGCGCGGGCGAGCGGGGCTAGGCGCTTCGCCGGGGCCCGGGGCAGGATAGACCAGCTTTCCGTCGCGCTCGACCGCGCCGGCGGTCATCCGCGCGGGGTCGAGCCGCGGCCCGTCCATCAAATGGATCGCCTGCCGGCCGTGAAGGATCAAATAATCGGCGATGATCCGCCGGTGGCAGCGCCACCATACGGCTTCGGCGCACATGATCGCGCACGGCCGCGCCGCGGATTCTTCGAGCAGCCACTCGAGCCCGGCGGCGAAGGCGTCGGACAGAGCGTAATCGGCATAATTGTGAAAGCTCCGATTTTCCCAGAACGCGTTGGTCTGTTCGGCGACGCCCGGCGAGCGGCCGCGCAGCCCGCCGAGCCCCGGCGCCGGCCGATAGTCGAGGCCGAACGGCCGCAAGGCGTCGGCCATGACCTCTTCGTTGAACTGCGGGTTGGTGCGCGAGCGGCGGATCGTCCGGACGTCGACGACCAGGCGAACGCCACCCGCGGCGAGGAGCGCGGCGAATTGCGCGATCGAGCGCGTCGAATGGCCGATCGTATAGACGGGGGGCAGGCGCTCAGACGTCGGGCAACTCCGGCTGCATCTGGGCGCCGAGCAAGGCCTCGATGTCGGGGATCGGGCGTCCGCTCATCTCCTTGTTGACGGTGACGACGAGGCGCCGCTCGACCTCCTTGTGGAGATTCTTCTTGAGCACGCCGAGCGCCTTGGGCGGCGCGACCACCGCGAGCGCGTCGAAATCGTTGCGCAGCGCGCGCTTCTTCAGCTCGTCCGCCGCCTCCTTGATCCACCGGTCTTCCTCCTGTTGGTGGAAGTCGGTTTCGTCCATCGCCGGACGGGCGTCGCCCCAGCGCTGGCCCTGGCTGCCCGCGGAATCGGTCTTGATCTCGCTGTCCTTCCGGTCCTCGCGCTGGTCATGCGCCTCGGTCCTCAGATCGATGTGACTTTCGTCGCCGTGATTGCGGAAAAGGAGCATCTTGCGGCCGTCGGCGACAAGAACCAGCGCATTGTGGGGAAGGGGCATGAGCGAACCTCCTTGAACTCTCGTCAGGAGAACGCGGCCCGACCCCGCCCGGTTTCCACTGCTCGTCGCAGTATGCCAGCGCCGGGCCGACTTATTCCGCCTCGGGGTCGGCCGGCTTCTCGAGCTCGCTTTCGCCGACGACGGCGTCGGGCACCGGCGCCGATTCCTCGCCGCCCTCGACGTCGATCTCTTCCTCGTCGCTCTCGTCGATCTTGGCGACGCTGACGACATGCTCGCCCTCGGCGACGCGGAAGATCGTCACGCCCTGCGTGTTGCGGCCCATGACGCGAATGTCGAACACCGTGGTGCGGATCATCTTGCCCTGGTTGGTGACCAGCATCAGCTGCTCGCCCTGGTGGGCGGGGAAGCTCGCCACGACGCAGCCGTTGCGCTCCGACGTGTCGATATTGGTGATGCCCTGGCCGCCGCGGTTTGTGCGGCGATATTCGTAGGCCGAGGAACGCTTGCCGTAGCCGTTCTCGGTGACGGTGAGGATGAACTGTTCCTTTTCCGCGAGCTCGGCCATCCGCTCGGCGGGCAGCGGGGATTCGCCTTCCTTCTCGCCCTTCCACGGGGCGAAGCGGAGATAGGCCTCGCGCTCCTCCTGGGTCGTCCCGACGCGGTGGAGGATCGACATGGAGATGACCGCGTCCCCGGGCTGCAGCCGGATTCCCCGCACGCCGGTCGAGGTCCGCGACTGGAACTCGCGGACGTCGGTGGCCATGAAACGGATCGCCTTGCCGTGGCGCGTCGCGAGCAGCACGTCGTCGCCTTCGGTCAGCAGCTCGACCCCGATCAGCCGGTCGGTCGGGTCGGTCTGCTCGTCGCTCTCGTCGCTGTCCGTTTCGTCGGTCGCGCCGGTGCCGAAGCGCATCGCGATCTTGCCCGCGCTCGGGATGTTGGTGAAGGCCGCCATGCTGTTGCGCCGGACCGTGCCGTGGGCCGTGGCGAACATGATGTGGAGGCCGCCCCATTCGGCTTCGTCCTCGGGCAGGGGCAGCACCGTCGAGATGGTCTCGCCCTCGGCTAGCGGCAGCAGGTTGACCATCGGCCGGCCCTTGGTGTTGGGCCCGCCTTCGGGAAGGCGCCAGACCTTCAGTCGATAGACTCGCCCGATATTCGAGAAGAACAGCACGGGGTTGTGCGTCGAGGTGACGAACAGGTTGGTGACCGCATCCTCTTCCTTGGTCTGCATCCCGGCGCGGCCCTTGCCGCCGCGCTTCTGCTCGCGAAACACCGACAAAGGCGTGCGCTTGATGTAGCCGGTCATGGTCACCGTCACGACCATGTCCTCGCGCTCGATCAGGTCCTCGTCCTCGATCCCGTCGGCGGCCGCGGCGAGCTCCGTCACGCGGGGAGTCGCGAACTCGGCCTCGACCTCGTCGAACTCCGCGCGCATCACCTCGTACAGCCGGGCGCGATTGGCGAGGATCTCGAGCAGCTCGCCGATGTTGGCGGCGAGCTCGGCCAGCTCGCCGGCGATTTCGTCGCGACCGAGGGCGGTCAGCCGGTGCAGGCGCAGCTCGAGGATGGCGCGGACCTGCGCTTCGCTGAGCTTGTACTTTTCGCGCTTGCTCTGCGGCTCGACCGCCTCGACCAACGCGATATAGGGGCGGATTTGGTCGCCGGGCCATTCGCGCGCGAGCAGCTTTTCGCGTGCTTCGGCGGGGCTCGCCGATCCGCGGATCAGCTTGACCACCTCGTCAAGGTTGGTGACGGCGACGACGAGGCCGAGCAGGATGTGGGCCCGCTCGCGGGCCTTCAGCAGCTCGAACTTCGAGCGGCGGGTAATGACCTCCTCGCGGAACCGGATGAACGCTTCGATGAAGTCGCGCAGGGTTAGCGTTTCCGGGCGGCCGCCGCGGATCGCGAGCATGTTCGCGGGGAAGCTCGACTGTGCGGGCGTGTGGCGCCACAACTGGTTGAGCACCACGTCGGGAGTCGCGTCGCGCTTCAGGTCGATGACGATGCGCACGCCCTGGCGGCTGGATTCGTCGCGGATGTCGGAGACACCCTCGATGCGCTTATCCTTGGCCGCTTCCGCGATCTTCTCGACGAGGCCCGACTTGCCGACCTGGTAGGGAATCTCGGTGAGCACGATCGAGCGGCGGTCGCCGCGGCCTTCCTCGACATGCGCGCGGCTGCGCATGAGGATCGAGCCGCGGCCGGTCGTGTAGGCGCTGCGGATCCCGGCCTGGCCGAGGATCATGGCCCCGGTCGGGAAGTCCGGGCCCTTCACATGCTCCATCAGCGCTTCGGTGGTGACCGCCGGATCGTCGATATAGGCGCGGCAGGCCGCGAGCACTTCGCCGAGGTTGTGCGGGGGGATGTTGGTCGCCATCCCGACCGCGATCCCGCCGGCGCCGTTGACGAGCAGGTTGGGGAAGCGCGCCGGGAGCACCTGCGGCTCGCGCTCGGACGCGTCATAGTTGGGCGTGAAGTCGACGGTGTCCTTGTCGAAATCGCCGAGCAGGAAGTTGGCGACCTTCGCCAGCCGCGCCTCGGTGTAGCGCATCGCCGCCGGCGGGTCGGGGTCCATCGAACCGAAATTGCCCTGGCCGTCGATCAGCGGGACGCGCATCGACCAGCTCTGGGTCATCCGCGCCAGCGCGTCGTAGATCGCGGCGTCGCCGTGCGGGTGATACTTACCCATGACGTCGCCGACGATGCGGCTCGACTTGCGGTAGGGCCGCCCGGCGACGTAGCCGGCCTCCTGGCAGGCGTAGAGGATCCGCCGGTGGACCGGCTTCAGGCCGTCGCGGACGTCAGGAAGCGCCCGGGCGACGATCACGCTCATCGCGTAGTCGAGGTAGCTGGTCTTCATCTCCTCGACGATGGAGATGGGCGCGATGTCGCTTCCGCCCGGGGGCGGCGTGTCGCTGTCGTTAAGCTCGTCGACCGGAGGTTCGGTGGCCAAGAATCGGTCCTGTGGATTAGGAATGGACGCGGGGGTCGCAGCAGGATGCCGCCCCCCTTTCACCTATGTAGTGCATCGGCCGGCCAAGCGCCACCCCGCGCGCGTGCACGTACGCGCGCGCGAGGCCCGGGTCGCGACGGTTCAATGCGCGTTCAGTCGCAGCCTCGCATGACGCTTGGCGTGTCCGCCGCGAAGGACTAAGCGCTCGCGCGGAAAATCCCATCGCAACAGGTTCCTACGGGGAGACAGATCGAATGAAGCCCACCATTTCCGCGCTCGGCATCGTCCTTGCGTTTGCCTCCGTCCCGGCGTTCGGCCAGCTGACCCGCTCGAACGATCGCGACAAGGGACCCGAACCGGCGCAGACCGAGGCGAAGGAGGGCGAGCTGCGGCCGTCCTCGGGAGCGATGAAGGCGCTCGGCGAGCTGCAGAAGGCGGTCCAGGCCAAGGACGCCGCAAGCATCCCGGCCAAGGTCGCGGCCGCCCAGGCCGTCGCGAAGACCAAGGAGGACCGCTATTTCGTCGCGCTGTTCCAGCGCCAGGCTGCGATCGACGCGAACAACCTCCCGGCGCTGGCCGCCGCGGTCGATGCGCTGGCTGCCTCGGGCGTGCTCGACACGAAGAAGGTGTCCGACCTCTATCGCGACCTCGGATCGCATCAGTTCAACGCCAAGCAGTTCGCTCCGGCCGCAGCCTCGTTCCAGCGCGCCGCGTCGATGACGCCGAACGATCCCGAGTTGCTCGAGGTCCTGGCGCAGGCGCAGGCCGCGGCTGGCCAAAAGGGCGTCGCGGCGGCCGGCTTCCTGAAGGCGATCCAGGCGCGGGTCGCGGCCGGCCAGAAGCCACCGGAGCTGCTTTACCAAATGGCCGTGCAGACGGCTTACGATTCGCAATCCCCGGAGGCGATCGAGATCGGCCGGCAATGGATCGCCGCCTATCCGAGTCCGGAAAGCTGGCGCAACGCGATGCTGATCTACCGCAACAGCGCGCGGCCCGACGCCGCGACCGCCTTCGACATTTTGCGGCTCGCGCGGCTTACCAACGCCCTCAAGGGCACCAACGATTATCATATCTACGCCTGGGAAGCGGCGGGCCAGGCCAATTATGGTGAAGCCAAGTCGCTGATGGACGAGGCGGTCGCGGCCGGAAAGGTGAATGCCAGCGACCCGATCATCGCCGAGATCCTGGCCGAGCTGAAGAACAAGAAGGTGCCGACCGCAGCCGACCTCGCGGCAGCCGAGAAGGGCGCCGCCGTGCCGACCGCATTCATTCGCGTCGGCGATCGCTATTACGGCGCCGGCCAGTACCAGAAGGCGGCCGAACTCTATCGTCAGGCGTTGGCCAAGGGCGCCGATGCGAGCCTTGCCAACCTGCGCCTCGGCGAGGCCCTCGCCCGCGCCGGGGACAAGGCCGGCGCGGAAGCGGCGTTCAAGGCGGTAACCGGCCAACGCGCCGAAATCGCGAAATTCTGGCTGATCTACCTGCGCCAGTCGTGATCCTGAGCGGGGCAAGCGCCGCTCCAGCCGGCGCTTCCCGACCGCGGAACTCCTGTCCCTTCGCGCGCTTGGGTGGGCTTGTCCGATCTGTCCCGTTTCGGGATGGTTAAGCACTCGCGGGTTAGCGCAATGTAAACGCGCGCATAGAGCCGGCGTTCAGTGCGTCTGGAGGATGCGGGACAGCCGGTGCGGTTCGACGATCGATTGCTCACTGTTTTGAACCAGCCTGCGAGCGACCGCCATGACACGGCGGTGCGCTGGCGGCAGCTGGTCGACCTCGTCGCGCGCGCCGGGCCCAACAGCTCCAGCCCGGTCGTGCTGCAGGCGCTCGAATCGATCCAGGCCGAAGCGCCGAACGTCGATGAATCCCTGCGCGCCGCGGCCGCCCGGGCGGTCGCCGCGCTTCCGCTTCCGCTCGGGCTGCTCGAATGTTTCGTCGCCGACAAGCTCAGCGTCTCGGCCCCGGTCCTCGCCGCGGCGAGCATCGCGCCGGCGCAATGGCGCGCCCTGCTCGCCGATGCAGACCAGGAGACGCGCAACTTCGTCGAGGCCCTGCACCCCGAATTGACCGCGCCGGCGGATGAGGCGACCGAAGCGCTGGTCGAGGCTGCTCCGGTGGAAAGCCCGCCGCCGCGCAAGCCGGCCGAGCGCCGCCCGGCCGCCGCGCCGGGTCCGTCGCTCAGCGACGTGGTCGCCCGGATCGAGCGCCGCCGCCGGTCGCGTGAGCAACAGTCGGCGGCGGGCGCCG
>DATEEM010000034.1:0-43538 GCA_035281125.1 Sphingomicrobium sp. | reverse complement strand
GACCCAGGGGTGGTCCTTCCCGCGGACTTCAAGCGCCGCGTCCTCGGCGAGCAGGTCGCCGGGCTTGGCGAGCTTCTTTTCGCCGCTGAACACCGCCCCCGCCATGATCAGCGCCTGCGCCCGTGTTCGGCTCTCCGCCAGCCCGCGGCTCACGAGCAGCTGGTCTGCGCGAAGCTTGGCTACGCCCGGACCTCCTCGACGCCGGCGCTGTTGACGCGCAGGGCCCTGAGCACCGTCTCGACGATATGCGGGGCGTTCAACCGCGCTTCGTCATATTGCTTTTCGGGCTTGTCGTGGTCCTGGAAGCGATCGGGCAGGCGCATCGTGCGGATCTTGAGGCCGCCGTCGAGCAGCCCCTCGTCGCTGGCCAGCGTCAGGACATGCGCGCCGAGCCCGCCAACCGCCGCTTCCTCGACCGTGACGACTACCTCGTGCGTGGTCATCAGCCGGCGAATCAGCTCGGCGTCGAGCGGCTTGGCGAAGCGCAGGTCGGCGATTGTGGTCGAAAGCCCCCGCGCCTCCAGCTCGTCGGCGGCCTTCTCCGCCTCGGCAAGCCGAGTCCCAAGCGACAGAATGGCGACCGTCTTGCCCTCGCGGATCAGCCGGCCCTTGCCGATCTCGAGCGCCTGCGGCACCTCGGGAAGCGGTACACCCCTACCCTCGCCACGAGGATAGCGAACCGCGATCGGCCCGCTGTCGTGCAGCGCCATCGTGTGCACCATGTGGCACAGCTCGGCCTCGTCGGCCGCGGCCATCACCACAAAGTTCGGCAAGGTGCAGAGGTAGGCAAGGTCGAACGCGCCGCAATGCGTGGCGCCGTCGGCGCCGACCAGCCCGGCACGGTCCATCGCGAAGCGCACCGGCAGATTCTGGATCGCGACGTCATGGACCACCTGGTCGTAGGCGCGCTGCAGGAAGGTCGAGTAAATGGTCGCGAACGGCCGGTAGCCCTGAGCCGCAAGCCCGGCAGCGAAGGTGACGGCGTGCTGCTCGGCGATCCCGACGTCGAACGTACGCTCGGGGAACTTGTCGGCGACCTTGTCGAGCCCGGTGCCCGACGGCATCGCCGCGGTGATCGCGACGACTTTCTCGTCGCGCTCCATCTCGGCGGTGAGTGCCCTGGCATAGACGCTGGTGTAGCTCGGCGCGGCGGCGGCGGCCTTGGCCTGGACGCCCGAGACCACGTCGAACTTGACCACGCCATGATATTTGTCGGCGCTGTTCTCGGCCGGCGCGTAGCCCTTGCCCTTCTGCGTCACCACATGGACGAGCATCGGGCCGACGTCGGCGTCGCGGACGTTCTCCAGAACGTCCACCAACGCCTCGACGTTATGGCCGTCGACGGGGCCGACATAATAGAAGCCGAGTTCCTCGAAGAGCGTCCCGCCGGTCAGCCAGCCGCGCGTATATTCCTCGGCTTTCCGTGCGGCGACGTGCAACGGTTCGGGCATTGCCCGGGCGAGCCGCTGCGCGAGCTTGCGCGGCGCGAGATATTTGTTCGAGCTCACGAGGCGAGCGAGGCTGTTGCGCAGGCTGCCGACAGGCGGCGCGATCGACATGTCGTTGTCGTTGAGGATGACGATCAGCCGGTTGCCCGCAGCATGAGCATTGTTCATCGCCTCATAGGCCATGCCGGCGCTAAGCGCGCCGTCACCGATGACCGCGATCGCGCGGTGCGGGTCGTCCGCAAGCTTGTTGGCGATGGCAAAGCCGAGCGCAGCGGAAATGCTGGTCGAGCTGTGCGCGGCGCCGAACGGGTCGTACTCGCTCTCGCTGCGCCGGGTGAAGCCGCTGAGCCCCCCGCCCTGCCGCAGCGTTCGAATGCGGTCGCGGCGGCCGGTGACGATCTTGTGCGGATAGGCCTGGTGACCGACGTCCCAGATCAATCTGTCGTCGGGCGTGTCGAACACATAATGGACGGCGACGGTGAGCTCGACAACGCCGAGCCCGGCGCCAAGGTGCCCGCCCGTTACCGATACCGCGGAAATCACCTCGCGACGCAGTTCGTCGGCGAGCTGCGGCAACTGGTCCCTGGCGAGCGCGCGAATGTCGGCGGGATATTGAACCGTGTCGAGCAACGGGGTTTCGGGTCGGTCGGTCATTGGCGCGCGCCTTACGCTGAAGCGCCGGCATTTGTCACCAGCCGCGCCCCGCATCTCGAGGATTTCAGCGAATGCTCAGGAAATGCTCAGGCGTCTTCGCAGTCGCCGCACGTGCCGCGCACCTCGATCACCGGCCGAGCGCCCGAGAAGCCGGCGCTCTGCGCGGCCTGGCGCACGCCGCCCGACAGGCTGTCGTCGTCGATGTGCACCGTCTGTCCGCAACTGTCGCAGATGAGGAAAATGCAGTCGTGGAGGCAATCGGGATGCTGGTTCGCGACATAAGCATTGGCGCTTTCGACGCGGCGCGCGAGGTTCGCTCCGACGAACAGGTCGAGGATACGGTACACGCTGTTGGCGGCGACTCGGCGACCCTGCTTCTTCGACACCGCCTCCGCGATGTCATAGGCGCTCGCCGGTTTCTCGAAATTGGCCAAGGCGTCGAACACCGAGGCGCGCATGTCGGTCCATTGCTCGCCCTGCTTGGTCAGCCGCTCGCGAGCAGCGGCGCGGAGCGCCTCGCCTTCGTGCATCTGATGATCGTGCCGGGCCATGAACATGGTTCGAATAAACCTCGCGCCGCGCGCGGGCAATGGCTCCCCTATTCGGCGGCCATCACGTTGAGGCGGTGCCCGAGCGCGAGGATAAGCACGCCGGCCACCGTATAGGCCGCTTCGGTCCCGTCATGCGGCAAGGTCAGGGCGCCAGCCATGACTCCGAGGCCAAGGCCGCCGACCGCGCTCGGCATCATGAAGCCATGCTCGAAGATCCCGCGGCCCAGCGCGATGCTCCCGAGGATCATTGCCAAGGTCAGGCCGATCTCGTGCACCCAGGCCGCACCGATCGACGATCCGGCAGCCGAAATCAGGCCGAGCAGGACGGCCGTGCCGAGGCAATGGACAACGCACAGGCCGGACAGGGCCATGGCGATCCGGTCGAGCCGGCCGGTCGGGATCGACAGTTGCAGCATGCAGCGCCGTATATAGGCCAATGTCCGAGAAGTTACAACATTACATCGCCCACGGCCCCGGCCTTGCTTCGTGCGTCGCAGCGGGCGATGGGCGCGGGCAAATGACCGCAAATCCTCCAAACGAAATTCGCCGGCCGGCCGCGAGCGAGCGCCCGCGCGCCCTGTCGAACCTGCTGTTCGTCGTCGCCGCCTTGGTCTTCGTCATGATCGTCGTCGGCGGCATCACTCGGCTGACCGAAAGCGGCCTTTCGATCACCGAGTGGAAGCCGATTTCCGGCGCGATTCCGCCGCTCAGCCACGCCGACTGGGAGCGGACCTTCGCGCTTTACCAGGCGACTCCGGAATATCGCGAGGTCAACGGACCCGCGGGCATGACGCTGGCGACGTTCAAGCACATCTATTGGTGGGAATATGCCCACCGCCTGCTCGGCCGCGTGATCGGTCTGGTGTTCGGCCTCGGGCTGCTGTGGTTCGCGGCAAAACGCGCCATCCCCAAAGACTACGGGTGGAAGATGGTCGGCCTCCTGGCGCTCGGCGGCGCGCAGGGGGCGCTCGGCTGGTACATGGTGATGTCGGGCCTGTCGCAGCGCACCGACGTCAGCCACTTCCGCCTGTCGGCGCATCTGCTGCTCGCGCTCGCGATCATGGGCGCGCTGATCTGGGTCGCGCTCGATCTTCGCCGCCTCGCGGCCGCGGGCGCCGACCGGCCGTCGCGGCTGACGGCGCCGGCGGCGATCACGCTCGCCGTGCTGTTCGTCCAGCTGCTGTTCGGCGCGTGGGTGGCCGGCCTCAACGCCGGGCAGCTCGCGCCCGACTGGCCGTTGATGCAGGATCGCTTTTTCCCCGAAGGCGTCGACTGGAGTCGCGGCGCGCTTTGGGCGCTTACCAACGACCCCTATCTGATTCATTTCGTGCATCGCTGGTGGGCCTGGTTCGTGGTCGCCACCCTGATCGTTTTCGCGAGGATGGTGAGAAAGGTCCCCGGCGCGCGCCCTGCCTCGATCGCGATTCACTCGGCGTTCGGCGCCCAGATCGTGGTCGGCGTCCTGACCGTGATGAGCGGCGTCGCGCTGTGGCTCGCCGCGCTCCACCAGGCGATCGGCGCATTGCTGGTCGCGGCGACCGTTTGGGGCGCGAGCGAGCTGGGACGAAAAGGATGAGCGTCCTTTCGATCTATGCCGTGTTCGCCAGCGCCGAGGAGGCCGAGCGCATCGGCCGCGCGGTCGTCGAGGAGCGGCTCGCGGCGTGCATCAACATCCTCGGGCCGATCCGCTCGATCTACCATTGGCAGGGCAAGGTCGAGACGGCCGACGAAGTCGCGGCAATCCTCAAGACGCATCACTGGAGCGCCGACGCACTGATCGCGCGCATCGCCGAGCTGCACAGCTACGACGTGCCGTGCATCGTCAGCTGGCCGATCGACAAGATCCTGCGGAGCTATGCTGACTGGGTCGAGGACAGTGTCCGCTAGTTCTAAGCCATTGTAACTTAGGTGAATTGCCAGGCTGGCTCGCCGTGATAACCGAAACGGCAGGGGGTGTGCATCCTTTGCCGAACTACCGACTCTATCACCTCGACGGTGCCGGAAAGATCGAGAGCGCCGAGTGGCTCACCGCGGCCGACGATGACGACGCCGCGCGCCAGGTCCATGAGCGGGCGAAGGCTTCGACCCTCGAGCTGTGGAATCGAAACCGGCTGGTGATCCGCGTGCAACCGAATGCGAGAGCGCGCTCCTAGCTGCGCTTGCTGCGCGGCGAGTCGAACGGAACCTCGTCGAGCCTCTGCTGCAGTTGTTCGATTTCCGCGTTGGTCGCGTCCGAACCCGCGTAACGCGCCTCGAGCTCGGCTTCTTCCGGCGTCTGCTCCCGGAAATAAGTGATTGTCAGGCGCCGCCCGAAGACGTCGTCGCCGCGGATCTGAAGCTCGGCCTCATGGTCCGGCGGGAGATTGTCGCGGATCGTCTTGAGATAGCGGATCAGCGTCTCGAGCGACGTGTAATCGCTGATCTCGATGAAGTCCTTTACGCGTCTGGGCACGGGCGAGTTGCTCCGACGGCTCGGTTCGCAATTGAGGTGAACGAGCCATCGCTAGGGCTGCGCCGCGTTTCGCGCAACCGGCAAGATTGTCCGTTCGCGAACTTTGATCGAAGTTACTGCAAGGGAGCCGAACTTCAAGCTATGTGGATAAGTCGGCCGAATTTGTTCAAGCCGAACGAGTTGCTTTGGGGGCATCAATGGAGGGCAATTCGACTTATTTTCGGCGCCGCGCGCATGAGGAGCGCACAGCCGCGATGAGAGCCGCGCATCCGATCGCGCGCCAATCGCACCTCGCGATGGCCGCGCGTTACGACGAGCTTGCCGAAACGGGCGCGAGCGCCGCGCCTGGCAATACCAACCCAAGTTTAATTCCGACTTCCTAACTTCGATCGGAACATAATGCTGGCGCCCTGGTTGGTGACTTATCGCTGGACAGTGCCACGGGCCCCAGCGACTGAGAGATGATACGCGCTCCCGCCTAAAGCCTTCGGGAGCCTGCCATGACCCCCACCGACCATCCGCTCCGAAATTTCCTTCGCGAGTTGGATCGCCACGCCGATCTACCGGCGAATGACCGCCAAGCCCTTCTCGACTCACCCTGGCGACTTCGGCGCATGGACGCCGGCGGCTACCTCGTGCGCGAGGGAATGCCGCCACTTCACTGCGCAATCCTCGTCAACGGCTTCGCCTTTCGGCACAAGCTGACCGGCCATGGCGCGAGGCAAATCCTCGCCATCTGCATCCCCGGCGACGCGGTCGACCTTCAACATATGTTCCTCGACGTCGCCGACCATTCCGTCCAGCTGGTAACCCGCGCGACCGTCGTGGATGTCCCCCGCGATATTCTGAATGAGCTGTTCCTTAGGCGTCCCGCCATTGCCCGCGCAGTGACGAGGATGGCGTTGATCGAGGGCTCGATCATCCGCGAATGGGTCCTCAACATCGGCCGGCGCGACGCACGGCAACGGATCGCCCACATTCTGTGTGAGTTCGCGGTTCGCCTGGAAGCGCTGCAGTTGCCGGCAGATAGTTGCGGATTTGAACTCCCGCTGACCCAGGAGCAGCTCGCCGATGCCACTGGCCTCACGTCGGTGCACGTGAACCGGGTACTGAAAGCCCTGGAAGCCGACGGGCTGATCGAGCGAAACCGCCGCCTTATCCGCTGCCGCAGCTGGCGGGCCCTTCAGCAAGCAGGCGACTTCAGCCGTGCCTACCTTCACGTCGCGTCGGAAGACGAGTTCGAATTCGCCGCCTGAACGATCGTGGTATCATTTTACCCGTTCTGAAATGCCCGCTTTTGCTTGACTTTCTGCGTCCCGACCGCAAATAGCGTGGCCGACAGCGCGGCCACTTGGCTCGCGCTTTTCTCGTTAGAAGAGGTCTCGCGCAATGAAAGCGCTCATGAAGACGACCAAGTCGGCCAAGCCGGCCGAGGTCGAAAAGAAATGGCATCTGATCGACGCCGACGGCCTGGTTGTCGGTCGCGTCGCGACGATCATCGCCAACATCCTGCGCGGCAAGCATAAGCCGAGCTTCACTCCGCACGTCGATTGCGGCGACCATGTCGTCGTCGTCAACGCCGACAAGATCCGCTTCACCGGCCGCAAGCTCGACCAAAAGGTCTATTACAGGCACACCGGCTATCCCGGCGGGATCAAGGGCGTGACCGCCGGCAAGGTGCTCGAGGGCCGTTTCCCCGAGCGCATCCTGGAAAAAGCCGTTGAGCGCATGATTCCGCGCGGCCCGCTCGGCCGGCAGCAGATGCGTTCGCTGCACATCTACAATGGCACCGAGCATCCGCACGGCGGCCAGAACCCACAAAATCTCGACGTCGCGGCGATGAACCGCAAGAACAAGGTGGGCGCATAATGTCCGACACTCGTGAATCGATCGCCGACCAGCTCGGCTCCACCCCAGCCCCGCCGCCCGAGGCTGAAGCCGAGGCCCCGGCTGCCGCCGAAGAGGCGGACGCTCCGCCGCCCCCGGTCCAGGAGGCCGCGCCGATCCGCGAGCAGCAGCTCGACAAATTCGGCCGCGCCTATGCGACCGGACGCCGCAAGGACGCCGTCGCGCGAGTCTGGCTGAAGCCCGGCTCCGGCCGCATCCAGGTGAACGGCCGCGAGCAGGAAGTCTATTTCGCCCGGCCGACTTTGCGTCTCGTCATCAACCAGCCGTTCGATGTCGCCGACCGCCGCGGTCAGTATGACGTCGAAGTGACGGTCAAGGGCGGCGGCCTGTCCGGCCAGGCCGGCGCGGTCAAGCACGGCATCGCGCAGGCGCTGACCCGGTACGAGCCGGCGCTTCGCACCGTGGTCAAGCAGGCCGGTTTCCTGACCCGCGACAGCCGCGCGGTCGAGCGCAAGAAGTACGGCCGCGCCAAGGCCCGCCGCAGCTTCCAATTCTCGAAGCGCTAAAGCCGGCGTCAATGGATGACGAAGGGCGGTCGGGAATTCCCGGCCGCCCTTTTTCTTGCTTCCGGGTGTCCGCTAGCGCGACAGGCGCCGGCGCGCTTCCGCCGCGTCGAACGGGATCGCGACCCGCTTGTGCCGGCTACAATGGCCCGAAACGATCGACACCTCCGACCGACGGATTCGCAGCGCCTTGGCCAGCGTCCGGACGATCGCCTCGTTGGCCGCGCCGTCGGCGGGCGCGTCGGCGACGCGCACCTCCAGCTCTTCCCGCCCGTCGGCTCCCGCGCGCCAGTCGCCGACGCCGGGCTTTGCCGAGCGGGCAGTGACGCGGATGGGCAGGATCCCGTTCAATCCATCGCCATTTGCGGACCGCCGGTTCCGACCCGGTTGCCGCGCCGCATGAACAGCAGCAGCGGAAGGATGGCGAACGTGACCAGCATCATCAGCTTGAAGTCGTCGAGATAAGCGATGAACAACGCCTGGCGAGTCACCTCGGCATTGATCGCCGCGAGCGCCGCCGGCCCGGCGACCGGGGCGATGGTCTGAAGCATTTCCGGGTTCGCCGTCGGGATCGTCTGCTGCGTGATGTGCTGGGCGAGGTCGGCGTGGCTGACCTGGGTCAGGCGCACGAGCTGCGTGCTGACCACGGAAATTCCGATCGAGCCGCCGATGTTGCGCGACAGGTTGAGCAGGGCCGCGCCGGTCGTCCGGAACCGCGCGGAAAGCGTCTCGAACGCCAGCGTCTGAAGCGGCACGAAGATCAGCCCAAGTCCCAGCCCCTGGACGACTCCGCTGGTGACCACCGGCGTCGACGGCTGGTCGATGGCGAATCCGGTCATCATGTGCAGGGAGACTCCCATCAGCACGACGCCGATGCCAACCAGCAGCCGGGCATCGATCCGACCGGTCAGGCGCCCAGCAATGAGCATCGAGATCAGCGTCCCGATGCCGCGCGGCGCGGTCAGAATCCCGGACTGAAGCACCGAATAGCCGTACATGTTCTGGAGCAGCGGCGGCAGCAGGGCGAGGCCGGCGAGCAGCAGCACGCCGGTCACCGCCATGAACACCAGGCTTGTCGCGAAATTCCGGTCGACGAACATCGAGCGTTCGAACAAGGGCTGCTTGGCGGTCACCATGTGCACCACGAACATCCAGCCGGCGCCGATCGCGAGGCCCGCCTCGATGATCGTCTCCCAACTCGCGAACCAGTCGTTCTGCTCGCCCCGGTCGAGGCAGAATTGCAGCGCGCCGAGCGCGATCGCGAGCAAGGCGAAACCGAACATGTCGAAGTTGCGCCGGTGGGTCTCCGACTTCGGCATGAAGCGAAGCATGATCAACGTGCACAGCACGCCGACCGGCAGGTTGACCAGGAACACCCATCGCCAATTGTAATTGTCGGTCAACCAGCCGCCGAGCACCGGTCCGAGGATCGGCCCGATCATCACCCCGCCGCCGAACAGGGCCATCGCCTGGCCGTGCTTTTCGCGCGGGTTGATGTCGAACAGGGTCGCCTGGGCAAGCGGCACGATGAATGCTCCGCTGACCCCCTGGAGAGCCCGGAACAACACCATTTCCGACAGCGAAGTCGCGGTTGCGCACAACACCGAAGCGACGGTGAAACCGACCACGGAAACGAGCAGCAGCCGCTTCCTTCCGACCCGGTCGGCGAGCCAGCCGCTGATCGGCAGCGCGATCGCCGAGGCGACGATGTAGCTGGTCAGCACCCAGTTGATCTGATCCTGGGTCGCGCTGAGATCCGCGGCCATATGCGGCAAGGCGACGTTGGCGATCGTCGTATCCAGCACTTGCAGAAGCACGGCCATCATCACCCCGATGGTGACGATCAGTCGCTCTCCGGTCGGGAGCGGATGCGTCGCGGCATCCGGCGACGACGCCATGGCTAGTCGGTGTCGAGATCGACGGTGGCGACGACCGACAGGCCGGCGATCATCAGCTTGTCCGGCTGGCCGTCGAACACGATGCGCACCGGCACGCGCTGGGTCACCTTGACCCAATTGCCGTTCGCGTTCTGCGCCGGGAGCAGCGAGAATTGGCTGCCCGTCCCCGCGCCGATGCTCTGGATGTGCGCCTCGAACTTCTCACCCGGATAGGCGTCGACCTTCACGACGGCGTGCTGGCCAGGAACCATCCGGCCGACGTCCTTCTCCTTGAAATTGGCCTCGACCCACGCGTCCTCGCTGTGGACGAGCGACACCATGCCGAGCCCGGTGACCGCCATCTGGCCCACCTGAAGGTTGTCGGCGTTGGCGATCACCCCATCCATCGGCGCGCGGACCTCCGTCCTCGACAGGTCGAGCCGCGCCTTGTCCACGGCTGCCCGGGCCTGGGCGATCTGGGGCTGCTCGCCGGGCGCGATCGCGGCATGGGCATTGGCCGCGCGGGCGCGGGCGTCGGCGAGCTGGGTTTCGGCGGTGCGCACCTCGTTGAGTGCGTCCTCATAGTCGGCGCGCGTCGTGAAGCCCTGCTTCAGCAGCGCGGACTGCCGCGCCAGCGCGTTGCGTTTGATCTGGAGATTGGCCTGGGACCCGACGATGTCGGCGCCGGTGCCCGCGGCCTGCGTCTTGAGCTGCGTCGTCTCGAGGCGCGCATTGGCCAGCTGCGCCTCGGCCTGCTCGAGCGCGACGCGGTACGGCTGGGGGTCGATGCGGAACAGGAGATCGCCGCGCTTCACCTTGTCGCCGTTGCGGACGCGGACCTCGACCACCTGGCCGCTCACCTGCGGGCTGACCGATACGATATCCTGCTTGATCTGCGCATTGTCGGTCGAAACGCTCGACCCGCTGGTCAGCCAGTAATAGCCGCCGGCCAACAACAAGAGTGCCGGCACCACGAACATCAGGAACGGGCGCGCGAAGCGCTTGATAATCGCCCTCGGCGCGGCCGACGGCGGGGTGCGTGGCGCGTCGGTTTCTGCGGGAGCCATGGGCTCGGTCGCCATCCTGTTCATCCGTTCGATGCCTTTTTGACTGCGCCGGTGCGCCCGGCATTCTCGCGAACCCGCGCGAGTACCCGGCGGGCGATCGCGATCTCCGAAGGGTCGATATCGTCGAACGCCTGGTCGACCAGCTCGGCTCCGACCTGCCGCAGCTTCGCGACCAGCGGCTGCGCTTGTTCGGTTACATGAAGCCGCCACGCCCGCCGATCGTCCGGATCGCGAACGCGCTCGACCAAGCCAGCCTCCTCGAGCCGGTCGATGATTCGGGTCAGGGTGATCGGCTCGAGGTCGAGCATGTCGGCCAGCTCGACCTGACGAAGCCCAGGCTTGCGGGTAAGCTTGAACAGCACCTTCCATTGCGCGCGCGTGACGCCCAGTCCGACCGCTAGCCGGTCGAACGCCTTGCGAAGCGCGTGCGCGGTCTCGCCGATTTCGAAGGGCAAAGTTTCCATCGGGCGGCGGATATAGTAAGCACCCTTATCTTAAGCAAGCCGCGATGATCCGCGGTTGGCGAGCGACACGATTTTCCGATCGTTGACGGGCCGAACGGGCGCACCTAACTGGGCGCTGCGCTGCGGGTATGATGTAATGGTAGCCTGTCAGCTTCCCAAGCTGAACGCACGGGTTCGATTCCCGTTACCCGCTCCAACTCCGACATGTAGCGGCTCCGAAGCGCGCCAAGGCGGCGACTGTCGGAAGCAAGATACCGCTATTTCCGGTCGCGGCCGGCAACGACGTCCTTGGCGAGCATGTCGCGCATTTCGCCGCGCTGCTGCTGCGCCAGTTGCCGCGCATCGCTCGCGTACAGCGCCTTCAAATAGCCGAGGTCCCAGGCGGTCAGCGTCACAGGGGTCGGCGAGCCCATGGGGATATCGAGCACTTTCAGGATTGTCGCCGTCGCGGTCGCCTTGAGTTTGACAGGGTCGGTACGGGCGAACAGCCGCATCGCGGCATAGTCGGCCACCTGGGTCGTGGTCAGGCCGGACAATCCCTGGCGATCGAGCACCAGCACGCCGGCGATGAACTGCCGGGCGGTCTGCGTGTGGAGGCGCCCGCCGGAGGTCGATTCCGTGACCGGCACGTGCGACCCGGGCGGGCCGACGCTTCCTCCCAACTGCCGGCTCGATCCGAGCGCCGCCTGCCCTTCCGCATCGACGAAGCCCTCGACGTGCCAGGCGACCGCATGCCCGGGCCGATCGATCAAGGATTTCACGGAAACGACATTGTGAAAATAGGACGGGTATTTGCGCGCGAGGCCTTCGATCAAGGCTCGGCGGTCGTCGGTGACGATGACGATGCTGTTGGCGACGCAGTCGGCTTTTCCGACGGGGATTGCGGCGGCCGACGCGACCGCGCGCATCCGCTGTTCGATCTGCCGGTTCTGCCGATCCGGCAAGCCGAGCACGGCCGGGCAGACTGACCAGTGGAACCGGGCGATCTGCCCCAGGGAAGGCGCGATCGTCAGCGAGCGGACGAATTCGTCGACCTGCTTTTTGGGGACGCGGGAGCCTTCAACGACGATCGTTGATTCGCTGGCCGCGGGCGGCGGCTGATCCTCGGCGACGGCCTGAGCCGCGAACGCAAGTCCAAGAACGAACACCGATCCGCCACGCATGGTCGCCTCCAACTTCTTCGACAACCAATGAAATTTTTCGCCGATCGAAGAACGGCGGTCGAGCGGGAATCGACGAACGGTCAAATCCCGCCATCGACCGGATCGTATCCGGCCTCGCGCAGGCGCCGCGCCAGTTCGAGCCCAGTCCGGCGCGCAAGCTCGCCGTCGTCGGACCGGATGACGAAGTTGGCGCCGTATCGCCCGTCCTTGAAGAACGGATAACTGCCGATCGCGACACCGGCATGCGCGGCTTCGGTTTCGCGCAGAAGCTCGGCGACCTCGCTTTCGGCGGCGCGGGCGCCGATCGTCACCGATACAACCGGCTTTCCGCCTTCGAGCTTTCCGGAAAGCGCCTCGAGAATCGCCGCGGCGATGTGCGGCACCCCCGCCAGCAAGAAGACGTTGCCGATCTTCGCTCCCGGAGCGCCCGAAGCGGGGTTCACCAGGAGCTCGGCGCCTTCGGGCATGCGGGCCATCCTCAGTCGCGCCTCGTTGAGCCCGCCCGGGCGGTCGCGGTAATAATTTTCGAGCACCGCCCGGGCCTCGGGATTGATGACCACCGGAACGCCGAAGGCGGCGGCGATCGCATCGACCGTGATGTCGTCGTGGGTCGGGCCGATGCCGCCCGTGGTGAAGACATAATCGTGCGTGGCGCGAAGCGCGTTGACGCTTTCGACGATACGCTCCTGGAAATCGGGCACGATCCGGACCTCGACGAGGCGGATGCCCTGTTCGTTGAGCCAGCTCGCGAGCTGGACGACATTCTTGTCCTGGGTCCGCCCGGACAGGATTTCGTCGCCGATGACTACCAGCGCGGCGGTCCAGACCCGTTCGGAAGTCATTGGGCGAGGAGCGTGAGGGTCTTGCTGGTCATGGCGAGCGCCAATGCCTATCTAGCCCGCATGACTCAATATATCACGGTCACCGCCGACGACCGGGTCGAGGCGAAGAACGGCGTCATCAAGCTGCACGGACCTGAGGGGTTCGACGGCATGCGCCGCGCCGGCCGGCTCGCCGCCGAGATCCTCGATGGTCTGGTCCCGCACGTCGTCCCCGGCGTTTCGACCGAGGAGCTGGACGATATCGTCCGGCGGATGACGCTCGATGCCGGCGCAGTCCCGGCGACGCTCGGCTACCGCGGCTACACCAAGAGCAGCTGCATCTCTATCAACCATGTCGTCTGCCATGGGATCCCGGGAGAGAAGACGCTGAAGGACGGCGACATCGTCAACATCGACGTTACCCCCATCGTCGATGGATGGCACGGCGACACGAGCCGGATGTACCTCGTCGGGGACGTCCCGCTGAAGGCGCGCAAGCTGGTCGACGTGACCTACGAGTGCCTGATGCTCGGCCTCGAGCAAGCGAAACCGGGCAATCATCTGGGCGACATCGCGAGCGCCATCCAGCGCCATGCCGAATCGCACCGCTACAGCGTGGTCCGCGATTTCTGCGGGCACGGCGTCGGACGGTTGTTCCACGACAGCCCCGAAGTGATCCACGCCGGCCGGCCGGGAACGGGCCCCGAGCTCAGGCCGGGTATGTTTTTCACGGTCGAACCGATGATCAACCTCGGCCGGCCGGACGTGAAGGTGCTGGACGACGGCTGGACCGCGGTCTCCCGCGACCGCTCGCTCTCGGCGCAGTTCGAGCATTCGATCGGCATTACCGAGACCGGCTGCGAGATCTTCACCAAGAGCCCGGCCGGTCTCGACAAGCCGCCCTACAACTGACGCCGCTGCTGGCGCCCGCCAGGTCAGAACGACACGAGCAGGAAGGCGAGCAGGAAGATCGTCAGGGCGACGATCGCTCCGACGACCGCGAACGTGCCGAACGATACGTCGCCGAAGCTGAGACGGCCGGGACCGTCGATGTCGATCTGTGAATAATCCTTGGACATTTCATACTCCATTGAAGGCAGGCCCCCGCTGGGGAGCAGCTGCGGGTTGAACACAAAATCATGCCGCGCTCGGCGGAGGATCATCGTCGCCATCCGGGGCTCCGCGCCATCTGCCGCGCGCCAGTTCACCGTTCTTGACCGCAATCACGGTCAGCTCGCGCAGAAATCCGTCCTTGTCGGGCCACTGCAGTTCCTGGCCCGCGCGCAGCCCGACGATCCCCGCTCCAAGGCGAGAATCGATGCTAAGATCGAAGCTGGAATCGCAGATGCTGGGGTGGAGCAGCCGGCAGAAGCGACGACTCCCTCCGCCGAATCGAAACTCGACGAAACTGTTCATCTCGACGAGATCCGGCGCGACATCGCCCTGCCTCAGCCGGCTTGCCAGCTTGAGCTTCTTGAGCAGCAACAGCGAGGCGAGATCATCAGACATCGCAAGCGCCGTCATCCTCAGATAGTGGAGCTGGTCTTCGCGGACCGCGAAGGCGATGTCGGCGTTCAGCCGCGTCCAGGCCGAGCAATAGGTCTCGGCGGGGATATGCTCGAGCGCGCCGACCGTTCGCGGCGCGGTCTTTCCCGTCATCGCGACGGCCTTTCCCGACGGGCCGCTCGGCGCCTGGCCTCGGCGAATTCACGAACCCGCCGGACGAGCGCGCGGGCGCGTCGAAAGGTCTTTCCCTCGATCGGCTTGAAGTCCGGATGCGAGGTGAAGAAGCGGAACCCGCCGGCACCACGGACGGCGACTCCAACGACGCTCTTGTCGGCCTCGACGACGAAACGATCTGACAATTCGGCTCTCCTCATGCGCGTGCAGCCGGACCGCGCGCCGCGCGGCGCGCCGTTCGGATCTGCTGGATTTGCGAAGTCCGGCGCTGCTTCGGCAGCGCGGGGATCAGCGCCTAGGCCGGGCTAGCCGACCAGGCGCTTATGCGCGTGCGGTGCTGCTTCCGGAGTGAAGCTCGGGCGGGTCGATGTCAGTCCACTTGAACATGGCACTAACAATATGGAGCCGTTGCTTGCGGATTCAACCGTCCGCCGCTCGCGCGTTGCTCGACGATAACCAGTGGACCTTTGCGCTTATTGACACGTTTGTCAGTGGATGAGAGCTTCGCTGGGAAGCATTCAATCCGGGGCTGCGTGGTGACCTTTCGTCATAGCATCGCGATCGAACCGTCCGACATCGACCACATGGGCCACGTCAACAATGCCGTGTACCTGAAGTGGGTGCAGGAGGCGGTCGTGGAATATTGGCGGAGCGCGGCGCCGCCCGAGGCGGTGGCCCGACATCTGTGGGTCGCGCTCAAGCACGAGATTTCCTATTTGAAGCCGACCTTCCTCACCGACAATGTTGTCGCGGAGGTCATCGCCGAGAAGGTCGAAGGCGCCCGCGCCTATTTCACCACCGTCCTCAAGCGGGGCCAGGACGTGCTGAGCGAGGTGAAAAGCACCTGGTGCTGCCTCGACGCCGCGACGCAGCGTCCAGCCCGGCTCGCGCGCGACGTCGTCGGCCGGTTCGTGCCGCCTGGGGACTAGGCGGCCGCAGCCTTCGCTTGCGCGTCCCAGCGCGCCGTGAGCGCGCGAGCCGCTTCGACGTCGCGCGGGAAGTCGACCTCGCCCCATTCCTCGCCGGCAATGTCCAGGGTCCAGACATCGGCGCCCTGTGCGATCTGGTGGATTACGCGCAGGTACCAGATGGTCGTCCCTTCGGGCGTGCGTATCGCACGCTCGATATTCCCGCGAAATTGTTCTGCGCCGCCGGCGCGGAAGGCGAGCAGGCCGATCGATTCGGCATTGACCAAGCCGAGCTCGAGCCGCTTGCCGATCGCCCTCAGGCGCCCGCCCTCCTCGACCACCTTCATGTCGTCCTCGTCGTACGAGGCCTTGCGGTCGATCGTGACGCAGATCCCCTCGCGCGAATTGGTGACGACCTTGGCCATGAGCGCGCGCGACACCAGCGTGTCGCCGTTCCAGACCAAACAGTCGCCGTCGAGCTCGTGCCGCGCCATGTATAGCGACCCCGTGTTGTCGGCGACCTTGTAGAAGGGGTTGTAGATCGTGCGCACGGCGGGCCCGCCGCTGCGCCTGGCGATCGCCTGCTCGATCAGCTCATCGTGAAACCCGGTGACGACCACGGCCTCGTGGACGCCGTTCGCGTCGAGCGTATCGAGCTGGCGGTCGAGCAACGTGCGGCCGGAGAAGTCGATCAGGCATTTCGGCCGGTCGTCGACCAGATGGCCGAGCCGCGAGCCCTGACCGGCGGAAAGGATGATGGCTTTCATGGGTCGGTTAGTTCCTCGCGCGCGGCCTTTGCTTGGAATTGCGGCAGCGATTGGGCATTAGCGGACGAGCCGGTCTCATGAGGGCATCCGCGTGAAGAAAATCGAGGCGATCATCAAGCCGTTCAAGCTGGACGACGTCAAAGACGCGCTGCACGAAGTCGGGGTGAGCGGGATCACGGTCGCCGAAGTGAAAGGCTTCGGCCGCCAGAAGGGCCATACCGAGCTCTATCGCGGCGCTGAGTATGTGATCGACTTCCTGCCCAAGGTGAAGGTCGAGGTCGTGGTCGAGGACGGCCTGGTCGAGAATGCCATCGAAGCGATCGAGAATGCCGCCCGCACCGGCCGGATCGGCGACGGCAAGATCTTCGTGATTCCGGTCGAGCAGGCGATCCGCATCCGCACCGGCGACCGCGGCGGGGACGCGATCTGATGGCCTCGGCGATGGACGAGCGCCTCGCGTCCATGTCGCCCGACGAATTGCGCTCAACCATGCGCAGCCTCGGCTATCGAACCCAGAACGACCTTGCCCAGGCGATCGGCGTGTCGCGTTCGGCTGTCAGCCTGTGGCTCGAGGGCAAGGTCGGCGTGCCCCGCCCCGTCGCCATGCTCCTGCGGATGCTCGTCGCGGCGCAACGCCGCGCTTACTAGGTCTCGAGCTCGCCATGGCCGCAACGCGGCCGGGAACGGGACGGCTCCGACATTGTTCCAGATTAGTGCGGGGGCGTGACGATCAGCCTAGGAAGCGAATTTCGTGATGAATATCATTGAGCGGGCATTCGAGCTGGCGGCGGAGTCCGGGTCCGTCGAAGAAGTGAAGCGCAAGCTCGCCGACGAAGGCTATCTGCAGGTCCATGCCCATCTTGCGGGCAAGCAAATCCGGCACGAGGTCCTGGATCGGCTCAATCCGAGGCTTGTCGCCTATCGCCGCATAGGCAGTTCGCCCGACCAGCCCGACCTGCCCCGCCGACGGGTGAAATCCTCACAGCCCTCCTGACTCTGCGGCGCCAGTCGGGAATCTGTACGTCCCAAGCTCGAATCGCGGCTTTCCAGCCCGGCGCCTGCCGGGCCCGCGTTTTTGTTCGGGCGGATGAGAGCGGGGAGTTACGTGATGGCCAAGCCGATCGACGCGGGGACGATTTTGTCGCGCATCAAGGATGACGAGATCGACTGGGTCGACCTTCGCTTCACGGATCCCAAAGGCAAGTGGCAGCATCTCACCATGGCCTCGGGCGTCGTCGACGAAGACAATCTCACCGACGGCTTCATGTTCGACGGAAGCTCGATCGCCGGCTGGAAGGCGATCAACGAGTCCGACATGATCCTTAAACCCGACCTCGACGCCGCCTATGTCGACCCGTTCAGCGCCACCCCGATGCTCGTCCTGTTCTGCAACGTGGTCGAGCCGTCGACGGGCGAGCTCTACGGTCGCGACCCCCGCTCGACCGCGACCCGCGCCGAGGCCTATCTCAAGGCGAGCGGCGTCGGAGACACCGTCTTTGTCGGCCCCGAAGCCGAGTTCTTCATGTTCGACGACGTCCGCTTCGAAGACGGCTACAATGCCAGCGCCTTCCGCATCGACGACATCGAGCTCCCGACCAACAGCGCGCGGGAATATGACGGCGGCAACCAGGCCCATCGCCCGCGCGCCAAGGGCGGCTACTTCCCGGTCGCGCCGGTCGACAGCGCAATGGACATTCGCGGCGAGATGGTCGCGACTATGCTCGAGATGGGCTTGCCGATGGACAAGCATCACCACGAGGTCGCCGCGTCCCAGCACGAGCTCGGTCTGACCTATGGCAGCCTGGTCGAGACCGCCGACCGCATGCAGATCTACAAATATGTCGTGCACATGGTCGCGCACGCCTACGGCAAGACCGCGACCTTCATGCCCAAGCCGATCGCCAAGGATAACGGCAGCGGCATGCACACGCACATGTCGATCTGGAAGGGCGGCAAGCCGCTCTTCGCCGGCAACGGCTATGCCGGCCTCAGCGAAACCGCGCTCTATTTCATCGGCGGCGTGATCAAGCACGCCCGGGCGCTCAACGCGTTCACCAACCCGACCACCAACAGCTACAAGCGGCTGGTGCCGGGCTTCGAGGCGCCGGTGCTGCTCGCTTATTCGAGCCGCAACCGGTCCGCGTCCTGCCGTATCCCCTACGGCGCGGGCGAGAAAGCCAAGCGCGTCGAGTTCCGCTTCCCCGACGCCATGGCCAACCCCTACCTTGCTTACTCGGCGCTGCTCATGGCCGGGCTCGACGGCATCCAGAACCGCATCCATCCGGGCGACCCGATGGACAAGAACCTCTATGACCTGCCGCCGCAGGAACTGGTCAACGTGCCGACGGTATGCGGGTCGCTGCGGGAGGCTTTGGTCAGCCTGCAGAACGACCGCGTCTTCCTGACGCGCGGCGACGTGTTCAGCGACGACCAGATCGACGCCTATGCCGAGCTCAAGTGGGAGGAAGTGATGCGCTGGGAGACGACTCCCAGCCCCGTCGAGTTCGACATGTATTACAGCGCCTGACGACGTAGAGACTTCCGTAACCCTGTTCTGTGCATAACCAGCCGCCTCGCGGGTGCACGGAGTGCGGGATGAACATTCGTTCGAAGATTTTCGGCGGGAAGACCGAGGAGTCTCCTGTTCTCCAGGGGAAGAGTCCGAAGGGCGCCAAGGCGGACACCCTTCACAGCATTTCGGTGCCGCGCGAAACAACGCGCAAGGCGAGCACACGCGACGGCGATCGCCATCGCCTGCCCGACGAGCAGGTCCGCGTGACCCATGGGGGAAAGAGCCACGAGGTCCAGCTCATCAATCTCTCGGGCGGCGGAGCGATGATTGCCGGCGACTTCGAGCCCAAGCTCTGGGACCGCCTCCAGCTTCACCTCGGCCCGAACGGCACCGTCGACTGCGCCGTTCGCTGGCTCCGCGACGGCCGCGTCGGCCTCGAATTCGCGCATGAGACCCGGCTGGATTGCTCCGCCGACGAACGGTCGACGGTGCTTCGCGAAGTCATCGCGCGCAGCTTCCCCGACATCGAGTTCGAGGCGCCGACCGAGCCGCCGCCGTCTTCGGGAACCGAAGGCGAGCAGCGCGGAGATCTGCGCCATCCTCTCATCTGGTCGGGCGTGATCCACCACGACTACCAAAGCACGCCGGTGCGCTTGCGCAACATTTCCGAGACGGGGGCGATGATCGAATGCCACGCGCCGCTTCGCGTCGGAGCCGAGCTGCTGCTCGAGCTCGGCGAAGGCGCCCAGGCGTTCACCAAAGTTGCCTGGGCCGTCGGCGACAGCGCGGGCCTCGCGTTCGACAAGCCCTTCGACCTCACCCAGCTGTCGCGCTCGAAACCGGACGTTGCCGACGATCGCTGGCAGCGGCCGAGCTACCTCGAACCCGGCGTGCCGGCCGAGGATACGCCGTGGGACGAGCGGATGACCCTTGGCGAACTGCGCCAGTCCCTCGAAGGCTTCCTCAAGCGCTGAGCGGCGCTGCTAATCTTCGAGGATCCGGCTGGTGGTCTTGGTTTCGCGCATCATCAGCACCGCAATGAGGTAGATCGCGCAGAGCAGCGAGATATAGATGTAGAACCAGCCTTCGTGGCCGATGTTCTTGAGCCACAGCGCGATATACTCGGCCGTGCCGCCGAACAAAGTGTTCGCCAGCGCGTAAGGCAAGGCGACGCCGAGCGCGCGGATGTCGGCCGGGAACAGCTCCGCCTTCACGATCGCATTGATGGAAGTGTAACCGGTCACCATCACCAGCGCCGCCATCACCAGCGCGAAGGCCACACCGATGGTCGGCTTGTCGGCGAGCGCGGCGAAGATGGGGTAAGTGAACAGCATCCCAGTGACGCCGAAGAAGATCATCAGCGGCCGGCGCCCGACGATATCCGACAGGCGACCGGCGAGCGGCTGCAGGAGCAACATCACAGCCAGCGCCGCCGTCATGATCTGCGACGCCGTCGCCTTGTCGAACCCGCTGGTGTTGGCGAGGAACTTCTGCATGTAGACGGTGTAGGCGTAGAAGGACGCAGTTCCGCCCGCGGTGATTCCGACCACCAGGAAGGCCTCCCGCGGATGATCGCGGAACAGGTTGCGCAGGGATGAACGCCGCCGCTCGGCACTCGCGACGACATTTTCGTAGCTCAGCGTCTCGTCGAGGCCGCGGCGGATGACGAAGACCACGACGGCCAGAAGGCCGCCGGCGACGAAGCCGATGCGCCAGCCCCAGGCGGCCATCGCCTGCTCGCCGAGGACGGCCTGGAGAAACACGAGCAGGGCGAGCGCGGCGAGTTGGCCGCCGATGATCGTGACATAGAGGAAGCTCGACCAGAAACCGCGGCGCTCGCGGTCGGCGATTTCGGACATATAGGTCGCACTCGACCCATATTCGCCGCCGAGGCTCAACCCCTGGATGATCCGGGCAACCAGTAGGATCGCGGGTGACAGCAAACCGGCCTGGGCATAGGTCGGCGCGACGGCGATTAGGAGCGATCCGCCGCACATCAAGGAGACCGACAAGGTCAGGCCGGCCTTGCGCCCGCGGTGGTCGGCGTAGATGCCCATCAGCCACGCACCGATCGGCCGCATGATGAACCCGACCGCGAAGATTGCCGCGGTCTGCAGCAACTGCGCGGTCTGGTCGCCCTTCGGGAAGAAGCTCGACGCGAAATAGAGCGCGAATGCCGAATAGACGTACCAGTCGAACCACTCGACGAGGTTGCCGGCGCTGCCGCCGACGATGTTCCTCAGCCGGCTGCGCCGCGGCCCGGCGTCCGCGGCGTCACGCACCGGCGTTTCGGGCCCGCTCCGCGCCGCGCGACGCGAACAGGAGATAGAGCACGATTCCCGCGCCGTTCCAGAGCAGGAACCACATCTGGGTGTAGCGAGGGAGGCTGTAGAACAGATAAGCGCAGCCGAGGATTCCGACCGCGCCGGTCAGCCACGGCAGTGGAGCGCGGAACTTCAGCTTTCGATCGGGCTCGCGGCGCCGCATTGCAAGCATCGCCGCACACACCGCGATGAACGCCGTCAACGTGCCCGCATTGGCGAGCGCGACGAGGTCGTTGAGCGGAACCAGTCCGGCAAGAATGCCGACGACGACCGCGGTGAACAACGTGATTCGGACGGGGCTGCGCCGGCCCGACAGGCGCGCCAGCCGGCTCGGGAGCAGGCCGTCGCGGGCCATCGCCAGAAAGATGCGGCTTTGCCCGTAGAAGAAGGCGAGGATGACCGTCGGCAATCCGATCGAGGCCGACAAAGCGAGGATTTTGGCGGCTAACGGCTGGCCGATATCGCGCAGGATCAGGGCGAGCGGCTCCGGCGAATCGACGAAGCGCTGGTAGGGCTCGGCACCGATTGCCGCAGCGGCGACGGCCATGTAGATCAGCACGCACAGGGCCATCGACCCGATGATTCCGATCGACAGGTCCCGGGCCGGGTTCTTGGCCTCCTCCGCCGCTGTGGCGATGGCATCGAAGCCGTAGAAGGCGAAGAAGATGATCGCGGCAGCGGCCATCACGCCGACCTCCTGTCCCGGAGGTCCGCTCTTGGCGAAGCCATAGGGCATGAAGGGCGTGAAATTGTCGGCGTTGAACACGCTGAGGGCGACGACGATGAACATCGCCAAGGCGAGCATCTTCACGGCGACGAAGGCCGAATTGAGGTTGGCGCTTTCGCGGATGCCGTAGATCAGCAGGCCGGCGATCACCGCGATGATGAACACCGCCGGGAAGTTGAACACGCCACCGAGCAGGGGCGCGGTGGCGAGTTCCTGGGGGATGCCGACCAGCGGCGCGAAATAGCCCGACCAGCCGACCGAAACCGCGCTGACCACCAGGCTATATTCGAGGATGAGCGACCAGCCGACGAACCAGGCGATGAGTTCCCCGAAGACGACATAGCTGTAGGTATAGGCGGCTCCCGAGGCAGGAATCTCCGTCGCCACCTCGGCATAAGCGAGAGCCGCGGCCGCGCAGATCACGCCGGCGATGAGGAAGCTCAGCATCATCGCGGGGCCCGCTTTGCCGGCGGCGGTGCCGATCAGGACGAGGATTCCCGTTCCGACGATCGCGCCGACGCCGAGGAAGATCAGGTGCGGCCAGGACAGCGACCTGGTCAGCCGATGCTCTTCCGGGATCAGCTCCGGCGCGGCGATGACCTTGCGGACTTTCCAGTTCTTCATGCGCCCTCCCCCTGCCCGTCGCGTCGCCTAACAATCATGCCGGGCGGCTTGATTGCCGCGCCGCTTCGCGGCCCGCAATGGCGAATTAATAATCCTTCGATATCCGCACCGCGGCGTTCGACCGGCCAACGGTCGAGATCGTCGACAGGATCGAGAGCCACCGCGTGATCTGATACTCGGCACGCGTCGCCGAATAGCCTTCGCCGTCGGTGACCACTTCGACGAACAATTTGCGCGTCACATATTTGCCCGCGGCGATGGCGGTCTTCTGCCCCGTCGCCACATCTGCAGGGACGATGCGCAGGCGGTCGAGGCCGACGGCGCGGCGAAGCGCGTTGATCGGATCGAGGCTGCCCTCCCCGCTCTGCAGCGCCGCGACGGCCGAGGCGAGTTGCAGCGCTTCGGGAGCGGACAGGTTGGTGATCGATGTGCCGAACAGCAGCCGCGACAGGAGCTCGTCCTGCGGCATGGCCGGCGTGCTGGCGAAGGTAATTTCAGGCTTCAGCCCGGTGCCCTGCACACGTACGCTCGCATCGAGGCCCTGGACCTGCGCTTCGGCGTGGATGTCGAGCAGCGGGTCGGGCGGGCTCTCGCCGCGGAAGCGGATGACGCCGCGGTCGAGCTTGAAGTTGCGGCCGGCGAAATCATAGTCGCCGCGCACGAGGTCGGCGCGGCCGGTGAAGCGCGGCGCATCGGCGAAGCCGCCGATGTTGAGACTGGTCGTCCAGCGGCTGGTGATCCCGAGCCCCGTCACGCGCAAATCGTCTCCGGCAACCTTGAGGTTGAGCTTCCAGGGATGGAGGTCGTCGGCCTCGATCATCTCCTCGGGATCTAGGCCGCGGTCGCGCACTTGGAGCCGCGGAACGGCCGCGGCCGCGCTCGCGCGACCGAGCTGGAACTGCCCGCGATCGAGCCGCAGGTCGCCGGATATCGTCCCGGTATGGCCGTCCGACCTGATTTGCAGCGGGCCGGTCACCCGCGCGGCGATGTCGTCGCGGTTGAGAAGCTGCGCCTGGCTGGCATTGAACGACAGGTTGAGCGCGGTGCGGCCGCCGCTGAAGGTGACCGTGCCCGAGCCGGCGATCGTCCCACCACCCGGCGTCTGACCGGAAAGCTGGGAGAAGATCAGCTGCGGCCCGGAAAAGCGCGCCTGGGCGGCGACCCGATCGATCGTCATCCCGGTGACGGCGCTTTCGAGCCGCGCATTCTGCGTGCGAAGCGAGCCGCGGATGGTCGGATCGGCCCAGCGACCCCCGATGTCGGCGCCGATCGCGATCGGCCCGGACAGGTCGAGCACTTCGGTCCCCGACAGCCGCCACAAAGTATCGGCGGGGCCCACGTAGCGAAGCTGCGCGAACATGGGCGCGTTGAGCAATTCGGCCATGAGCGGCCCGCCGCCTAGGGGAGCGAAGCGGGCCTGCGCCCGGCCGATGATCGCGTTGCCGTTGCCCGCGACGGCCCGGATCGCGGCTTGGTTGCCTGTGATCGACGCGGCGACAGCGAGGTCGATCGGCTTCGACGACAGGACCAGCCCGGGACGGCTCAGCCCGCGCACCTTGAGATTGAGCCTGCCGGATCGATTGCCTTTCCACGCATAGTCAAGCCGCCCTGTCGCCGATCCGCTGAGGTCGAGGCTCGGCCACAAGAGGTCGAGAACCTCGAGCGGCAGCCGGTTGACCTGCGCGTGGACCTCGGGCCGCGACCCGCTTCGGCCCGACAGGATCGCGGTTCCGCCGCGGAAGCTGAGATTGGTGGGCGCAAGCTGCCAGCCGTCTCCTGACCAGGTCAGGACCGCGGGCTGGTTGAGCTTCACCGGCTCGCGTTCGATGCGCCCGCTGCCGCTGATGCGGATCCGGTCCGGGCTGATGTCCGCAAGCGTCGAGAAGGCGAAGGCCGCGCCGCGGCGGCCGGCGAAGGCGGCGCGGACCTGGCCGATGCCGTTGACCAGATGCGCGTTTGCGGTGAGGCGAGCGAGCGTAATGCCGCCGGCGTCGATCCCGCGCGCGTCGACCACGCCGCTCACCGTGGTTCGCTCGTCGGCGAGGATGACCGTCCCGTCGGCGCGCCCGCTGCGCACCTTAAATGCGCCCGGAAAATCGACGCCGTTGCCGGTCAGATGCGCGTCGATTCGTTGCGCCTCACCAGCCGGCGAGAAGTCGAGCGTCCCGCCGAGCGTACCATTGGCGAGGACTAGGCGGCCAGTGAACCCACCCGGGTCCGAGCGCAGGTCACCGCTCGCGTGCGCGCCGCCCGCGTCGAGCGCGGCGATCGAGATCACGGTCCGGCCGTTGCTCGGCAGGAGAATCCGGCCGTTGCTGGTGAACGGCCCGAGGCTCGACCCGCCGCTCGCGCGATAATCGAATCCGGCCGCCGTCGGCGTTAGCAGCAAATGCATCGCGCGGATGCCAAGCGCGTCGTTCGGCCGCTCGAGGAACAGGTCCAGTCGCGGCCGCTCGATGCGTCCGTCGAGGGTCAGCTTGAGCGGGCCGTATTTCGCCTGGCGCCCCGAGGCGACGATGTGAAACGTCCCGTCCCGAAACCGCTGGCCGGCGCCGGACAGCCGAAGCTTGGGCGAGTAGAGCTGCAGGTTGCTGAAGTGAACGATGCCGTCGCCGCCCCGCTCGAGATTGGTCGTAAGCGACGGCAGCCCACCGGTCAGGTCGCGGAAGAAGCTGTTGTCGAGCCGCCGCACCCACGCTTTCGCGGTGCCGACGACGTGGCTGCCCTTGTTGTTGGGGCCGGGCTCGATCCTGAGGTCGGTGATGACGTCGACGATCCCGAGGCCGGGGATCAGATAGCGCTTCATCGCGCCCGACAGAGTCACTTCGAACCTGCCGGTGACGAGGTCGATGAGCAGCGACAGCTTGCCGTTCCACTTGGCGCTGGTCAGCGCGAGCCCGTCGCCGCGGACGAACTTGGGCGTGATCGCCAGCCAGCCCTCAAGCCGCGGATTGGCGAGCATCGCGCCGGCGACGTCGCCGACGCCGGTGATCGCCCGCGCCTGCAGGCGGAGCGGGACGCGCATCGGCCACGGCGACAGCCGGCCGCGGCCCTCGGCCCGCACGTCGACGAAGCCGGTGTCGTCGAACTTCACTCCGGGCGAGGTCAGCCGGTACGAATAATCGGCAGTCGCGAACGGGCCGTTCAGCGTCCATACCAGCCGAACGCCGCGGCCCGTCATGTTGGGGAACAAGGCCGGCGCCTTGAGCAGGTCGGCACCGATGCGAACGTTGCGATAGCGGCGCTCGGCAAGGTCAAGCGCCCCCCTGCCGACCACCCTCAGCGCCCCCGACGCGAGCGAAATCTGACCGTCGAGGATCCGCTGCTCGAGCGTGGCGTCGCCGCCGATGTTCACGACCGGCGAGGTCAGCCGCATTAGCTTCCCCTTGAGGAACTGCGCCGGGGCCCACTGCCCGGCGAGGCGGTAACGGCCACGATCGACGCCAAGCGCGAGGCGCGCGGTCGGCCGCCCGGACAGATCGAGCGCCGCGCGGCCACGCCACCGGGTCCAGCTGCCCGCGCCGTCGATGCTGAGGTCAATCGCGCGCTGCGTCCCGACCAGCGCAGGGACTACGCCGTTGTCGGGGGTGATCACCCGCGCCGCGACATCGAACCGGTCGCGGTCCGGCTCGGCGTCCAGGCGAAGCGCGATCCGGTCGCCGCCGTTGTTGAGTGCGGCGTTCAGCTCGATCAGCGCGCGACCCGAACGAATGTCGGCCCTGCCGCGCAGGCTGCCGCTGCGCGGCCGTCCGCCGACCGCCCGACCGATGTCGAGCCGGTCGACCCGGAGCTCTCCGATGTGAATGTCGAACCCGGGAAGGATCGGCCCCTTTTTCGTCGTGGCCCTGAGCTTCGGCGCGCGGATCAGCGTGACCCGCGCCGCGGTGAGGCTGTCGATATGGAGCTTGTTGGTCAGCCATGCGCCCGGCGTCCAGTCGAGCCGGATGTTGGGCGAGGTCAGGAATACGCCTTGCGGATCGGAGACGCGCACATTCTTGAGCTGCGAGACGCCGAATACCGAGCCGTCGATGCGCCCGATCTGGATTCTCAGGCCCGACGCGGTCTCGAGGCGGGCGATGCGGTCGATGATGAAGCGATGCCCGGGCGCGGTGTCCAGCAGTACCAGCCCTGCCGCAAGCAGCAGCAGCAACGCGATGAAGAGCGCGAACAACTCGCGGAGCAGCCGCCGCGGCCAGTCGCGCCGGAGCGTCCGCCTGGCCGCCGACGCTTCGGCCGAAGCAAGCTCGTCAGCCACGCGCTAAAAGGCCTGCCCAAGCGACACGGCGACAGCGAGCGGGCCGTCGCCTTGCTGCCGGTTAAGCGGGACGCCGACGTCGATCCGGATCGGCCCGAAGCTCGAATAATAGCGGGCGCCAAGGCCGACGGCGAAGCGCCAATCCTTGAAATCGGGCAGGCCTTCGCCGGTAAGAGAGCCGCCGTCGAAGAACGGGACGATCCCGAAATTCCCGCCGAACTGCTTGAGCCGGACGCGCGCCTCGAGCGCGAACTCGGCAAGACCGCGGCCGCCGATCGGGTCGCCGTCAGCGTCCCTCGGGCCGAGCTTCTGGTAGCCGTAGCCGCGCACCGACCCGCCGCCGCCGGAATAGAAGCGGCGCGACGGCGCGATCTCGAACGCGCTCGCGCCGAGGATCGTGCCGAGGCGAATCCGCCCGGCGGCGACCACCCGGTCGGAGATCGGGCGGTAAGCGCTCGCGTCGATCTGCGCGCGGGCATAGGTGAACTGGCCACCGCGGAAGGAAATCTCGGGACTGAGCCGGCCGGCAAGACGGAAACCGCGCGTCGGATCGAGCAGGCTGTCGCTGCCGTCATAGCCGAGACCGAACGGGAGCGCGGCGATGACGAACTTTCGCGTGTCCTTGACGCCGGTCGTGTCGAACACGCCGCGCTCGATCGTCCCGAGCACCTCGCCGCCCCCGGTCCAGGTCCATTTTTTCTGCCAGATGAAATTGCTCTGCCGCTCGATATTGCCGGCGAGCTGCACCGTCTTGGCCTCATAAGCGTCGAACTTCTGGTGAACCGCCGAGGCCTGCAGGTTGAGGACCTGGTCGCGCTGCAGAAAATTGCCGCGGCGGAGCTGAACCGCGACGAGCTGCTCGCTCGTCCCCGCGATCCCGCGCAACGTCAGCGCGCCTTCCGGATTGAGGAAGTTGCGGTCCGTCCAGCTCGCCTCGACCCGAGCGCCCTCACCGGTGCCATATCCGAGCTCGCCCGCGATCGTGTGGGACGGCGCCGGCTCGAGCCGGACGTCGAGATCGACCCGCCGGCCGCCCTGCGCCGGCACGACTTGGACCTCCGCCGCTGAGACGAGATTGGTCGCGATCAGGGCGCGGCGCAAGTCGTCGATCTTCGATCGCTCGAACCGTTCGCCCGGCCGGAAGCGCGCGATCGTCCAGATATGGCGCGCGCTGAACTGCGGACGGCCGCTGACTCGGATCGACCCGAAGGTCGCGACGGGCCCCGGGTCGACCGGAAGGACGAGCGTCGCAAGGTGCGTCTCATGGTTGACCTCGACCTGCTGCTCGCCGACCCTGGCCTGGGCGAATCCCGCCTCGCCAAGCGCCACCTGGAGGGCGATTCCTCCGGCGATCACGTCCTCGGCGACGACCGGGTCGCCGGCCCTGACCGCAAACGCCGCGCGGAGCGCCTCGGCGTCCGGTCCGGCGGCGGCGATCCCGGGCAGCTCGACCGAGGCGAAACGATACTGCGACCCCGGGTCGGCCTCGAGCACGACCTGGACCAGCTCGCCCGCGGGCTCGGTGCGCGCCTCGACCTCGGCGTCATAATAGCCCTGGCTACGAAGCAGCTCCTCGAGCAGCTCGGCGTCGGCGCGCGATCGGCGCGTGATTTGCGCGGCGTTGGCCGGCTTCCTGTCGGCTTCGAGGGCCGATTGCTCGCGAAAAGTCGCCAGGAGGCGTTCCGTGTCGCCGATCTCGGCCAGCCCATCGATGCGCACTGCGTAGCGGCGGTCCCCACCGATCAGGTCTGCGGACGGCGGCGCCGTCTCGACCTGCGCGGGCGCGAGCGGATCCTGGGCATTGAGGTCCGGCCATTCGACGCCGAGATCGGGCATCGGGTCGAGCGGAGCCGAGGGATCGAGCTCGGCTGGATCTCCGGGCGGGAGCGGCTGGGCCGCTTGCGCAACTGCCGGGTGCGCGAGAATCACGCAAAGCGCGGTCGCGCAATGCAGTTTCGCCGCGCGTCGCGCTGATCCCCGCCCGCTCATCGACCACGAGCCTTAAACAGCGCATTTGAACCGCGCCAGTCTCAATGCGCGCGTTCGAGCGCATTTCGTGCGCCGACTATCGCGTTGAAATCCCGACGGATTAGTGGATCGTGCCGTATATCCGGTCGGTCGCCAGCGCAGGGATCAGTCGCTCGATCTGACGCCAGTGGCAAAAGCGCACGACATTCCCGTCGTCGCGCGACTGGCGGGCGCGCGTCGCGGCCACGACCAGCGCGTCATCGCCGTAGCGATCGATCAGGTCCGAAGCGTCGGCAAGCGCCAGCCGACCATGGATGAAAGGCGTGTCCATCCGGCGACCATATCCCGTGCACCTTTCGCGACTGGCGACGAGCGTCGTCAACAGACCGTTGACTATGTTGCGGCAATTGGCTGTGGCGCCCGGATGGCACCGCGCGCGACCCGGGCCGGGGGATGCTTCCTGAGCCTTTCGATCCTTGCCGGCCTTTCCTATGGCCTGGCAATCGGCAATCCCATGTCCGGCATCCTCATCGGGACGGGAGCCGGCATTGTCCTCGCCCTGCTCCTTTGGCTCGTCGACCGCCGACGGCCCTGACCGCTCAGACGACCCTACGGCCGGCCCAGATCACCCGGCCGATGCAGTTGAGCTCATCGGTGGTGAAGTCCGGCCAGTCGGGATAGGCCGGGTTATCGGACTGAACGGTGACCCGGCGGCCCATCGGATGCAACGCGAGCCGCTTCACCACGACCGCATCGTCGACCCGAAGGACATAGATGCCGTCGCGCAGCCGCTCCGCGCCGTCGCCCGGATCGACTAGGATGTCGTCCCCGGCGCTCAACGTGGGCGCCATAGAATCGCCTTCGACCCGAACGATCGACAGCCGCGACGGATCGGTCGCGGTCAGCGCCTTCAGCCAGCGTTCGTCGAAGGCGAAATAGGGCCGGCCGAGCTCCTCCGACACGATCGCGCCGGGACCGGCGGAAACGGCGACCGGATGGCGGCTTACGCTGACCAGGCCGTCGCGGGGCGACGGCTGGTCCGGCGGTCCTCCCAGTAACGATTCGGAAATGGAGAAATAGCGCGCGAGCTTTCGCCGCTCTTCCTCCTTCAACCGCTTGGGAACGCCACGGCGCACATATTGCTGGATGTAGGCCGCATTGCGGCCGAGCATTCTCGACAACCCGGCGAAATCCTCGCCGCGCTCCGCGCAGAGACGCTCCAGGACTAAACGAGGATCCGACACCATTAACTGGCCTTTAAGGATAGGAAAGTGCCTAGACAAGTAGGAATTGCATTGGAATTGAACGCTTAGCCGAGTCGCACCAGACTATAAGGAACGACAGGTGCATTTGCTGAGAGAAGTGGAAAAATTTCTTCGACGGAGCGACATCGCTCCAACCCGCTTTGGCCGGGAGGCCGTCGGCGACCCCCGGTTCGTCTTCGACCTGCGCAACGGCCGCGACCCCCGACCCGCGACGATCCAGCGCGTCCGCGCCTTCCTGGAGGCGTGGCGATGATGAGCCTCCCGATGTCCGCTGCCGGGTCGGCGTTGCTGCGCGCGCTCGTCGCCCGCGCTGCGGTCCGTCGCGATAGGATTCTTCTTATCGAGTTCCGATCGACCGAATGGCAATCGCTGACATTCATCGGCGAGCGGCACGAGATCTGCCTTCGCGTCCTGGGTCCGCAATCCGGGTGCGCCGCAGAGCGGCTGACTCAGGGCCTCGCCAATGCCGAATTCGCCATTCCGGGCCACATTGTCGCCGATATCGCGGTCGCCGACACGCCTGCGCCGGCGGATGACGGCTCCATGACCGTCAGGCTGGAGGCGCTGACGATCGCCGACTGACTAGCGGAGCGACCGACGCAGGTCGGCCAGCGCCTGGTGCAGGGCCTGGGACGAGTCGCTCGCGGGGGGCTGCCGCCGAACCTCGACATGTCGATCGATCCGGGCCCTGAGCTGGCCCGGCGGGGGCATCGCCGACGGGTCGAACAACCGTACCACGCGCGACTCCGTCCCGAGCTTGGCCAGGATGTCCTCGAGGATCAGCACCTGCTCGGCCTCATCCGGGACATGCCGGTCGGCGTCGGTGAGCACGAGCTCGCCGGCAAGTTCGGTCAGGAGCAGCTCATCCGGCTCGTGGAAATCCCAATCGCCGGGCACGAATCCTGGCAGGGGGAAATCGGCCTGGCCGGGAGTGACCCGACGCAGCAGCGCGAAGCTGCCCGCACAGGCGGCGAGCGAGCCCGCGACCGCGAGCGGCAGAGCCGGACCGATCCTTGACGCCGGGTAAGCGACTGCGGCCGCGAGCAATACGGCCGCCGCAGCGTCCGCTGCGAGCTCGATGCGCTGTGCTCCTTCCCGGGCCATGCCCGGAAAGTTATCAGCCATTCCTTGCCAGTCGGTTAGGCGGGCATCTCGGCCGCGCGCGGGCCCTGCTCGACCGTTGGGACATTTTCAATCAGTGCGACCAGGGCGCGCGTGAACGGCTTGACGTCATCGGGGTTGCGGCTCGTGACGATGTTGCCGTCGGTCACGGCGGGCTCATCGACCACGTCGGCGCCCGCATTGCGCAGATCGGTTCGAATCGACGGCCAACTCGTCGCCGTTCGCCCACGAAGCAGGTCGGCTTCTACCAGCAGCCATGGTCCGTGGCAGATCGCCCCGACCGGCTTTCCCCGATCGGCGAAAGCCTTGATCAGCGCGATCACATTGGCGCTCAGGCGCAGCGCATCCGGGTTGCGCACGCCGCCCGGCAAAATCAGCGCATCGAAATCGTCGGCGCGCGCCTGATCGACGGTCAGGTCCGGGCGGATGGTCCGACCGGGGTCGTCGTGCCGTGTCGCCTGGATCGGGTCGAGCGTGAGCGAGGCCAGCACGACCGTGGCGCCGCGTTCCTCGAGCATCTTCTTCGGGCCGAACAGCTCCCATTCTTCAAAACCGTCGGTCGCGACGATTAGGATTGTCGCTTCGGAAACGTTCGGCATCGGAACCTCCTTCCCGGGCCGGTCGTCTATGCGTGCCGATGAGTCGAGTGAAGCGAAACGCGCCGTGTTGAGGCATAGCAGCGATGCCGAGCCCGGCATTAGCCGCAAGCGGATGGGCCGCTACTGGGCCTATTTCGACCCGGACGGCACGCGCATCACCGACCGCAACGAGATCGACCGCCTCAACGCCGTCGGGCTTCCCCCGGCCTATACCGAGGCCTGGTTCTGCGCCGACCCGAACGGTCATCTCCAAGCGACGGGCATCGACGCGCGCGGCCGCAAGCAATATCGTTACCACGCCGACTTCCGCGCGCGGCGGGAGAGCGTGAAATATGAGGGATTGCTGGAATTCGGGAAGGCGCTTGCGCGGCTGAGGCGCACCGTCGAGCGGGACTTGAAGCGACGCGACCTCACCCGCGACGCCGTGCTGGCGGCGGTCGTCCGACTGCTCGACACCGAATATCTGCGCATCGGCAACGAGCAATATGCGCGAAGCAACAAGAGCTTTGGCGCGACCACGCTTCGCAACCGCCATCTCAAGCGCACCGGCCACGGCCTGACGATGCGCTTCGCCGGCAAGCACGGAATCGTCCATGAGGTGAAGATCACCGACACCAACCTCAAGCGAATCTGCCGGCGATGCCAGGACCTGCCCGGGCAGATGCTGTTCCAATATGTGGACGGCGACGGCGAGCCGAAGCCGGTCAGCTCGAGCGACGTCAACGACTATATCAAGCGCGCCACTGGCGGGGACTTCACCGCCAAGCATTTCCGGACGTGGGGCGCGAGCGTCATCGCGCTCGAACAGCTGCTGAAAAAGGCCGAGGACGCCCGGATTTCGGTCAAGACGATCGTCGAGCCGGTTGCCGAGGCGCTCGGCAATACCCCGGCGATCAGCCGCAAGTCCTACGTCCATCCCAGGCTGCTCGAGGCGGTCAAGGACAATCCGCGTGACCCGCTCGGCGGACTGGAACGCCCCAACCGACGCAAGCGGCTTTCGTCGGCCGAGGTTGCGCTGCTGGAATTCCTCGCGCGAGGCAAACGCCGCCGCGTGACCGGCAGGAAGCCCGCCGCGGCTTGATTGCGGCTGTTGCGCCAGCCAAGAGAAGCCATGGCCGCTGACCGCTTCGCCGCCTGGCTGACCGCAAACCGCGATGGGCTGATGCTCGGTCTCGGGGTCGGTGTCGCGCTGGTCGCGGTGATGCTGGTCCTGCGCAGCTACGGCCGCCGCGTCGTCGCGCGCGACCCGCATGGAATGAGCTGGCGGACGGTCCTCGGCCGCGTGTTCGCCAAGACCGGCGTCACCTTCATGGTCGTCGCCGCCGCCGACGTCCTCGCAACCTATGGCGGCGTTCCTCCCAAGCTCGCGCACCTCGTTGACATCGCCTTCATCATCGTCGCTGCGCTCCAGGGCGCGGTGTGGGCGCGCGAGCTGGTCCTCGGATTGATCGGTCGCCGGGTCGCCGAGGAAAAAGGCGCGAGTTCGCTCGGCAATGCGATGGCGATCATCCGCGTCCTGGTCAGCGTCGCTTTGTTCGCGCTCGCGATCATCCTCATTCTCGACAATCTCGGCGTCAACGTCACCGCGCTGGTCGCCGGGCTCGGAATCGGCGGCATCGCCATCGGGCTCGCGGCGCAGGGCATCTTTTCGGACCTGTTTGCGGCGCTCGCGATCCTGTTCGACAAGCCGTTCAAGAAGGGGGACACGATCCGCTACGACCAGAGTACCGGGACGGTCGAGCGCATCGGGCTGAAAACCACCCGATTGCGCTCGCTGACCGGCGAGCAGCTGGTCATGGCGAACACCAAATTGCTCGAGCGCGAGATCCACAATCTGGCCGAAGCCAAGGCGCGGCGAATGACCATCCATTTTGCGGTCGAGGCGCGAGCGGACGGGGCGGCGCTCGATGCAATCGCAGCGGCGGCAGCCGACGCCGTTCAGGGGCAGGCCGGCTGCAAGCTTGTGCGCTGCGTTCTGTCCGGCGTCGGTTCCGGCGCGCTGGCGCACGAACTCGTTTATGACGATCCGGCGCGTGACAACGACAAGATCGCGCGCAACCGCGCCGCGGTGCTTCGCGGCCTGATCGAGCGACTCGGGGCGCAAAAGCTGCAGCTCGCGCAGGCGTCGGCCGCGCCTCCGCCGCTGGCGCCCTTCTGATGCCGCTTGCCAGCCTTGAAGAGATCAAGCGCCGCATCGGCGAGGAGGTCGGATTGTCATCCTGGCTGTCCGTCGACCAGGCGCGGATCGAGGCCTTCGCCGACGCGACCGAAGATCATCAGTTCATCCACGTCGATCCCGTCGCGTCGGCCGCCGCGGGATTTGGCGGCACGATCGCCCATGGCTTCCTGTCGCTAGCGCTGCTGTCGCGCATGGCGGCCGACGCGATGCTGATCCCCGAGGGCGTCAAAATGGCGGTAAACTACGGCCTCGACCGCGTTCGCTTCCTCGCCCCGGTCAAGTCGGGCAAGCGCGTGCGCGGGCGGTTCACGCTTGACTCGGTCGAGGAGAAAGGGCCGGGACAGATCCTCATGCGCCACACCGTCACCGTCGAAATCGAGGGCGAGAACAAGCCCGCGCTGACGGCCCAATGGCTCGGCCTGATGTTCACTTGAGGAGACCCTGATGACCCGCGACGCCGTGATCGTTTCCACCGCCCGGACCCCGATCGGACGCGCCTACAAGGGAGCATTCAACGCCACGATGGGCCCGACGCTCGGCGCCCTCTCGCTCAAGCCGGCAATCGAGCGCGCCGGGATCGAAGCCGGCGAGATCGACGATGTCGTGTGGGGCGCGGTGCTGACCCAGGGCACGCAGTTCGGCAATATCGGGCGCCAGGTCGCGCTTCGCGCCGGGTGCCCGGTCAGCGTCTCGGGCATGACCATCGACCGCCAGTGCTCGTCCGGCCTGATGGCCATCGCCATCGCAGCCAAGCAGATCGTCGTCGACAAGATGGACGTGGTCGCAGCCGGCGGCCAGGATTCGATCAGCCTGGTCCAGACGCCGGAGATGCGCATCGCCCCCGATCCGGCGCTGATCGCCATGCACCAGCACATTTACATGCCCATGCTGCAGACCGCGGAAACCGTCGCGCGGCGCTACAACATCAGCCGCGACAGGCAGGACGAATATGCGCTGAAGAGCCAGCAGCGCACTGCGGCCGCCCAGGCCGCCGGCCGCTTCGACGACGAAATCGTCCCCGTCACCACGACGATGAACGTTCAGAACAAGGAAACGGGCGAGGTCTCGCAGAAGGAAGTCACGATAGCCAAGGACGAAGGCAATCGCCCCGACACCACGATCGAAGGCCTGGCGGGCCTCAACCCCGTGCTCGGCCCCGGCACCTCGATCACCGCCGGAAACGCGAGCCAGCTCAGCGACGGAAGCTCGGCGTCGATCCTTATGGAAGCGAAGGAGGCCGAGCGCCGCGGCCTCACGCCGATGGGCCGATACGTCGGAATGGCGGTTGCCGGGACCGAGCCCGATGAAATGGGCATCGGCCCGATCGACGCGGTCAACAAATTGCTGAAGCGTTTCGACCTCAAGGTCGACGACGTCGGACTGTGGGAGCTGAATGAGGCGTTCGCGGTGCAGGTCATCTACAGCGCCGAGCAGCTCGGGATCCCTGAGGATCGGCTCAACGTCGACGGCGGATCAATCTCGATCGGGCACCCGTACGGGATGTCGGGCGCCCGGCTAACCGGCCATGCCCTGATCGAGGGCAAGCGCCGCGGCGTGAAGTACGTCGTCGTCACCATGTGCGTCGGCGGGGGCATGGGCGCCGCGGGGCTGTTCGAGGTGCTTTGAACCCAATCAGCGGCAGACGGGTTGAGCTTCCCAAAAGGGAGGACGTTCATGCCCGAATCCAATCGTCCGCTGGTCGAACGAATCGCGCGCGTGCTCGCCGGGGCCGCGCACAGCAGCAATGCCGAAGGAAGCGACCCGTCGGCCGGTGACAAGGTCGACCTGGTATGGCGCGAGCACGTCAATCAGGCGCTCGCCGTCCTGCACACGATGCGTGAGCCGGACGAGGCGCAGGCCGCGGCCGGCGACGCGGAAACCTGGCGCAACATGGTCGAGGCGGCGATCGCGCAGCACGTCGATTGAGCGGCTGTTCAATCCGCTAACGACCGTCCATCAAATCTGATAAGTCGGCGCCATCCAACGACTCCGAACAGGGGGTGGCGATGGACAAGATTCTGCGAGCGCTTGGGCTGGTCGTCGGGGCAGGAACGCTGATGAGCGTCAGCCCAGCGCCGGACCGCACTTATTCTCCGCAACTGCTGGCGATGCTCGACCCGTCGGCGTCGATGCGTAGCTTGTGCGGCGGGGACAGCGGCAATTCCATGCGAAGCTTGCTCGCCGCCTCGGCCGCGGTGGTCGGTCAGCCGGGCCTTCCCACGGTCCCGCTCTACGACGGGCTCGGCAAGGTTCATTTCGAGATCACCACCTCGAACCCGCTGGCCCAGCGCTACTTCGACCAGGGCCTGGCCTGGGCCTATGGCTTCAACCACGCCGGCGCGATCGCTTCCTTCCGCGAAGCGCAGCGCCTCGATCCGCAATGCGCGATGTGCTTCTGGGGCGAGGCCTTCGCCCATGGCCCGAACATCAATGCGCCGATGGACCCCGCCGTCAACGCGCGCGCGGTCGGCCTGGCGAACTACATTTTCTGGCTGGCGCGCAAAGCCTCGCCCCAGGAGCGCGCGCTCGCCGAAGCTTTGCTCAAACGCTATTCCTCGGACCCGAAAGCCGACCGCGCCCTGCTCGACGCGGCCTATGCCGACGCGATGCTCGACGTCGCTCGGGCCTATCCCGGCAATGACGACATCGCGCTGCTCGCGGCGGAAGCGGCGATGGACACGCGCCCGTGGGATTATTGGTCGGTCGACAAGCAGCCCAACCCGCGCATTGCGGAGGCGGTGAAGCTGGTCGAGACGGTGTACGGGCGCAATCCCGATCATCCCCAGGCCGCGCACCTTTACATCCACCTGATGGAAAACGGCCCCGATCCCAGGCGAGGCGAGGCCGCGGCCGACAAGCTCGCAAGCCCGCTCTCGCCGACCTCGGGCCACCTCGTCCACATGCCCGCGCACATCTACCTCCGCCTGGGGCGGTGGAAGGATTCGATGCGCCTGAACGTCGCGGCGGCGCGCGCGGACGAAAATTGGATCAAGGCGACCGGCGACAAGGGCCTCGTGCGCTACGGCTATTACCCGCACAACGTGCACTTCATCGTTAGCTCGGCGCAGATGGCCGGCGACGCTCCGACCGCGATGCGCGAAGCGCGGAAGCTCGCCGGGATCCTCGATCCGACGATCAGCGCGCAGATCGCGTGGGTCCAGGCGGTCAACGCCGCGCCATATTTCACCGCCGCGCAATTTGCGACGCCGGGGCAGATCCTGGCGATGAAGGCGCCGGATGCGCGCCTGCCCTATCCGACCGCGATGCGCCATTACGCGCGGGCCGTGGCTTATGCGAACATGCGCAACGCGGCGGCGCTCGAGCGGGAGCTCGCAAGCCTGCGCGCGATCCGGGACTCGGGCAAGCTGCAGCCGATGATCGACCAGGGCGTTCCGGCTGCCGACCTGCTGTCGCTGGCCGAATCCGTCGCTCGCGGGCGGCTCGCTTTCGCCCGGGGCCGATATGGCGACGCCGCGCGACATTTTCGCGCCGCGATCGCGCTCGAAGGCAAGGTGCCGTACATGGAGCCGCCCTACTGGTATTATCCGGTGCAGCAGTCGCTCGGCGCAGCCCTCTATCGCCAGGGCAGGTACGACGAGGCGCGCAACGCGTTCATGGCAGCCCTGGCGCAGTCGCCCAACAGCGGCTGGGCGCTCTACGGCCTCGCGGCGACCGAGCGCGCGCAAGGGCGCAGGCTCCAGGCCGCGGCCGCCGATGCGGCGCTCGCCAAAGCGTGGATGGGAAATCGCGGCTGGCTGCGGATGGAGCGTCTGTAGCTTCTGTAGCTAGTCATTCGCGGCGATGAATTTTTCGACGACCGGCGCGATGCGCTCGCGCCACTTGCGACCGTTGAAGATTCCGTAATGGCCGACGTCGCGCGCCAGGAAATACTGCTTTTGCGACTCAGGCACGTTCACGGCGATGTCGAGGGCCGCCCGGGTCTGGCCGACGCCGGAAATATCATCGCGCTCGCCTTCGATCGCGAGCAGCGCGGTGTCGCGGATCGCGCGAGGATCGACGCGCACGCCGCGGTGCGTCAGCTCGCCTTTCGGGAGGAGGTGTCGCTGGAACACGACGTCCACCGTCTGGAGATAGAATTCGGCGGTCATGTCGCACACCGAGCGATATTCGTCGTAGAATTTGCGCGTCGCATCCGCGCCTTCCTCGTCGCCGACGACGAGGTGCTTGAACATTTCCCAATGGCTGATCAGGTGCGAGCCGAGGTTCATCGTCATGAAGCCGGCGAGCTGGAGGAAGCCCGGATACACTTTCCGCCCCGCGCCGGGGTAGATCATCGGCACGGTCGCGATGACGTTCTTCTCGAACCAGGCGAACGGCCGCTGGGTGGCGAGCGTGTTGACCGCCGTGGGAGCCTCGCGCGTGTCGATCGGCCCGCCCATCATCGTCAGCGTCTTCGGCCGCCAGCGATTCTTCGCCTTCGCCATCAGGGCCGTCGCGGCGAAGGCCGGAACGGCCGGCTGGCACACAGCGAGCAGGTGGGGTCGCTCGCCTGATTCCTTGCCGATCGTTTCCAGGAACTCGACCACATAATCGATATAATCATCGAGGTCGAAGCCGCCGTCGGACAGCGGCACGAGCTTCGCATCGCGCCAGTCGGTGATGTACACGTCGTGCCTCGGCAGCAACCGCTCGACCGTTCCGCGCAGCAAGGTCGCATAATGGCCCGACATCGGGGCGACGACGAGCAGCGGCGGGCCCGCCTCGGCGTCGACCTTGCGAAAGCGCTTGAGCTGGCCGAACGGTTTACGCAGGACGACATCCTCGTCCACCGCGACCGTTGCCCGTCCGACCTTGGTCTCGACAATTCCGAACTCGGGCTTGCCGCGCGGCGCCGCGGCATGAGCAAACACTTCGAGGCTGGCGGCGACCAGCGGCCCCATCGCGCTGTAGCCCCACAGGTTGGTCGGATTGTTGAGCCATCCGGCGCCGAGACCCGCGAGCTTGCTCGCACCTGCGAGAAGCGAGCGTTGCACTTCATAGGCGTCGTAGAGCATCGGACCTCGTGGGGGATTTTCGGGATATTTGCGATGTGGGGCCCAATCGGGCCGGTTGCAAGCAATTGCTGCAGCGCAAAAGCGGCGCTGCGGGCAATTGAGGCGCCGCGGCCACACTGCTAGTCGAACAGCCATGGCCACCCGCCCAAATCGCCCGAAAGGGCGCTCACTCAAAAGCCTTCGTATGATCTGGGGCTTCGCGTCCCGCTATCCGGGCCATATCGCGGTCGCCGCCGTGGCGCTGCTCGTCGCCGCAGCGGCGACATCGGGCGTTCCCTATGCGTTCAAGCTGATCATCGACGAAGGCTTCGCCACCGGCGCCGGCACGACCCGGGAAATCGCGCGCTGGTTCGAGTATCTGCTGCTGCTCGTTGCCGTCATGGCCGTCGCGACCGCCGTGCGCTTCTATTTCGTCACCTGGCTGGGCGAACGGACAGTCGCCGACATCCGGCTCGCGGTCCACCGCAACCTGCTGCGCCTGTCGCCCGGTTATTTCGAGGAGAATCGGCCGGCGGAGATCACGTCCCGTCTAACCGTCGATACAACGATCATCGAACAGGTTGTCGGGACCACGGTTTCCGTCGCGCTGCGCAACACGATCCTCGGAATCGCATGCGTCGCGATCCTGTTCTGGCTCGCGCCCAAGCTCGCCGCCCTCATCCTGCTCGGCGCCGTCCTCGTGGTCGTTCCCATCGCTCTGCTCGGTCGTCGCGTGCGCGCGATTTCGACTCGCAGTCAGGACCGCATTGCCGACGTCGGCACCGTCACGAGCGAAGTTCTCGGCGCGATGAAGATCGTCCAGGCCTTCAACCAGCAGCAGCGCGAACGCTCGCGCTTCACCGAGGCGGTCGAGCGCGTCTTCGCCACAGCCAAGCGGAGAATCCTGCTCCGCGCGTTGATGACCGCGATCGCCATGTTCCTGATCTTCGGCTCGATCACCATGGTGATCTGGGCGGGAGCGATCGAAGTTTCGGCCGGGCGTATCAGCGGCGGGACGATCGCCGCTTTCGTGCTTTACGGCGTGTTCCTTGCTGGGGCTTTCGGGAACCTGTCCGAAGTCTATGGCGACCTGCTACGCGCCGCCGGCGCCTCCGAGCGTCTCGCCGAATTGCTCGAAGCGGAGCCCGAAATTCGCGCGCCCGCAAATCCCAAGGCCCTGCCGGAGCCGCCGATCGGCGAACTCGCGTTCGAGCGCGTCACCTTTCACTACCCGACGCGGCGCGAGACATCGGCGCTCAACGACTTCAGCCTCAAGGTGAAGCCGCGCGAGCGGCTCGCCCTGGTCGGACCATCGGGCGCGGGCAAGACCACGATCTTCCAGCTCGCCGAGCGCTTCTACGATCCCCAGGCCGGGCGCGTGCTGCTCGACGGCGTCGACCTGCGCGACGTTGACCCGGCGGACGTGCGCCAGCGGATCGCCATGGTCCCGCAGGAAACGGTGATCTTCGCCGCCTCGGCCCGCGACAACCTGCGCTACGGCAATTGGGACGCAAGCGAAGAGGAACTGTGGCAGGCCGCGCGCGACGCGAACGCGGAGGATTTCCTGCGCGCGCTCCCTGAGGGGCTCGACACCTTCATGGGGGAAGGCGGCGCCCGCCTGTCCGGCGGCCAGCGCCAGCGCATCGCGATCGCCCGCGCCTTGCTACGCGACGCGCCGCTGCTGTTGCTGGACGAAGCCACGTCCGCGCTCGACGCGGAGAGCGAGCGGCTGGTGCAGGACGCCCTCGACCGGCTGATGGCCCATCGCACGACGATCGTCATCGCGCATCGCCTGGCGACGGTCCGCGCCGCCGACCGGATCGTGGTGATGGACGACGGCGAGATCGTCGAAGAAGGAACCCACGCGAGCCTCACCCGCCGCGGCGGACTCTATGCCCGCCTCGCCCGCCTGCAGTTCGAGGATCGCGCCGCCTAGGCGTTTCCGCCGGACGTAGGCGGTTTGGACGCGGCGCGGCGCGTGGTGCGCTTGCGGGTTCCGGCCTTGCGCGCAGTCGACTTCCGCGCCGCCGGCTTGGCGCGTTTCGAAACCGCGCGCTTGGTCGCCGTCGAGCGGCCGGTGGAGGCCGTGCCGGCACTCTTGCGCGGAGCCGCTTTCCGCTTCGTCGCCGACTTGCGCTTCGCGGCGGGCTTGCGCGTCGTCGACGCGGCCCGCGCCGCCGGCTCGTCGTCGGCCCATTTGCCCGACATCACGCGCTGCGCCGCCTCGGCCACCGCTTCGGCGATCAGCGAGCCGAGCTTGGCCGCGCTCGACGCGACGTTGCTCGCGGCCTGCTGAGCGGTGTCGGCGGCGTCCAATCCGGCGTCGCGGATCGCCTTGCGCGCCTTCGGGCTCGCGCTGATCGCCGCCGCGGCGGCGGCGAGCCCGGCGGCCAGCATTTCCTTGCTCATCGCCGCCTTGGCGATCTTGTCGACCGTGCTCTTGCTCGACGAACCGGAACGCGACGACGATCTCGACGAACTCTTCTTTGCGGCTTTGGCCATGTTCGATCTCCCTGGTTGGGAAAAGACACGCAACTGCCGTAACGGTTCCCTAACGACAGAAGCTCGCCGATCAATTTTCGCGATTTCCGGGATATGTAAAGGGCACCGCCGCGATGCTCGCAGCGATGCCCTTCGACATGGTCAGCGGCCGAAGGTGACGGCCGGTCCGCAGCTCTCAGGCGGTGCGAACCCTCCTCTCCGACCTCCCTGCTGAACCATGAGACATCGGATCACCTCCTTTCGCTGCGTTGAAGCCAAGAAGAAGATGAGTCTTTCTTTGCGTTCGCGCAAGACTTGTCATGGCGTGAAAATTCGGCATTCTCTTTCGCTTCGTGCCGGCGAAGCGCGCCTTTTGCTTCGACGCGAATGTTCGCGAATGTTCGCACTGACGGCGGTTGATCCCGGGGGTTGTCGGATGTGTCGGATCGTCACTCTCGGAGCCGCGAAACGGAGCGAATGCAGCAAGCCTGCGCGCGTGGGGGGTGTGTCAGCTTTGTAAGCTTCATAGGATTTGGGCGCAGGGGAAGTTGACCAAATTGACCGTGCCGCACGTATGGTTGCGGGCCACAGCCCGACGTCACCTGCCGGAGTGCTGAAAAGCCGCTTCACGCCTGCCGCTCCTTCCAAAGAAGGGGTATCGCATCCGGGCGGCTGTAGGACAGCGGAATCTTGTCGGCCAGGATTCTTCCTGCGGAATTGAGCGGAGCGGACCTAGGCTCCGGCGATCCGTCAGGATCGACGGAATGCCCGCGGAGGGGCGCTGTCACCGTAATTCGCCCGTAATTCGCCCGTAATTCGCGCGTAATTCGCGTAATTCGACCGTAATTCGCATCACCGTGATTCTGCTCTAGCGAATCCAGTTGCAGCGTTGGTGATCGGAAATGAGCGAATTACGTTCGCGATGTTCTTGCGAGCAGTTGCCGAATTGCCGTCTTGCAGACAAATGGGCCGAGCAGAAACAGCAGTAACGCAGATCAGGGGCGAAGCGACGACGCCTTCGTTATGCCCGGCAATCCTCGATCACCCGAGTGACTTCCGGAAAAGCCGGGACGACCAGCGCCGCGCTGCCGACGACCCCGACCGCGAACCGGCCGCGGCTGAACGCGAGCGCGTCGAGCAAGGGATCGTAGGTCGCAAGCGTCGCGCTGATCCGCGCCGTCGCCGGATTGAAGCTCGCCGGCAGCTGGCGCGACAGCGAGCTCGTCCACACCAGCAGGAAGGGCGCGGCGCCACTCGCCGGGCGGGCGATGCTCACCTGCCGCGACGCGCGGAGGCAGTGCAGGATCAGTTGCGGGCGCTGCGCCGTGTCACGGAAGATCGCCTCGGTGCCGTCGCCGGTCGCGGCGTAAGCCCATGTCCCGGCGAGCGGCGTGGCCACGCTGTAATCGACCGCCGGCGCCGGCGCGACGGTCTGGGCCTGGAGAGAAGCGGCGGCGAGCAGCGAAAGGGCTGCGACAAACGACAGGCGCATGGGTTTCAGCGGCTCAGCTTGTCGACCTTGGCGCGAAGCGCGTCGAGCTCGGCCTTCAGCTGCTCCACCTCGTCGTCGCTCGGCTTGACCTGTGCCCTGGCCTTGCCGCTGAAGGCCTGCGCAGCGTCCTCGAACATCGCCATGTTGCGCTTGGCGATGTCGGCGAAGACGTTGCCGCCGAACGCGTCCTTGACCGCGGCCTGGTTGCGCTGGAACGCGTCCATCGCCGCTTCGAGATATTGGGGCACGAAATTCTGCATCGAATTGCCGTACAGGCCGATCAGCTGCTTCAAAAAATTGATCGGCAGCATGGTTGAGCCGCGGGATTCCTCGTCGACGATGATCTGGGTCAGCACCTGGCGGGTGATGTCCTCGCCGGTCTTGGCATCGACCACCTCGAATTCGCGGCCTTCGCGCACCATCTGCGCGAGGCGGTCGAGCGTGATGTAGGTCGAGCTTTCGGTATCATAGAGCCGCCGGTTCGCGTACTTCTTGATCGTCACCTTGTCAGACTTGGCCATGGACCGCTCCCGAAACCCGCCGCGCGACTTACTACCGGAGCATAGTGCGCCGCAACATGAACCGGCCCCGCGCCCGCTTCCCTTGTTCCTCGAGCTGGTGCGGCAGGTCGGCGAACGCGACCCCGAGCTGGCGCGCGGCGCGCTCGCGGGGCTCAAGGCCTATGGGGCGGCGCCGCGCGGCCCGGAGCCCGAACCGCGGCCCGAGGCGGCGC
>DATEEM010000033.1:0-20633 GCA_035281125.1 Sphingomicrobium sp. | reverse complement strand
GCTGAGATAATCGCCGAGATTGTAGAACAGGACGTAGCCGAGGCGGCCGCCGAAAATGATCCCGAGCGCGGCGTAGAAGACGAGGTCGTCCGCGTGCTTCCGGCTCATCGGCGAGCCCGGCTTTTTCGTCAGCTTCAGCAGGTACCAATAGCCGATGAAGATCCCGGCCAGGTAGGCGAGGCTGTACCATCGGAGGTCGAACTTCCAGATCTGAAGCGCGACCGGGTCGAGGCCGAGATCGGGGAAAGCGATGAATTGCGACGGGTCGGGAACTTGCAAGGACTTCCCCCTGAACGGACACCGCCTCATAAGGTGGGCTGCCGCAAAGGGCAAAGAGAGGTGAGCGCAATAGAATGGTGAGCGATCTTGACCGTCATTATGATGAAGTCCTCGCCCGGGAGACCGGACCCGGCGGACGGTTGGTAATCGCCGCCGACGATCAGGATCGTCCGATCGTTGCCAACTTTCCCGCCACCCTGCCCGCGCTGTTTCGCGCCTTCTGCGAGCTCAACGGCGCCGCCGAAGCCCTTGTGTCGGGCGACGAGCGCCTCACTTTCGCCGAGCTCGAACGCATTTCGGAGTGCGTCGCCCACGGCCTCGTCGCGCGCGGGATCGCCAAGGGCGACCGGGTTGCGCTCGCGATGCGCAACTGCCCGTCGTGGGTCGTCGGCTACATGGGGATCGTCAAGGCCGGCGCGATCGCGACCTTGCTCAACGGCTGGTGGGAGGCCGAAGAGATGGAGCATGCGATCATGCTGACCGAGCCGGCGCTGATCATCGCCGACCCGTCGCAGGCGCGCCGGATCGCCGCGCGCTGCTCTCACTGCAGTATCCTGACGATCGCGATCGACCAGCCGGTCGAGCAGGCGATGGCCGAGCTGCTCCACGATCGCGACGAAAATGCGAACTTGCCGGAGGTCGCGCCGGAAGACGACGCGACGATCCTGTTCACGTCCGGCTCGACCGGCAAATGCAAGGGCGCACTGTCGACCCATCGCGCGGTGACCACCGCGACCTACGCTTATGCGACCGGGCTGATCGTCCTTCGCGGCGTGCTCGAGGACGAAGGGCGGCCGCCGCCCCCGCCGCGGACCCTGCTCAGCGTGCCCTTGTTCCACGTCACCGGCGAGGTGCCGGTGATGATCAACAGCTTCGTCGTCGGGCGCTGCATGGTGGTCATGCCGAAGTGGGACCCGACCGAGGCGCTGCGCCTGATCGAGCAGGAACGGATCACTTACTTCGTCGGCGTCCCGACGATGAGCCTCGAGCTTATGAACCACCCCGACCGCGACAAATATGATCTTTCGTCGCTGACCGACATCACCGCCGGCGGCGCGCCGCGGCCGGTCAGCCACGTCGAGCGGCTGCAAAGCGAATTCCCGTGGGCGAAGCCGGCGCTCGGCTACGGCCTGACCGAGACCAACGCTGTCGGCTGCAGCAATTTCTGGGGCAATTATGCGGCCAAGCCCGCGTCCACCGGCCGCATGCAGAAGCCGCTGGTCGACGTCGTCATCCTGGGGGAGGGCGATCGCCACCTGGCACCGGGTGAACCGGGCGAAATCGCGATCCGCAGCGCGGCCAACATCAAAGGCTATTGGCGCAACCCCGAGGCGACGGCCGAACTGTTCACTGCCGACGGCTACGTCCGCAGCGGCGACATCGGCTATCTCGACGAGGACGGCTATCTGTTCATCGTCGACCGCAAGAAGGAGATCATCATCCGCGGCGGCGAGAACATCTCCGCGGCCGAGGTCGAGGCGGCTTGCTACGACTGCCCGGCGGTCGCCGAAGTCTCGGTTTTCGGCGCACCTGACGAACGGCTCGGCGAGGTCCCGATCGCGGTGATCCTCGTCAAGGCAGGCGAGCGACTGTCGGAAGAACAGTTGCGGAACTTTCTCGACGGGAAGCTCGCCAAGTTCAAGATTCCGGAGCGGATCGTCTTCTCTCAGGAATCGCTGCCGCGGCTCGGCACCGGCAAGATCGATCGCCGGGCGCTCAAGGCCCAGTACGCGCGTTGAGGGTTCGCCGGCGGGAGTTGCTCATCGGCGGCGGGGTCGGCGTCGGCCTCATCGTCGGATACGCGCTCTGGCCGCGCCGTCTCGCCAGCGACCTCGCGGTTAGACATGGTGAGTGGGCGTTCGGGGACTTCATCAAGGTCGGCCGCGACGGCCGCGTTACCGTCGCCGTTCCGCAGACCGAAACCGGGCAGGGCAGCTGGACCGGGCTTGCCCAGATCGTTGCCGACGAGCTCGGCGCGGCATGGGACACGGTGGCGGTCGAGCCGGCACCGCTGACCGGCGCCTATCGCAACGCGCTGGTCGCGGAGGGCGGGCTGCGAATCACCGCCGGATCGACCTCGATCCGGGCATTCGACAGGCCGATGCGCGAAGCGGCGGCGGTCGCCCGGGCCATGCTCGTCGGCGCGGCAGCCGATCGGTGGAACATCGATCCGTCCGAATGCGAGGCGGCGGACGGATTCGTGATCAACGGCGTCCGCGCCTTCCGCTTCGCCGAACTCGCGGAGGAGGCCGCGTACCGCAGGCCGCCGAAGAATCCGCCGTTTCGTTCATCGACGCGCGGACGGCTGATCGGCCAGCCGCTGCAACGGCTCGACGGCCCGGCCAAGTCCGCCGGCAGCTTTCGCTTCGCTTCCGACATCCGCCTGCCCTCCATGCTGCATGCCGCGGCGCGGCTCGCGCCGCCGGGCGGGCGCCTCACCGGCTTTTCGCGCGAGGCGGTTAGAGCGGTCCCGGCGGTGCGCCATCTTCATGCCCGCGACAACGCCTTTGTCGTCGTCGCCGACAATTGGTGGACGGCCGAGCAAGCGGTAAAGGCGGCCGACCCGCGCTTCTCGGTGCGCGAGGCGCCTACCGAGACGCGCCTCCTGTTCGACGACGCCCTGGCGCACGGATCGTTCAATGAAGCATTCAACCGCGGCGACTTCGACGGCGTCACCCGCGGATCGCGGCCGCTCGCGGCGACTTATTATGTCGCTCCTTCGCTTCACCTCGGCCTCGAGCCGCTGACCGCGACCGCGCGCTTCAGCGGCGACCATGTCGAAGTCTGGGCGGCGAGCCAGGCGCCCGAAGCGGCGCGCGCGAGTGCCGAGGAAGAGGCCCCAGGCGCGCGGGTCACCTTCTACCCATTGCCCGCAGGCGAACCGGCCGGACGGGCGCTGGAAGCCGATCTGATTCCGCTCGCAATGCGGCTCGCCCGCGCGACCGGGCGCCCGGTCCAGCTGACCCTCTCGCAATCGGGCAGCCAGAACCACGACCATCCGTCGGGCGGGGCGCTCGCCCGGATGATGGCCCTGCCCGGCGCCGGGGGAATCACCGCGGCGTGGAAGATGCGCGTCGCGATGGCCGACGGGTTCGGAGCGGCGGTCGCCGCGCTGTCTGGCGAGATTCCGCCGGGCAGGTTGGGCGCGAGCGCGTTCGACGGGTGCGTCCCGCCTTATTCGATCCCTAACGTCGCGATCGAAGGCGCGCGCGCCGATGTGCCGTTCGAGGCCGGCTACATGCGCGCCTCGCCGCAGCGCGAATATTGTTTCTTCACGGAGAGCTTCGTCGACGAGCTGGCGCATGCCGCGGGAATGGAGCCGCTCGCCTTTCGCATGTCGATGCTCGGCGGGAATCCGCGGCTCGCGCGCTGCTTCCAGTCGGCCGCCCAGCTCGCCCAGTGGGACGGGGGCGGCCGCGGCAGCACGCTGGGGATCGCCGGCTGCTCAGCGTTCGATTCGCACATCGCCTTGGTCGCCAACGCGACCATCGGCGAAGACCAGCAGGTCAAGGTCCATCGCCTGGTCGCTGCGGTCGATTGCGGCCGGATCGTCAATTCGGGTCTGGTCATTCAGCAGGTCGCGGGCGGGCTGATGTGGGCGCTCGGGCAGGCGACCGTCGCCGAACCGGAATGGGTCGCGGGAATGCCGCGCGCCCGGGCGATGCGCAGCATCGGCCTGCCGCGCATCGCCGACACGCCGGACATCACGGTCCAGCTGATCAAGTCGAATGCCGCGCCGGGCGGGGTCAGCGGCCTTGCCACGACCGTCCTCGCCCCGGCAGTCGCCAACGCCATCCATGCCGGCATTGGCAAGAGGATGCGAAGCCTGCCGTTCGATCCTATGTCGGTCGCATGAGCGTCGGGGTCCTCCTCGTCAATCTCGGCACTCCGGCGGCGCCGGAGCCGGTCGCGGTGCGTCGCTATCTCGCCGAGTTCCTCAGCGATCCGCGGGTCGTCGAGATCCCCCGCGCGATCTGGCTGCCGATCCTCTACGGCGCGATCCTGACGACCCGCCCGGCCAAGTCCGCCGAAGCGTACAAGCAGGTCTGGACCGATGAGGGCTCGCCGCTGCTTGCGATTTCGCTGCGGCAGGCGGCCGCGCTGCGCGAACGGCTCGGTGATTCCATCGCGGTGGGGCTCGAGATGCGCTACGGGCGGCACGGCATCGACACCGCGCTCGACCGGATGATCGACCTCGCAGCGGTCGACCGGCTGTTGTTCGCGCCGCTCTATCCGCAATATTGCGCGGCCACGACGGCCTCGGCCAACGACGCCTTGTTCGCCGCGCTCGCTCCGATGCGGTTCCAGCCCGCGATCCGCACGCTTCCTCCCTATTTCGACGATCCGGCCTACATCGAGGCCCTGCGCGCCAATCTCGCCCGCCAGCTCCGCGCGCTCGAGTTCGATCCGCAGCGACTGCTCCTGAGCTTCCACGGAATGCCCGAGCGCACGCGCACGCTCGGCGATCCTTACTATGACCAGTGCCTCGAAACCGCACGGCTCGTCGGACAGGCGCTGGGGCGTGAGGTCGACGTCGCCTTCCAGTCGCGCTTCGGGCGGGCGAAGTGGCTCGAACCGGCGACGGATGCGACGCTGGCCGGCTATCCGTCGAAAGGGGTTACCCGAATCGCGGTCGCGGCACCGGGCTTCTCCGCGGACTGCCTCGAGACGCTCGAGGAGCTCGGCATCCGCGGCCGCGAGACCTTCCTTGCGGCCGGAGGCCAGGACTTCGCTTTGCTCGAATGCCTCAACGATTCGCCCGAAGGCATGACCATGCTGGAGCAGCTGATCCGTCGCGAGCTTGCAGGCTGGACCACGCCGACCTAAGCGCCGCTCCGATCGGAAAAGGAGGAATCACATGGCTCGAGTGGCGATCGTCACCGGCGGCACCCGCGGCATCGGCGAGGCGATCAGCGTCGCGCTCAAGGACATGGGAATGAAGGTCGCCGCCAATTATGCCGGCAATGACGAGCGCGCCCGCGAGTTCAGCGAACGGACCGGCATCCCCGCCTACAAGTGGGACGTAGCCGACTACGCCGCCTGCCAGGACGGTGTGGGCAAGGTGGAGGCGGAACTCGGCCCGGTCGACGTACTGGTCAACAATGCCGGCATCACCCGTGATTCGACGATGAAGAGAATGGACCACCAGAAGTGGCAGCATGTGATCGACACCAACCTCGGTGGCTGCTTCAACATGGCCAAGGCGGTGTTCGAAGGCATGGCCGGCCGCGGCTACGGGCGGATCGTCAACATCGGGTCGATCAACGGCCAGGCGGGCCAGTACGGCCAGGTCAATTATGCCGCCGCCAAGTCCGGCATCCACGGCTTCACCAAGGCGCTCGCTCAGGAGGGCGCGCGCGCCGGAGTCACGGTCAACGCGATCGCTCCCGGCTACATCGACACCGACATGGTCGCCGCGGTGCCCGAGGACGTGTTGGGGAAAATCGTCGCCCGAATCCCGGTCGGCCGGCTCGGCAAGGCCGAGGAGATCGCGCGCGGGGTCGCCTTCCTGGTCGACGAAAATGCCGGCTTCATCACCGGCTCGACTTTGTCGATCAACGGCGGTCAGCACATGTACTGATGGCGGACTATGCGCCGCCGCGGAAACGGTCGGTGATGATCGCCGGCCACCAGACGTCCGTCAGCCTCGAACCGACGTTCTGGCGCGCACTGGAAGCTGCCGCGGAGGCCCGCGGTTGCGCGGTCAATGCCCTGGTCGCGGAGATCGACGCCGAGCGGATCGCCGTCCGCCCGGCGCCCAACCTGACTTCGGCGATCCGCCAGTGGCTATTCGATCGGGCGGCGCGCTGCTGACAGCATTGCGCGGGCGAAGGCGGCGCCGCGGTCTGGCGCATGTTCGACGAACAGCGACGGCTCGATCAGTTCCAGCTCCATGATGCGCAGCACGCCGTTGGCGTCGCGGATCATGTCCACGCGGGCATAGACCGCCGTGGCTGGAGCGGCGGCGAGGGCTTGCTCGGCAAGCGCCACGGCGCCCGGCGGCGGGTCCGCCGGGAGCGTCACGCCGCCGAGATATTCCTGGACGCGGAAATCGCCTGCCCCCGGCCGCTTTACCACCGTGTGGCTGTAGATCCCGTCGAACAGCATCACGGCGTATTCGCCCTCGGTGGCGATGGTCGGAACGAAGGGCTGGATCATCATGCGCCGGCCACGCTCCGCGGCCGGAATCGCGTCGCCGGCCCGAATCCGGTGGGTTCCGGCGGCCGAGGCGGAGATCGGCGGCTTCACGACAAGGTCCGGGGTGCCGAACCGCTCTGCGGCGCGGGCAAGAGCGCGATCGTCGAGCGCCTGCGCCTCGATCGTCTCGACGGCCGGCACACCCGCGGCGGCAAGCTGGGTAAGGTAGGTTTTGTCGCCGTTCCACCGCAGGATGCGGGGCAGGTTGACCACCTTCAGCCGCTCGGCATCGAAGCGATCGAGCAACCGCAGCCACGACTCGTATCGCTGGTGGTAGCCCCAGGCGACCAGCGGCAGGATCAGGTCGTAGGCGGACAGGCCGCGCGAATCGGTCCACGGCACGGCATCGACCGTCGCGCCCGCGCTGCGCAGCGCCTCGGCCTCGACATCATAGGCCCAGCGCCAGGGCTCCGCGTAGCCCGGATCGGGCACCAGCACGGCAATCCGCATCGTTAGCGGGCGAGCAGGATCCGAGCCTGTGCGGCGATCTGCGCGAGCATCGGGGCGCTGACGTTGCCTTCGGCGCGGGCGCGGGCGACGAGCTTGCGGAATTGTTCGATCCGCGGGGCTTGTGCGTCGATCCACTTGAGCACGGCTTCGTGCGGGTCCTTGTCGCGCGTGCGCGACAGGAATTCGATTCGCAGCTGCTCGAAATCGCGCGCGAGACCGGCGGTCAGCAGGCGCTCCCACTGGTCGCCTGGCATGAAGGCCGCGACCTGCTTTTGCGCCCAGTCGAGCCCGAGCACGTCGCCGATCTTGGTGTAGGCGCGCGTCAGCACGAGTTCGTCGAACTTGCGCCGCGCGGCGAGCGCCGCGATCCCGAACACGCCGTCGAGCTCGTACAGGCGGACGAGGCGCCGGGCGACGCCTTCGCTCGCGCCCAGCGCGAGCAGCCGTTCGCGCCGGGCGGACGCCTCGTTGCGCACCTCGGTGCGGATCAGCCGGTCGGCGGCGGCGGAAATGCTCTTGAGGCCCGGCTCGAACAGATTGCACAAGGCGCTGACTTTGATCTCGCCGCCCGCAGCTCGCAGGATGTCGGAGAGATGCGCGCGGATGCTCGCCGCGGCGATCGTGAACAGCTCGATGCGAACATTCTCGGGCACCGCTTCCTGCTCGATCTTCTCCCACAGGACGTCGAGCTGGAGCAGGCGCTCGGCGACGAGGAAGGCGGCGATGACCTGGCCGAGTGACGCGCCTTCCTCCTCGGTAAGGTCGAACGCCGCGACCGGCCCGAGCCGGTTCACCAGCCGGTTCGCGACCTTGGTCGCAATGATGTCGTTGCGCAGGCGATGGGCGCGGATGGCATCGGCGTGCGCCTTGCGCATCGGGACCGGGAAAGCGGCGAACAGCTGCGGCTCCATCAGCTTGTCGTCGGCCAGGCACAGCCGTTCCGCCGAGTCCTGCAGTGCGAGCTTCGACATCGACAGCACCACTGCCAGTTCGGGCCGCGTAAGGCCGCGATTCTCCTGGCCACGGCGGAGCAGCGCCTCGCTCGACTCGAGTCCCTCGACCTTGCGGTCGAGTCGGCCCGCGGCCTCGAGGAGCTCGATCGTGCGGACATGGCCGGGAAGGGCGCGCGCCCCGCCGGCCTCGGCGATCGACACGGCAAGCGTCTGCAGCCGGTTGTCCTCGAGGACCAGCTCGGCGACCTCGTCGGTCATCTGCGCGAGGAGCTTGTTGCGCTTGTCGAAAGGCAGTCGGCCGTCGCGGACCTCGCGATTCAAAGGAATCTTGATGTTGACCTCGTTGTCGGAGCAGTCGACGCCTGCGCTATTGTCGATGAAGTCGGTGTTGATGCGTCCGTTGAGCAGCGCGAATTCGATCCGCCCGGCCTGGGTCACACCGAGGTTCGCGCCTTCGCCGACGACCTTTGCCCGGAGCTCCGCGCCATCGACCCGGAGCGCATCGTTGGATGGATCGCCGACGTCGGCGTGGGTCTGCGTCGAAGCCTTGATGTAGGTGCCGATCCCGCCGAACCACAAAAGGTCGACCGGGCTCTTGAGGATCGCGTTGATCAGGCTCGTCGGATCGATCGTCTTCACCTCGATCCCGAGCGCTCGGCGGGCCTCCGCGCTCAGCTCGATCGATTTTTGCGAGCGCGGATAGATGCCTCCGCCCTTCGACAGGATTTCGCGGCGGTAGTCGTCCCAGCTCGAGCGCGGCAGGTCGAACAGGCGCTTGCGCTCGCCCCAGCTCGTTGCCGGATCGGGGTCGGGATCGATGAAAATGTGGCGGTGGTCGAACGCCGCGACGAGCTTGATCGCCTTGCTCAGCAGCATGCCGTTGCCGAACACGTCGCCGGACATGTCGCCGCAGCCGGCGACGGCCACCGGCTCGGACTGAACGTCGATGCCCATCTCGAGGAAATGGCGTTGGACGGAAATCCACGCGCCTCTTGCGGTTATTCCCATCGCCTTGTGGTCGTAGCCGTTCGATCCCCCGCTTGCGAAGGCGTCGCCGAGCCAGAAGTTGCGCTCCAGCGCGATGGCGTTGGCGACGTCGGAGAACGCGGCGGTGCCCTTGTCCGCGGCGACCACGAAATAGGGGTCGTCGCCGTCGTGAACCATCACGCATTCGGGGTGGACGATTTCGTCGTTGACCAGGTTGTCGGTGACCGAGAGCAGCGCACGGATGAAGATCCGGTAGCTCTCGGTCCCTTCGGCCAGCCAGGCGTCGCGGTTCGATGCCGGCGGAAGCTGCTTGGGATAGAATCCGCCTTTCGCGCCGGTCGGAACGATCACGGCGTTCTTGACCAGCTGGGCCTTCATCAGCCCGAGGATCTCGGTCCGGAAATCGTCGCGCCGGTCGGACCAGCGAAGCCCGCCGCGCGCGATCGGCCCGCCGCGCAGGTGGATGCCTTCGACGCGCGGGCTGAAGACCCAGATCTCGCGCCACGGGACCGGCGCCGGCAGGCCCGGCACGAGCGAGGAATTGAGCTTGAACGCCAGCGCCTCGGCCGCGGCCGGAGCAAAAGCGTTGGTGCGGACGATCGCCTCGACCAGCGCGCGCAGCCGCCGCAGAATGCGGTCGTCGTCGATCGAGCGTACCTTCGCCAGGCCGTCGTCGAACCGGTGGCGCAGCCGGGCGACTTCGGCGTCGCGATTTGCCGCCTTCGTCGGGTCATGCGTCGCAGCGAACAGTTCGACCAGCGCGGTCGTCGCCGCAGGCGCGCGGCGGAGCGCGTCCACCACCGTGACCAGCCCGAAGGCGACCCCGGTCTGGCGCAGATAGCGGAACCAGGCGCGCAACCACACGACCGGCCGGGTTTCGAGTCCGGGATAAAGGACGAGCTGGTTGAACTCGTCATCCTCGGCCGATCCGCACAGCACGTTGGCGATCGCGCGCTCGATTTCTTCGGCGCGGGCGAAGATCCGAGTGAGATCGGCTTCGCTGCCAACTTCGACCCGGAAATCCGAAATGTAGCCAATGCCTCCCGCAAGCGCGCTCGGCATCTCCTCGAGCACCCGAAAGCCGAAGTTCTCGAGCACCGGAACGACCTCGGACAGGGCGATCAGCCCGCCGGTGCGATAGGTCTTCAGCCTCAGCTGGCCGGCGGGGTCGCTGGGATGCCGCGAGATTCGCACGTCGCGGTCGGCATCGTCGCGCAGCCCGTTGAGCCGGATGATATCGGCCGCCGCGTCTTCCGGGCTCGTGCGCGATCGATAGGCTTCCGAAAAGGCCGGAAGATAGGTGAACGCGAGCCTCGTCGCGCGGGACACGCCTGCCGTGGCGATCAGCTCGGTTTCCACTGCCGGCGCCCAGCCGCGAACCATCTCGACCACTGCCGCGTCGAGCGCATCGGCGTCGGGCAGCGGTGCGGTTTCGTCGATATATTGGGTGTAGCGGATGAGCGCGAGGTCGCCGTCGCCGAGCTCGACCGACCAACTGGTGATCTCGCGGCCCACTTCGCTCTCGAGCAGCATCGCGATCGCTGTTCGCCGCGAGGTCGTCAGCTCTTCGCGCGGCAGCCAGACGAAGGTGAACAACTGGCCCTTGAGGATGCTTCGCACCTGCAGAAGCGCGGGCCGTGGCCGATCGGCAAGCGACATCGCCATCATCACAAGCGAGCGGACCGATTCGTAGGTGATGGTAATCAGCAGGTCGCGGGGCAGGGAGGCGACCGCGTGGCGCATCGCCTTGCCCGAATGGCCCTTGGGGTCGAAACCGAAATCCTTGTCGAGCTGCTTTAGGCGTCGGCGGAGGACCGGAACTTCCTCGGGGGGCACCCGCAACGCCTCGCTCGTCCACAGGCCGGCGTGGACCCCGATGCCCGTGACCTTGTCGCCGTCGCGGGCCGGGACCACGACCAGGTCGAGCGGGACCCGCCGGTGCACGGTCGACTTTCGCTCGGCCTTGGCCATCAGGGGCGTCTCGCCGCCCTGCTCGAGATAGCGCATCGCGTTGAGGCAGCCACCCTCGTCGGTCGGGGCGCCGGGAATGCTGAAGATCCCAAGCGAATCGGACGGCGCCTCGTACGGCTTTTCGACATGATAGCCGAGCAGGGTCATCGCGCCGTCAGCGAACCAGTTCAGAAGTGCGCGTCCCTCTTCGTCATCGATCAGGGCGGCGTCGGCGCGCATCCGCTCCTGAAGCGCGCGCCAGTCGCGCACGGCCAGACGCACGTCGGTCAGCACGCGGCGCAGGTCCGCGGCGAGCTCCTGGCGGCCGCGGGCGTCGGCGCGGTCGAGTTCCAGGTACATCATCGATTCGCGCCGGCTCTTGTCGTCGCAGAGCGGTTCGACGTCGCGCAGCAACCCGTCCTCGTCGCGCTTCACGCAAACCACCGGGTGGAGCAGCCGGTGGATGGTCAGCTGGCGGGCCGCGATCGCGTTGGCCACGGAATCCACCAGGAATGGCATGTCGTCATTGACGATGCCGATGCGCATACGGCGCCGCCCGGCTTCGCCGCCGGTCGATTCGATCTTCAGGGCGAGCTCGCCGCGTTTGCGGCGGCCGGCGACCTCGGCGAGGAACTCGGCCGCGGCCCGCTCGGATTCACGGCTCAACCCGCGGGTTTCTCCGGGAAGGGCGTTTTGCGTCAGCGCCTTGCGAAGTGAATCGACCAGCGGCTTGGCCAGGCGCGAATGGGCAGTCATGAAGTGAGCGAGCTCCGCGAGTGAGGCGACGCCCGGGGCCTATAGCCCTCGCCTCGTCGCGGGGACAAGCCCGCGGGATCAGAGCGCGCGCCGAATCGCGCGTTCGACCAAGGCTTCGTCGTCGATAATCGCGACCGGCTGGTGCTGGCCGTCGGCGCCACGGCGGGTGACGACGACCGCGAACTCGTCGGCGCTCGGAAGCTCGGCGAGCGAAATGGCGGGGGCCGCGCGCAACTTGGCGCGAGCTTCCTCCCCGCGCGTGTCGGCTCGCGGTTCGGGGCGGCGCGCTTCGCGCTCGGCGGCGACCAACGCTTTCAGCCCGCCGGCCTGCTGCTCGATGAACCGCAGGAATCCGCCGGCTTCGACCGATTGGCGTTGCGCATAGGACAGAGCGGCCGCGAACTCGGTCAGGCGCGCCTTGTCGTAGTCGATGCCGAAGACGAGCTTCACGATTGGCGTCATCGGCGCGCGCGCCTGCGCCTTCACGCCCGATTCCTCGAGCAGTTCGGCATAATCTTCCGGATTGTCCCGCGCGGCGACCGCGAAATCGTAGGCGAGAGCGAGCGCGCGGTAGAGGGCGGCGCGGGTCCGCCCGTCGGCACTCTTGGCCGCCTCCGCGGTCTCGCGCGCCGCCGAAAGTCGATCGGCAAGACCGGCGTCCTCGCCCAGCTCGATCGAAGGAATTGGGATTTCGTCCTGGTCGCTCGCATCTCCGAGCGGACCGTCTTCCCACGTCAGATGCTCCTCGGGGGGCGGCGCGACGGCTGCCGGCAACGCCTCCTCGATCCCGACGGGGGCGAAACCGGTGGTCGGATCCTCGTCCGCCCCGACCATCGGGACTTCGGCTCCGAATTCGGCCGGGGCGGATTCGGCCGGCACCAGGTCCGGCTCGGCCGCAGCAACGGCTGATCCGTCCTCCGTCTTCCAGTTGATCACCCCGTAAATGAAATCGATCGTGTCGCCGTCCGAAGAGAAAGGCATCAGGATACCGCGGTAGCAGATGTTGTCGCCGCGCTGGTTCACGAACTCGGCCTCGAAGCCGATCGGGGCGCGGTTGGCGATGATCTGAAGATAATGGTCGGTCAGGCGCGACAGCAGCGACCGGCTCGGCACGTCGCCGATCGTCCGGGTGCTTTCGTCCAGTCCGCATTCCTCGCGGATCGCGCCGCCGATATAGGGCACGGCGGGATTGTCGCGGCCGCAGGTGAAGTCGAGCAGGACGCTGTTCGCGGCGAAGTCCTGGACGTCGCCGGGCTCGAGATCCTCGATCGACGGAAAATCGCGCCCTTCGAGGAGCGACACCCAGTAATTGTAGGCGCGCACGTGCATGCGCCGCTCGTCGGTCCCGATCGCCGCGGCCACGTCATCGGCCGGCGGCGCTTCGGTCGCCGTCAGCTCCGGGTCGCTAGGATGCTCGCGGAAACTGTCCATCTTGGTCTGGGCCCCACACTCCGGTTCGCCGGCAGGATGCACGGAACGCAGTTACCAAAATGTTCACGACGATTGTTATTTTTCCGCCGAAAATGCCGGTTCAGATGTGAAAACCGCCCCTTTTGAGGTCAATTAGATAGCAGGGAATGTGAAAACCGCCCGACCGGCAATGCGCTGAGGGGAGCGCCAAACGTGGGGACGGGGGCCTACCGCTCGCACTCCGGATACTTCGCCAACGCTTTCTGCTGCATCCCGGCCGACACGCGCAGCATTTAGAATATGCCGAGGAACCTGCGCCGGGTCGCCTTCTTGACGGCCGCCGCGTCGCGAGCTTCGCAGCGCTCGATAATCCCGATGCTGGCCTTCGTGCGCTCGTTGGCCTGGTCGAGCTTGCTCGCCTGAGCGTCCTCGAACGCGATCCAGTCGCCAACCGTGTCGCCGTCCGGTAACGGGGCCGGGGCCACGCCCTGCTTCCATTCCTCGGGCAGCAGCGACGCGCACGAGCTCGGCGTGGCGGTGACGATGGGGGCTCCTACGGGGCACGGTCCGCCTCCAGGCAGGAGGACGCGTTACAGGGGGTCATGGCTTGCGGGTTCAATTTTGGGCACTCCCGCCTTCGTGATGGTCCGCCCGCGACCTTACTTGCCAAGGCGTGAGGCGGTTAGGTTTGGCGGTCGCGATATGGGACGGTGGCGCTTTGCATTTGGCGCGCGCATTTAATGGGTGTTAATCCGGGCATTATGCGTCGGCGAAGCCGCCTTGTCCTCGGTAGCGCGCTTGTCCTTGAGGTGCTGGCGTTCGTCGCGCTGCTCGTCCCGGCTCCGATTTGGGCGATGCGGTTGATGTCGGGCCCATGGCTTCTCAACTATGCCGAAGGTTCGCCGAATTCGCTCGATTTGTCGTACCGCAACGCCGTTGGCCTATGGATCGAGAAGGGCATCGCTGCGAAGGCGGTACGCGACCCGGGCGGGCCCGACGCCCAGCGGATTGGTGCAATGCTCGTCCAGATGAAGCCGTTCCTCATCAGTCAGACGGAGATCACGCACGGTCCCGCGATTGCTCACACCGGCATCGCCGGAATCGGTTGGTGCAACCACGTGAACGGCTTCGCCGCCGAAGTCCTCTCGCACTATTACCCGAAGGCCGAATCCTTCGCGGTCAATAACGGAGCAACGAGTCACACCTTCGGTCGCGTGTGGACCAGCGCGGAGTGGCTCTATTTCGACGCCTGGGCCGATGAAATCGTCGTGTTCCGCTGGCGTGGGACGCCCGACTATCTGTTCCGCTCGCGACAGACGCAGACCATGACGCCCACCGACGTCGTGAACGTCGCCAATGCCTACAATCGCGCCGATCATGGCTATACGCTCCGGCGGTTTCGCCCGACTGTCCTTGGCCAGCTCATTGAGGACATGGGCAACCGCTTCGATCACGGCTCAGACACGGCCCCAGGCGCTGATGAGCAGTTCGTCCCGAGTGCCCGCCTGCCCCGTCCGACGATCCATGATGCTGCGGCGAAGGAATATATCGCCGCTCGCTTCGAACAACTGTCAGGAGACAAGGCAGAAGCGCGTCGCCGCTACGCTGCGGTCAGCGGGCCGAGCGCCTATTCGCTCGCGGCCCGCGGGTTCGAGCGTCGGCTCGCTCAATAGCGCGCTTCGCAGAAGACGACGCATCTCGCCTGCGGAAATCTCCTACGCCAAGGCGGCTGCGGAGAAGGCGGGGCTGCGCTTGACTGGAATACAAAAGGCGCCTGATGGTACATCGACAAGGCAGCCGTCACGATCCTGACCAACGCCAACGGCCGCCCGTGGTCGCGATCGGGCCCGCGCTCGAAGCTTCAGGAATGGGCGAGGGAGCGAGGGCACAAGGTTGTCCCGCACGGCCTGCGGAAGAACGCTGTGATCTCGCTCCTGGAGGCGGGCTGCACCGAGGCCCAGGTTCAGGGCATCACCGATCAGACGCTGCCGGTGATCCAGCACTACGCCAGAAAGGTGAACAAGCTGACGCTCGGACGCGCCGCCGTGGTGAAATTCGATGCGGCCCGGCGGGTGCGGAACAAAGGCGGAAAGTGAAAACCAAAGTGAAAACCGGCCGACTTGCTCTCTTGCAGGACTTACCAAAATGTTAAGCATATTCGTTAGAAGGTTGCGGTCCGCGCAGCCTTGCCCATCTCGGGTCGCGCTGTTACGGGCGCCGACTTCCGGGAAGCCAAGCCGCTTTAGCTCAGCTGGTAGAGCACATCATTCGTAATGATGGGGTCGTGGGTTCGAGTCCCTCAAGCGGCACCACCCTCGCGCCCGAGACAAACGAGGGGAAACTCCAGTGAAGCGAGGCGATCCGTCGATGTCAGACGAAACACAGATCGGCGCCGTTATCGACGAGATGTACGCGATGATCTCGGGCCCAGCCGGACCTCGCGACTGGTCGCGGCAGGCCAATTGCTTCCTTCCCGAGGCGCGCCAGGTGCGGACCTGGGTCGACGACGAGGGTCGTCCGCAGAAGCTCAGCATGAGCCTCGCCGAATATGCCGAGAATACGCAGCCCTTTTTCACCGCCAACGATTTCTTCGAGGTCGAGACCGACCGCCGCATCGACCTGTTCGGCAACATCGCCCACGTCTGGAGCGCCTACGAGGCGCGGCGCACGCCTGACGAGGAGCCACCCGAGCGCCGCGGGATCAATTCGATCCAGCTGTTCCGGGACCCGGACCGCGGCTGGCGGATCGTTCACATGATCTGGGACAATGAGCGCGATCCGGCGCTCGAATGGCCCAACCGCGCCAAAGCCGCGGGCTAGCTCAGGCCGGCTCGACCCGCCCGACGCACTCGCCGAAGCCGATGCGGACAGCGCCCTCGGCCTCGCACCAGGCCTTCAGCGTGACCTCGTCCCCATCCTCGAGGAAGCTGCGGCTTTCCCCGGTCGGGAGCGCGATCGGCTGTTTGCCGCCGCGGCTGATCTCCAGCAGGGAGCCGAGGCCGTCGTCGCCGGCGGTCGACAAGGTGCCGGTTCCGATCAGGTCACCCGGCTGCAGGTTGCAGCCGTTGGAGCTGTGGTGGGCGACGATCTGCGCGGCGCTCCAATACATTGCGGCGTCGGCCGAGCCGCGTGACAGGACATGCGGGGCCAGCCCTTCGGCCCGCATCCGCTCGGTCGTCAGTGTGACCTCAAGCTCGATGCCGAGGCCGCTTCGCTCCGGCTCGGGCTCCTGCAGATAGGGCAAGGGCTGTGGGTCGCCGTCCGGCCGCGCCGGCATCGGCTTGCGATACGGCGCGACCGCCTGCGGGCTGATCACCCAGGGGCTGACGCTGGTCAGGAAATTCTTGGCCAAAAACGGGCCAAGCGGCTGATATTCCCACGCCTGAAGGTCGCGGGCCGACCAGTCGTTCAGCAGGCAGTAGCCGGCGATGTGGCTGACTGCCTCGCCGACGGGGATCGGGCTTCCCAGCTCGTTCCCGCGGCCGATCCAGATGCCCAGCTCGAGTTCGTAATCGAGGCGTCCGCTCGGGCCATATTCGGGCGCGTCGGCATCCGGCGCCTTGCGCTGGCCGCTGGGGCGGATCACGGGCTCGCCCGACGGCCGGACGGAGCTCGCCCGCCCGTGATAGCCGATGGGGACATATTTGTAGTTGGGCAGCAGCGGGTTGTCCGGCCGGAACTGTTTGCCGACGTTGGTCGCATGATGGATGCCGACATAGAAGTCCGTGTAGTCGCCGACCAGGCAGGGCACGTGCATCCGGACCTCGCTCTGGCCGATCAGGTGCGGCTCGACGTCGTCGCGATAGCGTTCGTCGGACAGGATCTCGGACAGGCGCTCGCGGAGCTCGCGATGCGCGTTCGGCCCGCGGCCGAGCCAGCGGTTGAGCACCGGCTGCGCGAAGTCGCCGCGCCAGCCCTCGTCGAGCAAGTCGGAGATTGCGGTGAGATCGAGGATGTAATCGCCGATCGCGATCCCCGGGCGGCGCCGGCCCTTGGCTTCGGAGAAGATGCCGAGCGGCAGGTTCTGGATCGGAAAATCGCTGCCCTGGGCGCTCGCGACCCAGCTCACGCGCGCCGGATCGTGCGTGTCGTCGGTCATGGCAATTGCGCCTTGGGGAAGCCGGCCCAGGCCTCGTCATAGTCTGGCTGGGCCCGCTCGAGGGCCCAGTCGGTCGGGCGATACGGCCAGCAGGTTTCGACCATGAAGGCCATTGTGCCCTCGATCTTCGCTGGCTTGAGCTCGGCCTCGCTCGCCTTCCTCCAGCTGTCGACGTCAGGCCCGTGCCCGCTCATCAAATTGTGGAGGCTCAGGCCGCCCGGAGCGAAACCCTCCGCCTTGGCGTCGTAAGCGCCGTGGATCAGCCCCATCGCCTCGCTCATCACGTTGCGGTGGAACCACGGCGGCCGGAACGTGTCCTCGGCGACCATCCAGCGGGGCGGGAAGATGACGAAATCGGCGTTAGCGCGGCCGGGCACGTTGCTGGGGCTGGTAAGGACAGTGAAGATCGATGGGTCAGGATGGTCGAAGCTCACCGTGCCGATCGTGTTGAACCGCGCCAGGTCGTAGCGGTAGGGCGCGTAATTGCCGTGCCAGGCGACGACGTCGAGCGGGCTGTGGTCGAGCCGCGTCGTCCACAAATGGCCGAGGCTCTTCTGGATTATTTCGGTCGGTTCGTCTTTGTCCTCGAACCGCGCCACGGGCGTTTCGAAGTCGCGCGGGTTGGCGAGACCGTTGGACCCGATCGGCCCCAGCTCGGGAAGGCGCAGCGGCCGGCCGTAATTCTCGGCGACGTAACCGCGCGATTCGCCGCCGCCGAGCCCGACGCGGAACTTCATTCCGCGTGGGACCACGCCGATCGATCCGGGCGCGACCTCCAGCCGCCCGAGCTCGGTGTCGATGTGGAGCGTGCCTTGCTGCGGGACGATCAGCAGCTCGCCGTCGGCGTCGACGAACACGCGGCCGTCCATGTTTCGCGTCGCCCGATAGACATGGACCGCCACGCCTTCGAGCTCCTGCGGCGCCCGCGCGTGGAGCATGGTCGCGAGACCGTCGACGAAGTCGGCGCCGTCGGGCAGCTCGGGCGGATCCCAGCGTAGCCGATTGGGCGCGAGTGGCGCGCTCGACGGCGGGCTCGCGAACAGCCTCGCGCTCTCATATGGCACGAAGGGCCGATGGTCGGCGGTTGGACGCAGGCGATACAGCCAGCTGCGCCGGTTCTCGTGCCTCGGCGAGGTAAAGCTGCTCCCCGACAATTGCTCGGCATAAAGCCCGAATGCCGGCCGCTGCGGCGAATTGCGCCCTTTGGGAAGCGCACCGGGCACAGCCTCGCTTTCGAAGTGGCCGCCGAAGCCGGTCAGATATTCGGTCATGCGCGCCCGGTTAAAGAGTCGCGCCCGGACACGCAAACGGGCGCGGCTCCGCGTGGAACCGCGCCCGAGCACGGACGGGGACTCGCAACCCGTCCGCCTGAAGCCGGGGCCTCAGTTCTGGTTGACGTTGACGTCGATCTTGTCGGGGACCTCGACCTCGGTCGTCCCGCCCAAGCCCAGCTGCCCGCGGAAGACGAACAGCAGGACGAGGACGACGATGATCAGCAGGACGACTGCGAGGACTCCGCCGCCGCCGCCACCGCCGCCGGTGTCGACTATGGTCGTGCGTTCGCGCTCAACCTCGTCGCGGTCATCGGCCATGGAAACTCTCCCTGTTTAACCTGTTCTACGGTCGAAACGAACGAACCTGCGGGGGCCGGGTTCCGAACAGCAGCAGGAGCCGCAATGGTCAGGGTGGTGTTCGCAATTCTCGCGGCGACGGCGATGCTTGCAGCCTGTCGCCAAACGCCACAGCGCAACGACGCTGCCCGCGTTGAGCGGGAATCGGCGCCTGCCGCCGCGACAGAGGCGCCGGCGCCGCCGGCGACCGGGACCGATCCGCGAACCCCGCTGCCCGAGCCCGGAGATCCGATCGATCCGAAAAGCGTCGAAGCCGCCGGGCAGGTGGTCCAGCATTACGGCGCGCTGATCGAACAGGGTCGATGGAAGGAGGGCTGGGCGCTGTGGGGCAGCGCGGACGCAGCGCGCAGGTTCGAGCGCAACTTCCGTGACTGGGCGGACGTCCATCTCACCATCGGCAACCCCGGCGATGGGGAGGGGGCCGCCGGTTCCGTCTACGTCGCTATTCCCTCGATCTTCTACGGCAATAGGAAAGGCGGCGATCCCGCTCGTCTCGAAGCGGACGTGATTCTCCGGCGCGTGAACGACGTTCCCGGCTCGACCGAGACGCAGCGGCGCTGGCACATCGAGCGGATCGAGGCGAGCGGCTAGGTTCCGGTCGGTTCGTGATGCGGCGCTTCGCGGCAGCGGAATTTGTCGCGGATGCGGCTGTTGAAATAGACGCCCTTGGCGAAGGCCGAGCCGAGGGCGTCGGCAACGCTTTGCGGCACCTCCTCATAGATGTAGCGGCGCCCGTTGACGAACTCGACCCACAGCTCGCGCTGGTCGGAATCGTAGGCGAAACGGCGGATGACGGTCGAGGGCATGCCGTCACAACGAACGGACGTGGACGCGTGTCCCGCGAGGTTGCGCCATAACCACGTCCTTCAGCGCCGCGCGCCGAACCGCGTCCGGCTCATCTTTCCGAAGCGGCCCTTGCGCGTTCCCGGCTTGCCCTCGGTCGAATGGCCGAGCGGCCGCGGCGCGACCCGATCCCGGTCGGGGATTCCGAGCTCGTCCTCCTCCAGTCGGCGGATCTCGTCGCGCAGCCGCGCCGCTTCCTCGAACTCGAGGTCGGCGGCGGCCTTGCGCATCCGTTCCTCGAGGTCGCCGATATAGGCCTTGAGGTTGTGGCCGACGAGGTGCGGGCGCTCCTCGTCGCCGGTGTCGACGACGACGCCGTCGCGCTGCGTCACGTCGGCCAGCAGGTCGTGGATCTGGCGCTTGATACTTTCGGGCGTGATGCCATGCTCGTGGTTGTATTCGAGCTGCTTTTCGCGGCGTCGGCTGGTCTCGGCCAGCGCGCGCTCGATCGAGCCGGTGACCGTGTCGGCGTAGAGGATCACGCGCCCCTCGACGTTGCGCGCGGCCCGGCCGATGGTCTGGATCAGCGAGGTCTCGGAGCGGAGGAAGCCCTCCTTGTCGGCGTCGAGGATCGCGACCAGCCCGCATTCGGGGATGTCGAGCCCCTCGCGCAGCAGGTTGATGCCGACCAGCACGTCATAGACGCCGAGCCTCAGCTCGCGGATCAGCTCGATCCGCTCCAGCGTTTCGACGTCGCTGTGCATGTAACGGACCTTCAGCCCCGCCTCGTGCAGATATTCGGTGAGGTCCTCGGCCATGCGCTTGGTCAGCGTGGTGACCAATGTCCGATAGCCCTTGCGCGCCGTCTCCTTGGCTTCGTGGACGAGGTCGTCGACCTGGTCCTCGACCGGCTTGATCTCGACCGGCGGGTCGATCAGGCCGGTCGGGCGGATCACCTGCTCGGAGAAGACGCCGCCGGTCTCGTTCATCTCCCACGGGCCGGGCGTCGCCGAGACGAAGGTCGTCTGCGGGCGCATCGCGTCCCATTCGTTGAAGCGCAGCGGACGGTTGTCGATGCAGCTGGGCAGGCGGAACCCATATTCGGCGAGCGTGATCTTGCGGCGATGGTCGCCGCGG
>DATEEM010000032.1:0-4061 GCA_035281125.1 Sphingomicrobium sp. | reverse complement strand
AGCTGCGGCTATGGCGCGACCTTCGTTGCCGAGGTGGAGACCGAGGCCGCGATCCTCAACATCGGCTATGCCGACGGCTATCTGCGCGGCTTCTCCTCGACCGGCGCGGCGTTCTCCGGCGAGTTTGCGCTGCCGGTGCTCGGGCGCGTGTCGATGGACCTCATCGCGGTCGACGTCGATGCCGCGAAGGAAATCAGGGAAGGCGACTGGGTCGAGGTCGACTACGACCTCCCGAACGCGTCGAAACAGTCCGGCCTTTCGCAATACGAGCTGCTGACGACGCTCGGCCAGCGCTTCGAGCGGCGGTGGGCTTGACCCGCTCGCCTGGGGGCGGAGTCTTCGGCTTGTAACGGCAGAGGTCGACCACCGGGCAGCGCCAGCATTCGGGCAGCCGCGCCTTGCACGTGTAGCGCCCGTGCAGGATCAGCCAATGATGGGCGTCCCGCCGGAAGGGCTGCGGAACGATTTTCTCGAGCTTCGCCTCGACCGCGTCGACGGTCTTCCCCGGCGCTAGCCCGGTGCGGTTCGACACCCGGAAGACATGGGTGTCGACGGCGAACGTCTCCTCGCCGAACGCGGTGTTCAGCACCACGTTGGCGGTCTTGCGGCCGACGCCGGGCAGGGCCTGGAGCTCCTCGCGGGCGCGCGGCACCTCCCCGCCATGGTCGCGAATCAGCGCCTCGCTGAGCGCGAGGACGTTCCTCGCCTTGGTGTTGAACAGGCCGATGGTCTTGATCGCGTCGCGCAAGGCGTCCTCGCCGAATTCGACCATCTGCTGCGGCGTTTTGATGCGCGCGAAGAGCGGCCGGCAGGCGATATTGACGCTGGCGTCGGTGGCCTGCGCCGACAGGACGACCGCGACGAGCAGCTGGTAGGGATTGGACGATTCCAGCTCGGTCGTGGGCGCAGGGTTCGCCTCGGCCAGTCGCCGGAAGAACTCGAAAACCTGCTCGCGAGTCACAGCGCTTCGATCACGTCCCGCATCGAATAGAGACCGGCCGGTTTGCCGACGAGGAAGCGCGCCGCGGCGAGTGCGCCGCGGGCGAAGATCATCCGGCTTTCGGCGCGGTGCGACAGGATCAGCCGCTCGTCGGGGCCGAGGAACAATACGTCATGGTCGCCTGCGACCGTCCCGCCGCGCAGGCTGGCAAAGCCGATGGCCCCGTCGGCGCGCTTCAGACCGGTGCCGTCGCGCCCCCGCTCGGGGTTGAGCTTCGTTCCGCGCCCGCGCGCCGCCGCCTCGCCGAGAATCAGCGCCGTGCCCGAGGGCGCGTCGGCCTTCATCCGGTGATGGGTCTCGGCGATTTCGACGTCCCAATCGACAACAGCCGCGGCGCGCTCGACCAGCTCGGCAAGCAGCGCGACCCCGAGCGACGTGTTCGCCGCGCGCAGCACGGCGATTTCTTCGGCCGCCCGCGCGATCCGTTGATCGGCGAGCTCGTCGAGGCCGGTCGTCCCGATCAATAACGGGACTGCGGCCGAAACGGCGCGGTCGAGGCTCGCCTGAAGCGCCGCCGGCGACGAAAAATCCACCAGGACGTCGCCATGGTCCTGGTCGATCGCAAAGCCCGCGCTTTCGACAACCGCGGCGGCGATTGCCTTGCCCATGCGTCCATCGGGCGCGATGAGGCTGATGCGGATCGGCTGGTCGGCGGTGCGCATGGCCGTTGGTTAGCGAAGCCGTTCCTGCAGCGCCAGCGCGGCCGCGGGCGCACGCACCTTCGCGCCGTTGATCATGAAGATGTAAGTGTCGCGGCCGTCCTTCTGCCACCGGCGTGCCTTTTCCGCGAAGCCGTTCAGCGCGGCGTCGTCATAGCCGGTGGTCACCTCTTCCCGCATCCGCTGCAAGCGCGCGTAGGAAAAATCGGCCGTGTCCGCCTCGATGCAAGGATATTCGTCCGAATCTTCCAACACGACGGCGATGTTGCGCGCCCGGCAGAGCTCGAAAAACGTCTCGTCGTTGAAGCTTTCGTGGCGCGGCTCGATCGCGTGGCGCAGCCGCTGGCCTTCCAGCTCCTCGGGCAAGAGGTCGATGAACCCCGCGATGTCGTCGCGGTCGAACTTCCGGCGCGGCGCGAATTGCCACAGGATCGGGCCGAGCTTCGGTCCGAGCGCGGCGAAGCCCTGGGCGAAGAAATTGCCGATTCCTTCGGCGCCTTCGCACAGCTTCGAGCGCATCACGCAAAAGCGCGAACCCTTGATCGCGAACTGGAAGCCGTCCGGAACCGTGTTCGCCCACGTTTCCCAGCTCTTCGGCTTCTGGCGGCCGTAGAAGGTGGCGTTGATCTCGATCGCGGTCAGCGCGCGCGAAGCATATTCGAGCTCTTTCGCCTGCGGGTGCTTGTCGGGGTAGAAGACGCCGCGCCACGGCGGATAATTCCATCCGCCGATGCCGATGCGGATCGTGCCTTCGCTCATCGCGATTCGCTCTCTAGGGTGGCGCGATGGCCATCCGCAACATCGTGATCCTGACCGGCGCCGGCGTGTCCGCCGAGAGCGGGCTCGCGACGTTCCGGGGACCCGATGGACTTTGGGAAGGGCACCGCGTCGAGGAAGTGGCGACCCCGGAAGCGTATCGGCGCGATCCGGCATTGGTCCATGCCTTTTACGACGCGCGCCGTGCGAAGCTCGGTACGGTCGAGCCCAATGACGCGCACAAGGCCCTGGCGCGGCTCGATTCCGAGTGGCGTGGCGAACTTCTGCTCGTCACGCAGAACGTCGACGACCTGCACGAGCGCGCTGGTTCGACGCGGCTGGTCCACATGCACGGCGAGCTGGCGAGAGGCTGGTGCCTGGCGTGCGGCGAGCGGTTTCCTTGGAGTGGGCCGATGGGAGAGGGGGCGGAATGCCCGAGCTGCAACGGCTCGGGCCGGGTGCGCCCGGACATCGTCTGGTTCGGCGAAATGCCCTACGAGATGGAGCGTATCGACGATGCGCTGCAGGCTTGCGACCTGTTCGTTTCGATCGGCACGTCGGGCGCGGTCTATCCCGCGGCGGGCTTCGTCCAGACCGCGCGCTACTGCGGCGCCCGGACATTGGAGATGAACCTCGAGCCGAGCCTCGGCAGCATTTATTTCGATGAGAGCCGAACCGGTCCGGCCGGGGAACTCGTCCCGGCCTGGGTGGATGAGGTGTTGAGCTAGTCTGACCACTCCAGGCCGATCTCGCGATAGAGGCCGCGGTCCTCGTCCCACTTGGGGTTGACCTTCACGTGAAGGAACAAATGCACCGGCCGGCCGAGGTGCGCCGTGATTTCCTCACGGGCCGCGGCGCCGATGGCTTTCAGCCGCTGCCCGCTTTTGCCGATCACGATCGCCTTCTGGCTGTCGCGCTCGACCAGGATTTGCTGGCGGATGGCGGTCGAGCCGTCGGGCCGGTCCTCCCAAGTTTCGGTCTCGATCGCGGTTGCGTAGGGCAGTTCCTGGTGGAGCTGGTTGACGAGCTGCTCACGCGTCAGCTCGGCGGCGATCATCCGGTCGGTCGCGTCGGATACTTCATCTTCGGGGTAGAGCCATGGCCCTTCCGGCATCGCGTCCGCGAGCGCCTGCTTGAGGTCGGGAACGCCGTCGCCCTGGCTCGCGCTGATCATGAAAACCTGTTCCGGATCCAGGCGTGTGGTGAGTTCCGAAGAGAGGCCGAGCAGCTTCTCCTTTTTCACGAGGTCGATCTTGTTGAGCGCGACGAACAAAGGATGTTGCCGCTTCTCGAGCCCGGCGATAGCCCGATCGACTTCGGCGGTGACGCCCCGCTCGGAATCGACCACCAATAAGATGAGGTCCGCGTCTTCAGCTCCGCTCCAGGCGGCGGCAACCATCGCCCTGTCGAGGCGCCGCCGCGGCTGGAAGATACCCGGTGTATCGACGAGCAGGATCTGGGCGTGCGCGTGAATCGCAATTCCCATCAGCCGCGCCCGCGTGGTTTGTGCCTTGGCGCTGACGATCGCGACCTTCTGCCCCACCAGCGCGTTGACCAGGGTCGATTTGCCGGCATTGGGCGCGCCGATCACGGCAACGAAGCCGGCTCTCGTTTTTGCTTCCGTCATTTCAGCTTCGACAACAAAG
>DATEEM010000031.1:0-9070 GCA_035281125.1 Sphingomicrobium sp. | reverse complement strand
GGTGAAGCTCACCGCGCAGGAGTACAAGCTCCTGTCCTACCTCATGCATCACAAGGGCAAGGTGGTCAGCCGGACCGAGCTCATCGAGCATATCTACGACCAGGATTTCGACCGCGATTCGAACACCATCGAAGTGTTCGTCACCCGTATCCGCAAGAAGCTGGGGGCCGACGTCATCACCACCATCCGCGGGCTCGGTTACAGCCTCGAGGACCCGGGCGCGTGAACGACGAGTCCGCCGCGCTGAATGCGGCGGAGGCGGAGCCTGCCGCGGCGCCGGCCCGGGGCCACCGGCGGCGGACCGGATCGCTGACGCGCCGCATGATTGGGATTGCCGCGATCTGGATCGCGGCATTGCTCCTGATCGGCGGCTTCGCGCTCGACCGCGTGCTTAGCCGCACGATCATCGACAATTTCGACAATCAGTTGATCCTGGTGCTCAACAAGTCGCTGATTGCCGCGTCGGAGATCGGGCCCGACGGTGAAGTCCGCTTCAACCGCCCGCCGGCCGACCAGCGCTTCATCGAGCCTTATTCCGGGCTTTATTTCCAGATCAGCGGAGTCAACGCCGATACCTTTCCCTCGCGATCGCTGTGGGACCGCCGGCTCAAGGTTTCGGGCGATCATGTCGACGACGAGCCGCACCTCTACGACAGTGACGAATTCTCGACCGCCGACCATGCCGAGCCGCTTCGCATCGCCGAGCGCGACGCGATCCTCCCCGGATCGCCGGTGCGCTGGCGGTTTCAGGTCGCGCAATCCCGCGAGACTATCGACGAGCAGATCCACCGCCTTCGCTCGACCCTTATCTGGAGCTTTCTCGCGCTCGGGATCGGGCTTCTCGTCCTTGCCGCGCTGCAGACGTTCTACGGCTTGTGGCCGCTGCGGCGCGTGCGCCAGGAGGTGGCGATGATCCGTTCCGGCGCCAAGACCCGCGTCGGCCGAGACTTTCCCGCGGAGATCCGGCCGCTGACCGAGGAAATCAACCAGTTGTTGGCGCACAGCGAGGCGCAGGCCGAGGAGGCGCGTCGCCACGCGGGCAACCTCGCCCATGCGCTCAAGACTCCGCTGACCGTCATCACCAATGCCGCCACCGCGGACTCGCCCAGTCTCGACGCGACGGTGATCCGGGAGGCGGCGGCAATGCGGCGCCAGGTCGACCACCATCTGGCGCGCGCCCGGGCGATCGGCCGGCGCGCGACTTCCCAGGCTCGCGCGCGGGTGTGGGACAGCCTCCAGGCGGTGCAGCGCGCGATCGACCGCCTCTACGAGAATGTTACGGTCGACATTGCCGGCGATCGCGAGGCGCAGGTCCGGGTCGAACGCCAGGATCTCGACGAAATGCTCGGCAATCTCGTCGAGAATGCCGCAAAATATGGCGGCGGCCGAGTGTTCGTGACGGTCGAGCGGAGCGGCGCAACGGTCGACATATTGATCGAGGACGATGGGCCGGGCATCGCCGAAGAGGATGTCGGATCGCTGTTCACGCGCGGCGCGCGGCTCGACACGACCGGCAAGCCCGGAACCGGTCTTGGCCTGGCGATCGTGCGGGACGTCGCGCAGATTTACGGCGGGTCGATTCGCCTCGAACAGAGCGAGGACCTCGGCGGACTGCTCGCCCGGCTGACGCTTCCGGCGGGTTGATCGCCGTTCGCTTGCCGCCGTTTGATGCGCTGGGTCGGATGTTCATGGCCGGAACGGTGCGCTGGGCAAACGACGGCACCGACGCCATCGCCGAGCAGGACCTGGGCACCGGCGCCATGGTCCACCGCTATGTATTCGCCCCAGGCATCGACGAGCCGGTCGTCCAGTATGACGGCAGCGGGACCGGCACCCGGCGGTTCCTGAGCGCCGACGAGCGCGGGTCGGTGATCTCATTGTCCGATGGATCGGGTGGGCTGGTCGCTATCAATGCGTACGACGAATATGGCCGGCCCGGCTCGGGCAACAGCGGGATGTTCCAGTATACCGGGCAGAAGTGGATCGGCGGGATCGGCGCCTACGATTACAAGGCGCGGGCGTACTTCCCGCGTCTCGGCACCTTCGCGCAAACGGACCCGATCGGGTATTCAGCGGGCTCGAACCTTTACGCATACGTGACGGCGGATCCCGTGAATTACCTCGATCCGTTCGGGTTGGACTGCGTGGCTAGCGGCTCGACCCAATGTCCGATCGTCGGGGCAGGCGACGTTACTATTGTGGGGAAGCGCCTGCAGTTCCCCGGCCTCATGATTATTGGTGGAGCGGCAGCTCTCGGCGGCTATTCCGCAGGCTTTATAGGCGCTACTGGAGAGGGCGGCGCCGGCGGTCAAAATCCGGATAAAAGCCAATGCCCTGTCGGGTCGCGCTTCACTTTTAGCTTTGGGCCATCATTTACGGTGTTCGGCGGAGTCTTGGGAGTATCCGCCACCCCGGTGCAAGGAACGATATCAGTACCGTGGTCAGCGTACTTGGTAAAGCGATTCATCGAAAGAATGGCCGAGCGAAACCAATTACGCGAGAAGGACGAGGAATTACGGTGACAGAGGAATTCCGGTGACAGTGCGCATTCAGAATTACGGTGACAGTTTATTCAATGCACTCAATCCGCAGCCGACGATTTCCAACTTCCTAGCGCGCTAGGCAAATTCCTGCCTGACTTCCACTTATACGCCTGCTCGGCACCCCTTCGGGTTGATCGCCGTTCGACTCCCGCCGTTTGTCGAAAAGTTTTGACCGACTCGGCCCTCTTCGGGCATGGCCTTGCGGCTTTCCGGAGGGGTCAAAATCCATGAATCACAAAGTCTTGGCGCTCGCATCCGCGAGCCTGCTCGCAGTTCTGCTCCCATCATCGGCCAATGCCGCCAAGCCGGTCTACGGCAGCTGGGGCTACGACATGGCGGCGATGGACAAGGCGGTGAAGCCCGGCGACGACTTCTGGGCCTATGTCAACGGCACCTGGGACAAGAACACCCAGATCAAACCCGACCTGACGTCCGCTGGGCCGTTCATCACGCTCTATGAGAAATCGGAAGCCGACGTCCGCGACATCGTCGAAAGCCTCGCCAAGGCGTCGGACGGAAGCCGTCTCGGCCAGCAGGTCGGCGATTTCTACGGCAGCTACATGGACGAAGCAGCGATCGAGGCGGCCGGCACGGCGCCGTTGAAGCCGTACCTCTCCAAGATCGCCGCCGCGAAGACCCGCGCGGACCTGCTCACACTGTTCGCCAAGCCCGGCTACGCCAGCCCGGTCGACATCGAAATCATCCCCGACTTCAAGGACCCGAACCGCTATTCGGCGATCGCCAGCCAGGCCACGCTCGGGATGCCGAGCCGCGAATATTATCTCGACGCCGAGGCCAAGATGAAGGCGCATCGCGCCGCCTATCGCGACTATATCATCACGATCCAGAAGCTTGCCGGCCTTCCCGGCGGGGCCGCTGCCGCTGACCGCATCATCGCGCTCGAGACCGCGCTGTCGCAGGCGCAGTGGCCGGCGGAACAGCGGCGCAACATCGACAAGATCTACAATCCGATGACGCGCGCCCAACTGGCCAAGCTGGCGCCGCAATTCCAGTGGGACGCGACGCTGGCGAAGGCCGGCCTGTCGAGCGCGAAGTCGGTGATCGTTACCGAGCCGTCGGCGGTCGCGGGGGCAGGCAAGCTCCTCGCTTCGACACCGCTGTCGACATGGAAGGAATGGCTCGCGTTCCGTTTCGTTTCGGATCACGGCAACCTGCTTCCGAAGGCGTTCGATGACGCCCGTTTCGGTTTCTACAGCAAGCAGCTCGCGGGCGTTCAGCAACAGCGCGAGCGGTGGAAGCGCGGCGTTCGCCTGGTCAATGGCGCGCTCGGCGAGGCGGTCGGCGAGATCTACGTCAAATCGCACTACCCGGCCGAGAGCGAGCGGCAGATGACCGAGCTGATCGCCAACCTGCGCGACGCTTACAAGGAGCGGATCGAGAGCAATAGCTGGATGGACGCCGCGACGCGCAAGGAAGCGCTCGCCAAGCTTGCCGCGTTCGAGCCGCGCATCGGCCATCCGGTCAAATATATCGATTATTCCTCGCTCCAGGTGGTCAAGGGCGATCCCCTTGGCAATTCGATCCGGGCCGGCGAATTTGCATGGAACCTCGAGCTGTCGCGCTTCCCCAATCCGGTCGATCGCAGCTTGTGGGGAATGACGCCGCAGACGGTGAACGCTTATTACAATCCGCTCGCCAACCAGATCACCTTTCCGGCGGCGATCCTGCAGCCGCCCTTCTTCGATCCCAACGCCGACCCGGCGGTGAACTATGGCGCGATCGGCGCCGTCATCGGGCATGAGATGGGCCACGGCTTCGACGACGAAGGCCGTAAGTTCGACCCGACCGGAAAGCTGCGCGAGTGGTGGACCCCGGCGGCGGCCAAGGCCTATGCCGCGCGAACCGACGCGCTGGTCAAGCAATATAGCGAGTTCAGCCCCTTCGCCGACCTCAAGCTTAACGGCAAGCTCACGCTCGGCGAGAATATCGGCGACCTGTCCGGCGTCGAGGCAGCCTATGCGGCGTACAAGAAATATACCGCCAAGCATGGCGAGCCGCCGGTCATCGACGGCCTGACCGGGGACCAGCGCTTCTTCATCGCCTACGCGCAGGCCTGGCAAGGCAAGGACCGCGAGGACGCGCTGCGCAACCAGATCATCACCGACCCGCACAGCCCCGACAAATACCGGACCAATGGCGTCGTGCGGAACGTCGACGCCTGGTACAAGGCATTCAACGTGCAGCCCGGCGACAGGCTGTACCTGCCGCCGGAGCAGCGCGTCCGTATCTGGTAGGCGGCTAGGAAAAGCGGCGCTGCCCGGCTAGGGCGGCGCCGTGTCCGCAACCGTTCATCCGCTCAACAGCCGGCGAGAGCCGTCGCTCGACGCAATGATCGCGCTCGTCGCGCCGGACATGAACGGCGTGAACGCCGTCATCCTCGAGCGCATGCAGAGCAAGGTCGCGCTGATTCCAGAACTGGCCGGCCACCTCATCGCCGGCGGTGGGAAGCGGATGCGGCCGATGCTGACGCTCGCCTGCGCGAGCATGCTCGGTTACCCGGGCACGCGCCATCACAAGCTCGCCGCCGCGGTCGAGTTCATCCACACCGCGACCCTGCTTCACGACGATGTCGTCGACGGCTCCGGGATGAGGCGCGGCAAGCGCACGGCAAACCTCATCTGGGGCAATCCGGCAAGCGTCCTGGTCGGCGATTTCCTGTTCAGCCGCGCCTTCGAATTGATGGTCGAAGACGGCAGCCTGAAGGTGCTTCGAATCCTCAGCCACGCGTCGGCCGTGATCGCCGAGGGCGAGGTCGAGCAATTGACCGCGCAGCGCCGGATCGAGACCGACGAAGAACAATATCTGACGATCATCAGCGCCAAGACGGCCGCCCTGTTCGCCGCCGCGTGCCGGGTCGCGCCGGTGGTCGCCGAAGCGGACGAGGATTCGGAACTGGCGCTGGAAAGCTACGGCAAGAATCTCGGCATTGCGTTCCAGCTGACCGACGACGTGATCGATTATGCGTCGGATGCCGCGACCATGGGGAAAGGCGTCGGCGACGATTTTCGGGACGGCAAGATGACGCTTCCCGTGATCCTCGCCTACGCGCGGGGCGATGAAGCCGACCGCGAATTCTGGCGGGCGGCGATCAGCGGCGAGCGCGTCTCGGACGACGACCTGGCGCATGCCGCGGCGCTTCTGGTTTCGACCGGGGCGCTTTCGGACACGCTCGAACGGGCGCGCCAGTACGGCCGTCGCGCGATCGATGCGCTGGCCAATTTCCCCGCGAGCAAGGCCAAGGCGGCGCTGACCGAAGCGGTCGAGTTCGCCATCTCCCGCGCTTACTGAGTCGATCCGATACGCAGCAAACGGCGCGTCCGGGCGTTTCCGTTCCGGAGGTGAACCATGCCATCGCTGTGGAGAGCCGAGACCCAGCCGCCGCAATTTCCAGCCCTCGAGGCGGACGTGACCTGCGACCTCGTTGTCGTCGGCTCGGGGATTGCCGGACTGTCGTCGGCTTACGAAGCGACGCGCTGTGGCGCCAACGTCATCGTCATCGACCGTGCCGACATTGCCGGCGGGATGACCGCACGGACCACTGCGCACCTCGCATCCGAGCTGGACGATTTCTATTCGGAGTTAAGCACGGTCCTGGGCGACGACCAGACGAGGCTTTATCATGAGAGCCAGGTCGCGGCGATCAACCGTATCGAGGCAATTTGCCGCGACGAGACGATCGACGCGCACTTCGCGCGACTTCCGGGATATTTGATCGCGGCCGAGCCGGCGCATCAGGCGGACCTCGAGGAGGAGTATGAGGTTTGCCGGCGGATCGGCGTCGACGTCGAGTGGAGCGATTCGGCCCCGGTTCCGCTGCCTGAAGGCACACGCGCGCTGCGCTTCGCCGGTCAGGGCCGCTTCCACCCACTCAAATATTGCATCGGGTTGATCGACGCGATCGGGGTCCGCGGCGGACGGCTGTTCGCGAACACCCCATACGTCGGCCATGATGAGGATGGCGGTGGTATCGCGATCCGCACCGAGGCCGGGCCGACCATCCGCGCCGGCGCGGCGCTGTTCGCGACCAATTCACCGGTCAACGACCGCGTCGCGATCCACACCAAGCAAGTGCCGATGCGAACTTACGCGATGGCCGGCCGGATTCCCGCCGGGAGCGTCGAGGACGCGCTCGTCTGGGATACGCTCGAAGCTTATCATTATGTTCGCCTGGAGCCGGCGGGTGCGGGCTCAGACTGGCTGATCGTCGGCGGAGAGGACCACCGCAGCGGAACCGCCGACGACATGGATCAGCGCTTCGCGCGCCTCGAGGCGTGGTCTCGCCAGCATTTCCCGAGCTTGACCGGCTTCGAGCGCCGCTGGTCCGGCCAGGTGATGGAGCCGGTCGACTTCCTGCCTTATTCGGGCCGCGACGGCTCCGACCGGATCTACGTGCACACCGGCGACAGCGGCCAAGGCATGACCAACGGCGTTGCCGGGGCGCTCAACTTCATCGCGCTCTACCGCAACGAAAAGGCCCGCTTCGCCGAGCTGTTCGATCCCGCCCGAAAGCCGAAGAGCAGAGTGTCAATCGGGGAATATGTGAAAGGGCAGGGGCCCGTCGTGGCCAACCTCAGCGAATATCTGGGATCGGGCGAAGTCGACAGCGTCGACGAAATTAAGCCCGGCGACGGGGCGATCCTGCGTCGCGGGCTCGCGAAGCATGCCGTGTACCGCAGCGAGAGCGGCGAGCTCATCGAGCGCAGCGCGGTCTGCACCCATGCCGGTTGCATCGTCCACTGGAACAGCTTTGAGGGATGCTGGGACTGCCCGTGTCACGGCTCGCAGTTCCGCCCCGACGGAAGCGTGATCAGCGGACCGGCAGTTCGCCCGCTCGCTGCGGTCGAGCCGGCCGAGGCGAAGCAGTCGGAGGCGCTCGAACCGGCGAGCGACTGACTGGCCGCGGTGGCGGTTCGGCTTGATTCGCTCCGGCGACTTTGCCACGAGCGCCGGCCATGACCGTCGCGCGCATTTCGGAGCTCGATCGCCGAACGACCCAGTCGGGCAAGGCCAATAGCGGCCGCTGGCTGCTCGAGTTCGAACGGCAGCAACCGCTGCGACCTGATCCGCTGACCGGCTGGAACGGGTCCGGCGACACCAACACGCAGGTTCGCATGACCTTTCCGACCAAAGAGGCGGCAATCGCTTATTGCGAGCGGCACGGCCTCCATTACCACGTCATCCCCGCGCCGCCGGTCCGGCTCAAGCTCCAGGCCTACGCCGACAATTTCCGCTAGGTTGCTGCGCCAATCCAAGCCGGCTTGAATAAAGCTCCGAACCGAGGCACCAGAATTCCGCCGAGCTAGGGGGAAGTCTGCGATCTTCGGATGTCAGGCTGGTCATCGGCACCAGACCCGAAGCCATCAAACTCACGCCCGTCGCCGACGCGCTCGCCGAACGCGGCCTCGTGCCCCGCCTGGTCGTCACCGGCCAGCATCGCGGCCTCGACCTCGCGGACTATGGTCTGGAGGGCTTCGATCGCACCGAGTTAAATTGCGTGGGGATGGAGGACCCCGACGAGCACGCGCGCAACGTCGAGGATGCCTTGTCCGACCAGATCGCGGGCTGCCGGCCCGACCTGCTCATCGTGCAGGGCGATACGTCGAGCGGGATGGGTGCCGCCCGCGCCGGCTTTCGCGCCGGCGTCCCCGTCGCCCATGTCGAGGCCGGCCTGCGCTCGCACGACCTTGCGCGGCCCTGGCCCGAGGAGGGCTATCGCATCGCGATCGACGCGGGCGCCGCGCTGCTCTTCGCTCCGACCGCGGTTTCCGCGCGAAATCTCGCTGCGGAAAAGGTGGCGGGGGAGGTGCACGTCACCGGCAACACCGGCATCGACGCATTGCTGCGGCTCGTGCCGAGCCTTCCGCCGCCATTGGTTCCCGAGCGCGGCGTGCCCCGCATATTGGTCACCTGCCATCGGCGCGAAAGCTGGGGCGAGGGAGTGCGCTCGATCGCCGCCGCGCTGGACGAACTGGCGCAAGGCGGCTCGCTTCAAATCGACGTGATCCTGCCGCCCAACACGCACGTCGCCGCGACGCTCCGCGACCTGCTGGGGCATGCCGCCAACGTCGCGCTGCTCGAGCCTTGCTCTCACCGCGACCTCATAGGCCGGATGCGCGAGGCCGATCTCATCCTGAGCGATTCGGGCGGGATGCAGGAGGAGGCCCCAACCCTCGGCATCCCGCTCCTCGTCCTGCGCGATAAGACCGAGCGGCCCGAAGGCATCGGCACGGGAAATTTGCGGCTCGTCGGGACGTCCGCCGCGGCGATCGTGGCCGAGACCCGCCGGCTGCTCGCCGATCCGCGGGCTTATGCCGCAATGTCGCGTCCGGCCTTTCCCTACGGCGACGGTAAGGCCGCGCCGAGGGTCGCGGCGATCATCGATGCGTGGCTCGGCAGCCGCTCAGGGGACGTGCGGCAGTGCGCGCCAACGAGCCCGCGGGAACAGGCTGCGGACCAACGCATAAGCGACGAGCAGGACCGCCCCGGACCACCATGGCATTCGCGGG
>DATEEM010000030.1:0-5007 GCA_035281125.1 Sphingomicrobium sp. | reverse complement strand
AGGCCCAGGCGCGCTCCGACGAAGTGGTCAGCAAGGATCAGATCCTGACCGGCGCGATCACTCTGCCCCTGCTCGACGCCCGCAGCCGAGAGAGGTTCGAGGGCAGCGCGCCGGACCCGCGCCCGGGAGTCGAGCCGGGCCACATCCCGGGCGCGTGCAACCTGCCGTTCAGCGCGCTTTACAATGAGGACGGGACCTTCCGCCCGGCCGACGAACTGAGGCGGCTGTTCGCCCATGCCGACGTCGATCCGGCGCGGCCGTTCGTCGCGACCTGCGGCTCCGGGGTGACGGCGGCCTGCCTGATCTTCGCCGCGCATTTGCTCAACCACGACGGCAATCGGCTGTACGACGGAAGCTGGTCGGAATGGGGCGCCGATCCGGCCGCCCCGAAAGCGTTGGGGCCGGCCTAGCCCAGGACGAGGCGCGAAACTTCCGCCAGCTCGCGGCGGATCTGGTCGACGAGCAGCTGGCTCGCTTTCTCGTGCGGGTCGCGCCCGGCCTGCTTCTCGGCGAGCAGGGCTTCGACCCCGGCCGCGGTCGCGCCGACCAGCCGCGCGGAGCGGGCGTCGAACGCCCGGCGCCGGCTCTCGTCGGCTTCGTCCCACGCGGCGGCGACCAATTCGTCGACCTCGGGGTCGCTCGCCGGTCCGCCGGCGAAGGGATCGACCAGGCGCAATGCGTTGCGGACGCTGGAGAGCCGCGCGACCGCCTCGGCATAGGGCCGGGCGTCGGGCTCGGGCGCGGGAAGTGGCTGAAGGTGAAGCATCGCACCAGCGGTAAACCGGCGCGGTTAGGAAAGGCTTAAGCCCCGCTCTTCTCGTCGATGTCGCGCAGGATCCAGCCGCGCTGCGGGATGGTCTCGATGAACTCCGCCCCGCCGCTCGCATTGCGCAGCTTCTTGCGCAGCTTCGAAATGAACACGTCGATGATCTTGGGCTGCGGCTGGTCGTCCGCGCGGCGGTAGAGATGTTTCAGCAGCATGGCCCGGGTGACGACATTGTTGCGCGCGAACGCGAGCAGCTCGAGCACGCGATATTCCATCTCGGTGATGCCGATCGGATGACCGTCGATGCGGATCAGGCGCTGCACCTGGTCGACGCTGAGGCGGCCGCCGCACAAGGTCTCGGGCATTTCGCCGCCGCTCGCCTTGAGGCTCGCCAGCAGCCGCGACGCGGCTTCCTCGCTGTCCTCCGGCGAAACGCTCCGCGGGCTGCCGATCAGCGCCTGCTGAAGTTCGCCGAGCAGCTGGTGGGCTTCCTCGACCAGCCGCGAGCCCTCCTCGAAGCGGCGGCGTGAGCGGTCGAGCATCGATTCGATCTCGACCAGGCGGGCGGAAAGCGTTTCTTCAGCCATCGGTTCGGGTTCGTCCCCGCTCTCTTCCTTACTGCCCGGCCTGGGCCGAGGCGATGTTGCTGTCGGCGGCGGGCGCGTTGAGGATCTGCAGCGTCGCCGCGCCCTTGTCGACGATTCGCGTGTCCGGGTCCCAGACCGTCGAGCGGATGCCGATCGGCGCGCGCTCGCGGCCGGCCTGGTCGAGCATGCTGATCTCGGCCGCGCTGCGCGGCGCCGGGCCGCCGAACAAGGCGTCGATCGCCTGCTGCTGGGCGTCGGTGGCGCTGAGACCGCCCGTGCCCGCCACCGGTGGCGTCAGGGTGAAGTCCGGCGGGATGATCAGCGGCGCGTTGCGCGCCACCGCGAACTCGTCGGGCCCGCTGTTGCGGCGCGAGCCGAAGATGGAACAGCCGCTGGTCGCGACGGCGGCGACGATCACGACGGCGGTAAGGGCCTTACGCATGTTCGATAGTCTCCCTGGGCTCTTCGCCCTCAGTCGGTTCCTTACGAGTGAGGAACGCACGCAGCAACAGGATCACGACGCCGATGCTAATCGCTGCGTCGCCGATATTGAATATGTAAAACGGCCGGAAGGCGCCGAAGTGAAGGTCGAGGAAGTCGACCACATAGCCGTGGCGCACCCGGTCGAGGATGTTGCCGAGCGCGCCGCCGAGCACCATGCCGAGCGCGATCCGGTCGAACCGGTCCTTCTCGCGGCCGATCCACACGGCGACCCCGATTGCGATCGCCGAGGTCAAGGCGACCAGCATCCAGCGGCCGGTCTCGGTCGTCGCATTCAGCAGGCCGAGCGAGATGCCGTTGTTCTCGGTGTAGGTGAATTGGAAGAAGCTCAGCAAATAGAGCTCGGCACCGATGTAGTTGATCGCGAGCGGCCCGGTGACGATCCATTTCGTCAGCTGGTCGAGCGCGAAGACCATAAGCGCGACCGCGAAGCCGAGGCGATACCTATCCATTCACCACCTCGTCGCACCGGCCGCACAGTGCTCCGTCGGCTGTCACCTCGGGCAGATAGCGCCAGCAGCGCCCGCATTTGTGGTTATCGGTTTTGATCACCGCCACCTCATCGCCGTTGCGGACTGTCGAAGTGATGAACAGCTCGGCGAGCAGCGCTGGATCCGCGTCGCTCGGCGCGGTCACTTCGGCTTCGAGGCTGGAGCCCAGGACCTTCTCGCGGCGCAGAGGCTCGATCGCCTCAGTGACCCGTTCGCGCAACGCGCGCAGCGCGGTCCATTTCGCGTCGTCCGCCTCGATCGTCGGGACCTCCGGCCATTCGAGCAGATGCACCGACCCCCCGTCGGGATAGCGCGTGGACCACACTTCCTCGGTCGTGAACACCAGCACCGGGCTGAGCCAGCGCACCAAGGCATGGAACAGGATATCGAGCACCGTCCGGTTCGCGCGACGCTTGTCGGTCTGCGCGCCGGTCTCTGCATTGATCTCGCAATAAAGGACGTCCTTGCGGATATCGAAATAGAAGGCCGAGAGGTCCTCGTTGCAGAAGTCGGTCAGCGCGCGGACGTAGGTGTTGAAGTCGAAGTCCGCGACCGCTTGGCGGAGAGTCTGGTCGAGCCCGGCCGCGAGGTGGAGCACGTAGCGCTCGAGCTCGGGCATCTCGTCGACGGTGATTTTCTCCGCATCCGAAAAGCCGTCGAGCGCGCCGAGCAGATAGCGGAAGGTGTTCCTGAGCTTGCGATACTGGTCGGCGACCCCGGCGAGGATCTCGTCGCCGATGCGATGATCCTCGGTGAAATCGACGCTCAAGGCCCACAGCCTGATGATGTCCGCGCCGTAAGTCTCCATGACCTTCAGCGGATCGACCGTGTTGCCCAGGCTCTTCGACATCTTCTTGCCCTGGGCGTCCATGGTGAAGCCGTGGGTCAGCACCGCGTCGTACGGCGCGCGCCCGCGCGTGCCGCAGCTTTCGAGCAGGCTCGACTGGAACCAGCCGCGGTGCTGGTCCGAGCCTTCGAGATAGAGGTCGGCCGGCCAGCGCAGCTCGGGCCAGTGTCCGCTTTCCAGCGTGAACGCGTGGGTGCAGCCGCTGTCGAACCAGACGTCGAGGATGTCGCCGACCATCTCATAATCGTCGGGGTTGCGGCCGGGCCCGAGGAAATCGGCGGCATTGGCTTCGTCCCAGGCGTCGATTCCTTCGCGGGAGAGGGCCTCGACGATCCGCACGTTGACCATCTCGTCGACCAAAAGTTCGCCGCTCTTCTTCTCGACGAACAGAGCGATCGGCACGCCCCAGGCGCGCTGGCGGCTGATCACCCAGTCGGGCCGCTGCTCGACCATCGAGCCCAGGCGGTTGCGCCCTTTCTCCGGCACGAAGCGCGTGTCGGCGATCGCCTGCAGCGCGACGTCGCGCAGCGTGCGCTTGCGCCGCGGCGTCAGCGGCCCTTCGAGCAGCGCACCGCCCTCATTTTCCCACCGCCCCTCGAAGAACCAGCGGCAGCTCTTCTCGTCGAGCGGCTTGTCCATCGCGATGAACCATTGCGGGGTACAGCGGTAAATGACCTTCGCCTTCGACCGCCACGAATGCGGATACGAATGCCGGAAGTCCGCGCTCGCGGCGAGCAACGCGCCGGCCTCGCGCAGGTCGGAGCAGATCGGCCCGTCCGGGGCGTTGAACTTGGCGTTGATGACGCTGCCCTGCCCGCCGAGCCACGCCCAGTCGGCGCGGTAGAAGCCGCCCGCATCGACCGCGAACACCGGGTCGATGCCGTTGGCGCGGCACAATTCGAAATCGTCCTCGCCATGGTCGGGCGCCATGTGGACGAGGCCCGTGCCCTGCTCCGTGGTGACGAAGTCGCCCGGCAGGAATGGCCGCGGCTTGGCGAAGAAGCCGCCGAGCTTGTGCATCGGGTGTCGGGCGATGGTACCCGCTAGGTCTTTGCCCTTGATCACCTCGGTACGGCGGGCAATCCACGCTCCCTTTTGAGGGAGCCGCTCGGCAAATTCGTCTTCGAGATTCTCCGCGACTAGGAGTTTTTTGCCCCAACTGTTCGCAAACAGATCAGGATCGGGGTCACCCTCCTGATGCTTGCCGAGAGCAGACGTCTCTCGCTCGAACAGCAGGTAATCAATGTTAGGATTGTACGCGATGCCCTGGTTGACCGGAATCGTCCACGGCGTGGTCGTCCACACCACCGCATGAGCGCCGACCAGCTCCGGGATCGGGCTTTCGACGATCTCGAACGCCACGTCGATCTGCGTCGAGACCACATCCTCATATTCGATCTCGGCTTCGGCCAGCGCGGTCTTCTCGACCGGCGACCACATCACCGGCTTGGCGCCGCGATAGAGCTGGCCGCTCTCGGCGAACTTGTAGAGCTCGGAGACGATCGTCGCTTCCGCTTCGAACGCCATGGTCAGATACGGATTGTCCCAATCCCCGGTGATCCCGAGCCGCTGGAACTGCTCGCGCTGAACGTCCACCCAGTGCTGCGCATAGGCGCGGCATTCGGCGCGGAATTCCTTGGGCGGGACCTCGTCCTTGTTGAGCTTCTTCTTCCGGTATTGCTCCTCGATCTTCCATTCGATCGGTAGGCCGTGGCAGTCCCAGCCGGGCACATAAGGCGCGTCCTTGCCCAGCAGCGTCTGGGTGCGGACCACCATGTCCTTCAGCGTCTTGTTGAGCGCATGGCCGATGTGGAT
>DATEEM010000029.1:0-27887 GCA_035281125.1 Sphingomicrobium sp. | reverse complement strand
ATGGCGCCGCCGCCGTTCAAGACCGCCGTTCGCTCGCCTTAGGAGCTTCGCGCTACGGCCGTTGGAACGCGGCCCCCTCCCCCTCGTTCTCGACCTTCCTGGAAAGTCGTAAAAAACAGGGAGTTACAGCTGATGGACACGCGCCGCTTCGCCCTCGTCTGGGGAATTTTGTTCCTCGTCATCTTCGCGTCGGGCGTGGTCCCCGGCCTGCTCCAGCCGCCCGGCGTGACCGATCCGCATCTCGCGATGGACTCGATGTACGGGCGCGCGCTCGGCCTGTTCCCGGTCAATCTGCTCCACGACCTCGTCCACCTGCTGTTCGGCATCTGGGGCATCCTCGCCTATCGCAGCTTCGATGCGGCGCGGACCTTCGCCCGCGCGACGGCGATCATCTATGCGGTGTTCGCGGTGATGGGCCTCGTCCCCGGCCTCGACACGACCTTCGGCCTGGTGCCCCTGTTCAGCCACGACGTCTGGCTGCACGTCTTGCTCGCCGCCGGCGCCGCTTATTTCGGCTTCGTCCATTCCGAGCGCTCGGGCGACCGCGCCGCGGGCTGAGGCGGGCGGGGAAGACGGCGCGCGATGTTCCTGTTCTTTTCGAACCGGACGGGGTGCCTCGCGTCGTTGCTGATCAGCGTCGCCGGGACGCTGATCCTCCTGCTGCTGCTCGGCTTCATCCGGCTGTAGCGCGGGCGTCGAGCTCGGCGGGCCCCGTTTCGGAGCCGATATCGGCCGTTCCGCGTTTAGGTTATGATCGGCGCGAAGGACGGAGGCGCACATGACCGGCATTCTCGACAAGTTTCACGTCGAGCACGGAACCCAGGGCGCGAGGGTGTTGGCGCGCTCGCTCGAGCTGACCGGCTATTTCACCGACGAGCGCAGCATCGACGCGGCGATCGCGCTGTTGAAGGACGACCTCGACGCCTGCGCGAAGGAGATGAAGGGGCTGATCGCGCTCGATCGGCGCGGCGCCTTGTTCGAGGGCTGGCCGACCAACGCCTGAGCCGGCCCGCGCCCGGCGCTAGCGCGCACCCCAGCCGGTCACCATCGTCTTGATCGTCCGGAACAGGATCAACAGGTCGAGCCAGGGCGAGAAATATTTGATGTAATAGAAGTCGTACTGCAGCTTGCGGTGGACCTCGTGGACCTCGGCGACATGGCCTTGGTTGACCTGTGCCCAGCCCGAGATCCCCGGCTTCACCACGTGGCGGTAGCGGTAGAAGGGCAACTCGCTCGTGTACCACAGCGACAGCACCTCGGCCTCGGGACGCGGCCCGATCCAGCTCATCTGCCACTTGAGGATGTTGAAGATCTGCGGCAGCTCGTCGAGCCTCAGCTTGCGCAGCGCCCGCCCGACGCGGGTCACGCGCTCGTCGTCGTCGTCGGTCATCGCCGCCCGCCGCTTGTCCCGGGGGTCCTCCGCGTCGGCGCTGTCGACCGGACGCATGGTCCGGAACTTGTAGACGATGATCGGCTTGCCGGCATGGCCGACGCGCTTCTGGCGGAACAGCACGGGCCCCTTGCCGTCCACGAGGATCGCAACCGCGCACGTCGCCATCACCGGCAGCGCCACCGGGAGGATGGCGACCGCGAACAGGAAATCGATCAGGCCCTTCAGGTGGAAGTAGCCGCGCGCCGGGAGCAGCGAGCCGAAACTGTTTTCGGACAAATGTTCGAGCTCGACCCGGCCGGTCATCGATTCCGCCAGCTGCTTCACCTGGTAGACGATCTTCCCGGCAAGGGCGGCGTCGGCGAGGAACGCCTCCCATTCGTCGGGAAGGTCGGCGGCGAAGTCGGCGACGATCGCGTGGCAATTGCGGGCGTCGTGCAGCCGCGGCCGCGTCAGGAGCTTCCATTCGACCCCGGCGATGCGGGTCAGGTTGTTGATCTGGCCGAACGGGACCACCGCGATCCGCCGCCGCATGTTCCGCTCGGCATAAACGTAGAGCAAATAGAGAAAGACCACGTGCAGCAGGAAGCCGGCGAGCAATCCGGCGCGATCGTACGGGAATCGAGTCAGGACAAAATAGACGATGGTCAACCCGTGCCCGGTCAACGCTGAGGGCAAGATCACGTAGCTGCGGCGGATTCCCGGATAGGTTTCAATCGACAGCCGCATCCAGAATGCGATGACGATCGCGGCAGCATTGGCGATCAGCGTGTTGGTGCTCGCTGCCTCGCCAAGCGTGCCGGGCAGCAGCGGTCCGCGGGCGAGCCACGGAACCATCGCCCCGATGACCAGCGCGCCGGCGAACTGGAACCGTTTGCGGACCAGGATGGAGCCGGCGCCGACCCCCGACAGGCGCTCGTGCTTCACAGCGTCCACCGGTCGATCCCGGGAGCCAGCGAACGGTCGCGCCACATGCCCTTGAGGTCGGCCAGCGTCCCGCCGGGCGCGATCATCGCCTCGATCCGCTCGTCCGCCAGGTCGCGATAGTCGCGGTGCGCGACCGCGCCGACCACCAGGTCGTAGCGTTCGCCGTCTGGCCGGGTGAGCGCGAGGCCGTGCTCGCGCTCGACCTCTACGGGATCGGCCAGCGGATCGGCGACCGACACCTCGTGGCCCAGCCACTGCAGGCGCCGCACGACGTCAACACTGCGGCTGTTGCGCAGGTCAGGTACATTTTCCTTGAACGTCAGGCCGAGGACGAGCGCTTTGCCCGCCTTCTTGCGCCGGTCGTGCAGTGTGTCGGCGATCCATGCGCCCATCCCGTCGTTCGTCTCGCGCCCTGCGAGGATGACCTGCGGGCGATGGCCCAGCCGCTCGGCGAGATGGCTGAGATAATAAGGGTCGACGCCGATGCAGTGCCCGCCGACCAGTCCCGGCTCGAAGCCGAGGAAGTTCCACTTGGTCCTGGCGGCCGCGAGCACGTCCCACACGGAAACGCCGACCTTGGAGAAGAGCTGCGCGACCTCGTTCATGAAGGCGATGTTGATGTCGCGCTGCGCATTTTCGATCGCCTTGGCCGCTTCGGCGGCCTTGATCGACCCCGCCCGGAACACGCCGGCTTGCGTGATCGTGCCGTAAATCTGGGCGAGTTGCTCGACGACCTCGTCATCCTCTCCGGCAATGACCTTTGTGATCCGGTCGATCGTATGCTCCCGGTCACCGGGGTTGATCCGTTCGGGGCTGTAGCCGAGGCGGAAGTCGCGGCCGCGCGTGAATTTGCCCGCGCGCTCGAGTTCGGGCCCGCAAATCTCCTCGGTGACGCCCGGATAGACCGTGCTTTCGTAGACCACCGTCGGCCGCCGCGCGGGGTCAATCAGGCCCGCGATAGTCCGGGTCGCGGCGATTACCGCGGACAGGTCCGGCTTGTTGCTTGCGTCGACCGGCGTCGGAACGGTGACGATATAGACATCCGCTCCCGCGCCGTCCCGGGGATCCGCGGTAAGCTTGAGTTCGGCCGAGCGCAGCGCGTCCGCGCCGACCTCGCGGGTCCGGTCCTCGCCGCGGCGAAGCTCGGCGATCCGCTCCGCATCGATGTCGAAACCGACGACCTCGAAACGACGCGCGAGCGCGACGGCCAGCGGCAAGCCGACATAGCCCAGCCCGACGACGACGATGCGGTACGAATTGCTCACTAAGGCCATTATACGCGCTGGATATCGTTTCGGATGCAAGCTGCTCCGGATCGGAGCGTTAGATGCCCAGGCGGCCGCGACCGACGCCGACATAGGTCAAGCCGGCGCGCTCGGCCTCGTAGGGGTCCCAGACGTTGCGCAGGTCGACCAGTACCTTGCCGGTCATGCGTGCCGCGAGCGTTTCGAGGTCAAGCGCGCGGAACTCGTCCCATTCGGTGACGATGACCAGCGCGTCCACGCCATCCGCAGCCGCGTAGGCGTCTTCGGCATATTCGATCCCCGACAGGGTCTGTTCGGCCTGTTCGCGCGCAACCGGATCGAACGCAACCACGGTCGCGCCACGTTCGACGAGCCCGGTGATGAGCGGTATCGACGGCGCCTCGCGCATGTCGTCGGTATTGGGCTTGAAGGCGAGGCCGAGCACCCCGATCCGCTTGCCCTTCACGCTGCCGCCCATCGCCCGCTCGACCCGCTCGGCCATTGCGGCCTTGCGCTCGTCATTGACGGTGACGACGGTGCTGACGATCCGCTGTTCGACCCCCGCTTCATCGGCCGTCTTGAGCAACGCGACCGTATCCTTGGGAAAGCAACTTCCGCCATAGCCCGGCCCGGCGTGCAGGAACTTGGCGCCGATCCGGTTGTCGAGCCCGATGCCGCGCGCAACGTCCTGCACGTCGGCATCGACCGCCTCGCACAGGTTGGCGATTTCGTTGATGAAGGTGATCTTGGTCGCGAGGAACGCATTGGCCGCATATTTGGTGAGTTCGGCGGTCCTCCTTCCGGTGAACAGGATCGGGGCCTGATTGAGGAACAGGGGCCGGTAGATCTCGCGCAACACCTCGCGCGCCCTCTCGTCCTGCGCCCCCACCACGATCCGATCAGGGATCTTGAAATCGCGAATCGCCGCGCCCTCGCGCAAAAACTCGGGGTTGGACGCGACCGAGACACCCTCCGCGCCTTCCTCCGCCAAAATCCGCGCGATCTCATCGCCCGTTCCGACGGGAACAGTGGACTTGGTGATGACCACCGTGCCCGGCTGCACGACCTTGGCGAGCTCGCGGACGGCCGCGAAAACATAGGTCAGATCGGCATGCCCGTCGCCGCGCCGCGCCGGCGTTCCGACGGCGATGAACACGGCTTCCGCCCCGGCGACGCCCTGCTCGATATCGGTAGTGAAGCTAAGCCGGCCGCGCTGGACATTCGCCTTGACCAGCGCCTCAAGCCCCGGCTCCCAGATCGGCATCCGCCCGGCGTTCAGGCCCTCGATCTTGTCGCCATCCTTGTCGACGCACGTCACCTTGTGCCCGAAATCGGCGAAGCACGCGCCTGAGACGAGCCCGACATAGCCGGTGCCGATCATCGCGATGCGCATGCATACTCCTGTAGCTGAGACGGCGCGCTCTTAGCCGCCGCGCGGCGCCATAAACAAGCTTATGACATCCACCGCGCTTTTTGTGGGCGCGGACCGCCTTCCCGAGGTAAATCGACCCAATGAGCGAAATTGACCTGGCCAGCGCCGTGCTTCTCCCCATCGACATGCAGCAGGCGTTCGACGCCCCCTCCTGGCCGCGGCGGTGGAATGCGAACATCGACGCCAACGGCTTGGCGCTTCTTTCCGCCTGGCGCGCCGCGGGGCGGCCGATCATTCATGTCCGCCACAACAGCGTGCAGCCGGGCTCGAGCCTCGCTCCGGGCGCGCCCGGGAACGCGTTCCGGCCAGGGTTCGATCCGCTCAATGACGAACCGCTTATCAGCAAGAGCGTCAATTCGGCCTTCATCGGCACCGACCTCGACCTGCGCCTCAAGCGTCTCGGCGCGAAGCACGTCGTCGTATTCGGGATTTCGACGGATATGTGCGTCTCGACGACGGTTCGCACCGGCGCCAACCTCGGCTGGGACATGATCCTCGTCCCCGACGCGTGCGACTGTTTCGACCTGCCCGACGGTCAAGGCGGAACGATCGCTGCGGAAGAAGTGCAGCGGGCGCACGTCGCGACCCTCGCCTTCGAGTTTGCCCGCACGTTTTCCACCGCCGAGCTGACGGGACTGCGCGCTGCGGCCTAAGGCCTAGTTTTCGCCGCAGAATCCCTATATGGGCGCGGCCCTTCCGATGAACGTCACCACGCTCCCTAAGCCCCCGCGCGTCGGGCTGGTCTCGCTCGGCTGTCCCAAGGCATTGGTCGACAGCGAGCGGATCATGACCAAGCTTCGCTCCGACGGCTACGACATGTCGCCCGATTATGCCGGGGCCGACGTCGTGCTGGTCAACACCTGCGGCTTCCTCGACAGCGCCAAGGAGGAGAGCCTGGAGGCGATCGGCGAAGCTATCGCCGAGAATGGCCGGGTCGTCGTCACCGGCTGCATGGGCAAGGAAGCCGACGTCATCCGCAACCGCTTCCCGGACGTGCTCGCCGTCACCGGGCCGCAGCAGTACGAAGAGGTCGTTGCCGCCGTGCATGACGCGGCGCCGCCGGTCCCGTCGCCCTTCGTCGACCTGGTGCCCGAGGCAGGGCTCAAGCTCACGCCGCGGCACTACAGCTATCTGAAGATCTCCGAAGGCTGCAACCACCGCTGCGCCTTCTGCATCATCCCGCACCTGCGGGGCGACCTCGTCAGCCGCCGCCCCGATGCCGTGCTCCGTGAGGCCGAAAAGCTCGTCGCGGCCGGAACCAAAGAACTTCTGGTCATTAGCCAGGACACTTCAGCTTACGGCGTCGATATCCGTCACAAGGGGTGGCCATGGAAGGGCGGCGAGGTCCGCGCGCACATGACCGACCTGGCCCGCGAACTCGGCAAGCTGGGCGCGTGGGTCAGGCTCCACTATGTTTACCCCTACCCCCATGTGAACGACGTGATCCCGTTGATGGCCGATGGGCTGGTCCTCCCTTACCTCGACATCCCCTTCCAGCATGCGAGCCCGAACGTGCTCCGCCGCATGCGCCGGCCGGCGAACGACACGAAAGTGCTGCAACGCATCCGCGCATGGCGCGAGCAGGTGCCGGACCTCGCCATCCGTTCGACCTTCGTCGTCGGCTTCCCCGGCGAGACCGAGGACGATTTCCGATATCTGCTGAACTGGCTCGAAGAGGCCCAGCTCGACCGCGTCGGCGCGTTCAAGTTCGAACCAGTGGAAGGAGCGCCCGCCACGTCGATGGACGCGCAGGTGCCTGAGCAGCTGAAGCAGGAACGCTACGAGGCGGTGATGGCGCTTTCGGCGCGGATCAGCGCAGAGAAGCTCGCGGCCAAGATCGGCTCAACCATCGACGTGCTGGTCGACCGCGTCGATGACGAAGGCGGAGCGACCGGCCGCTCCAAGGCCGATGCGCCGGAAATCGACGGGGAGGTTCACCTGCGCGACGCGGCAGGGCTTCAGCCCGGGGACATCGTCGCCGTCCGCGTGGAGGAATCGGACGAGCACGACCTCTACGCCGTGCCCGTCCAGGTTTGAGGATCGTCAGCGCTCCGGCTCGTCCTGGACCGTTGCCGCCACTTCGTCCCAATGCTGCTCGGCGGCCTCGTCTCCGGTGATCTCGGCAGCGTCGCTACGGCTTTCGGCATAGACGTCGGCGAAGGAGCCGAACTTGTCCTTCACCGCCTGTGCGTCGTCTTCGGTCTTTCTTTCATCGCGGTCTGCAGTCGCCACAAGTCACTCCAACTGGCTGTTCGCGTTGGCCAAAATGCGCGGAGCCGTGCCGCGGTGCCGCGGTCTAACGGAGGTTAGTGCGATTCTGATCTAGCGGCACTTCGACAGGCCCGCAGCGTTTGCATCGGGTGATCGATGCTCACCTTCGCCGGCTTCGGAAGCGGGATTCGATCGATCCGGCCGAGGAACAAGCGATCCGCGCCATGGTCTCCGAAACCCGGCGGGTTGCCGCCCACAAAACCCTGATCCGCAAGGGTGAACTGCTGGGACACAGCATCCTGCTGCTCGACGGCTGGCTGGCGCGGACCGTCGACTTGAAGTCCGGAGAGCGGGTTTTCACCCAGGTCCACGTCCCGGGCGACTTCGCCGATCTCCACGGCTTTACGCTGAAGCGGCTGGACCACGACGTGCTAACGCTCGCGGAATCGATTATCGCGATGGTTCCCCATGAGCGCCTCACAACGCTCACCAGTCAATTTCCGCACATTGCGCGGATCTACTGGTTCAGCACCAACGTCGACGCCGCGATTCATCGCCAATGGCTGGTGTCGGTCGGCCGAAGCGCGATGGCGCGAATGGCGCATTTGTTTTGTGAGCTTCTCATCCGGCTCGACCTCGCGGGACTGGTCAGGGACCTCAGCTACGATTTCCCGCTCACCCAGGCGCAGCTCGCGAGCTGCCTCAGTCTGACGCCGGTGCACGTCAACCGCACGCTTCAAGCGCTTCGTCGCCAATCGCTGATCGACCTGTCGAACCGACGCCTTACGATCCTCGATTTGGCCGCGCTCAAGCACGTCGCGCAGTTCGATCCGGCCTATCTCTATCTCGAACCCCAGCCGGCATGATCGCGCCGCCCGGGAAAAGCGCAAAAATCCTGATCGAAATCATAGGGTATGAGCGGCGGGGCCTTTAGCTTGCGATTTCAAACGGGGGACCGGCAATGCAGCCGTACGACGTCGATTATTACCGCGCTCGCGCGGCCGCGGAGCGCAAGCTGGCCGAAGCCTCCGGCAATGCCGAGGTCGCGGCGATCCATCTCGAGCTGGCGATCCAGTACGAGGCCTTGATCGGGCAAGCCGCGCTTCGACCAACCCTGCATATCGCCTCCCAACTGCCCACTCCCCCGCCCCTCCTCGACGATCAGTAGCGCTGGGTAATGATGCAGCGGAGCCCGCCAGGCTCGAACCGCAGGTCTGCGCCCATTGCGGCGCGCGCGAGCAGGCGCGCGCCGAAGCCCTGCACGGAGGGCGCCTTCACCGGGGGTCCGTCGTGCTCCTTCCACTCGAGCCGCAACTTGCCCTCGGCGTCGCTCCAGTCGATCGACACCGAGCCGGCGTCACTGCTCAGCGCACCATATTTCACCGCGTTGGTCGCGAGTTCGTGGAGGGCAAGGCTGAGCGACACGACGAGCTGGTCGGGCACGGACACGTCCGGTCCCCGGAGGCGAAAACGCTCGGGCCGCTCGGAAAAGGGCTGAACGGCCGTTTCGACGACTTCGCGCACCAAGGCCGTCGGTTGCTTCACATGCTCGTTGAGCAGATTGTGCGCAGCGGCCAGCGCTGTCAGCCGCCCGTCGAACTTCGCGACTTCGGGAGTGTCGCGCGGAAAGGTCTGACCGGCCATCGCCTGCACGATGGCAATCGCGTTTTTCAGCCGGTGCGACATTTCGCGCGCAAACAGCCGCTGATGTTCGGCTTCGCGCAGGGCCATGGTCAACGCCGCTGCCTGGCGCTTCTGCTCGCTCGCCCGATAAAGCTGCGACGTCAGCAGGATCACGCTGGTGACCGCAAAATAGCCAATCAGGGAATAGGCCTGGTCGCCTTCCAGCGACCAACCATGCGGACCGAGAATGAAGTACCAGCTGAGCAGACCGCCGAGGAACATCGTCGTCAGGCCCCCGGCGACGCCGGTCGCGACCGTGACCATGCAAACCGCGATCACCACGGTGAAGAAGGGCAGGATTTCGGGCGGCAGACCGACGGACCAGCGCAACAAAACCGCCAACGCGCCGAAAACCGCGCCGATCGCGACGTCGCGCGCATAGCGCACGGCGACCCGTCCCGCGCGTTGCAAGCGGACGGCGGTGTCCGATCCGGCATCGGTCGTGGCGGCCCGTGCCGCGGCAACGGGCTCGGCCGTCAAATTCTGTGGGCGAGCCACAGCCTCGGAACCGGCGAGATTCACGCCGCGGCGAATGCCCCAAGGTTAGCGCAAGTTCAACGCCTGCACGATTGCCCGATGAACCATCTGGCCCGCCTGGGGCACTGACCGGAACCGTCTGCGAGTCTGCGCGCTGTGCCGGCCGCGGCGGGGAACAGGGAGACCTGTCATGGCATCCAAGGCTCGACTTCTCTTCACGCTCGCTGCCGGGACGGCGCTGGTCGGGGCAGCCGTCGCGAGCCCCGTCCCGCAGGGCGGGCGAAAGTTCACGACCCAGCTCAACGGCGCCAACGAATGCAATGCCGCGGGGACCTGCAACCTCGGCGACACCGACGGCACGGGGACCGCGGAGATCACGATCAACGTCGGCCAACAGCGCGTCTGCTGGGACCTCACCGTGAACGACATCGCGACGCCGACGCGCGCTCACATTCACCGCGGCGCGTCGAATAGCGCGGGCGGGATCGTCGTCAGCTTCTTCGAAGCGACGCCCGAGGACCTCGATGGCTGCACGCCGACCACCCAGCCGGTGGACCGGGCGCTGCTGACCGAAATCCTGCAGCACCCCGAGCGGTTCTACGTGAATGTCCACAATGCGGACTTCCCCGGCGGAGCAATCCGGGGGCAGCTCGACAAATAGCGTTCAGCCGGATTTGCCGCGCCGGCGCCAGCGGACGAGAAGAAGTGCCAGCGCGGCCGCCGCGGTGTCGGCAAGCCAGTCAAGCAGGTCGCTGTCACGGTTCAGCGCGGGAATCGCCTGCACCAGCTCGATCGCCGCGCCGAACAGCGACAGGCCGGCGGCGATGCGGAGGAATCGGGCGGCCGGATAGGCCCAGGCGCCGAGCGCGCCGAGCGCCGCGAAAGCGATGATGTGCTGGACCTTGTCCGACGGATGTCCCGGAAGATCGGGCGGGTGCGGCAGGGCTGCCATGACGAAGGCGAACAGCGCTGCCCCCCAGAACAGCAAGCGAGCGTAGGCGGGGTCAACCTTCGAACCAGACATGATTCGATGCCCTATAGCGGCTCCCCGGTCGCCGGAGAGGGGGTTGGGGTGAATGGTCGCTCCCGCTAAGGGCGCGGATATGACGGATTTCGCATCGCTCCTCGTCGCCGACCGTGGCCAGAAGGCCCGCGCCATTCATCTGGTCGACAAGGACAGCTTCGGGGCTTGGGCCAAGGGCCGCCCGGCGGACGACCGCGCGCTGCTCGAAGCCCATGGCTTCGACGGCAAGAAAGGTTTCGCGTTCGTCATCCTTCCCCGCGGCAAGGATTTCGAAGTGGTCAGCGCGGTCAAGAATGCGGCGGAACTTTCGCCCTGGTGTCTGGCCAAGCTCGCTGAGAGCCTGCCCGAGGGCACGTACAAGCTCGCGTCGGGCGAGCCGGGCAAGGCGGGGCTCGGCTGGCTGCTCGGCCAGCACCGGTTCGAGGCCTACCGCTCCAAACCCGACGAGCCGAGGCCGGGGCCGCGCGTGCTCCTGACGGGCGAAGCGGCGAAAGTGGACGAAACAGTGCGGCTGGCGGACGCAACCGCTTTGGTGCGGGACCTGGTGAACACGCCTGCGGCCGACCTCGGCCCAGCCGAGATCGAGGCAGCCGTAAAGGCCGAAGCCAGCCGCTCCGGCGCCAGGCTCAAGGTCATCGCCGGCGACGAGCTGAGGAAGCATTGCCCGCTGATCGCCGCCGTCGGCGGCGGCGCGACGCCCGAGCGCGCGCCGCGCCTGATCGAGCTCGAGTGGGGCGACGCGCGCCATCCGCGCATCGCCATCGTCGGCAAGGGCGTCTGCTTCGACAGCGGCGGGCTCGACCTCAAGCCGGCGACGGGAATGCGGCTGATGAAGAAGGACATGGGCGGGGCGGCGCATGCGCTCGCGCTCGCCCGGCTCATCACGCTCGAGCGATTGCCCGTCCGCCTTCACCTGCTCATTCCCGCGGTCGAAAATGCCGTGTCGGCACAGGCCTACCGGCCGGGCGACATCGTCCGGTCGCGCAAAGGGCTGACGGTCGAAGTCGACAATACCGACGCCGAAGGCCGACTGATCCTCGCCGACGCGCTCGACGTGGCGGTTGAGGGAAAGCCCGAGCTGATCGTCGATTTCGCGACGCTGACCGGCGCCGCCCGGGTCGCCCTGGGTCCCGACCTGCCGGCGACCTTCGCCAATGACGAAGAGTTCCTTGCCAGGCTCGAAGCGGCGGCACGCGACGTCGAGGATCCGCTGTGGCGCATGCCGCTGTGGGATCCTTACGACGAGCAGCTCAAAAGCGATGTCGCCGACCTCGCCAACATGGCGCCGACACCGATGGCCGGCGCAATCTTCGCCGCACTGTTCTTGAGACGCTTCGTCCCCGCAGAAATTGCCTGGGCACATCTCGACACCTTCGCCTGGCGCGATCCGGCCAGGCCCGGCCGCCCGAAAGGCGGCGACGCGCTCGGCTTGCGCGCCGTGTTCGAGGCCCTGCGGCGGCGCTACCGGCGCGATTGAGGCCGCCATTCACCGAAAATCCCACCCTTTCCCCTCACCGTCCTGCAACATTTCGCTTCCTTACCGGTTTACTCGAGCACGAAAGCGGCAGTGGACGGAGTGCGACAGCGATGAGCGAAGTCTCGCTTACCAGCTGGATGAAGGCTTTGATCGCCTATGTGCGCTCGGGCGAGCCAGACCTTACCAACCGCCAGATGGCGCTGTTGCTCCTGGTCTATCTCACCCCCGGCCCGCACACCGTGCGGGGCCTCGCGCGCGTGCTGGGCGTTTCGAAGCCGGTCGTCACGCGCGCCTTGAACACGCTCGGTGCACTCGGCTATTTGCGGCGCGAACGGGATCAGGACGACCGGCGGAATGTGTTCGTCGTTCGGACCAGTAGCGGGGCGGATTTTCTTGAAGGGTTCAAGCGCAACCTCCGCGAGGGCGACGGCGCCGGCGCGGCGCACCGGCCGATCATCGGCCAGGCCCACGCCTACGCCCACCAGCGTTGACGAATTCGTCCTCGCCGGGCCTTCGGACCCGCCCGACCCCGAGTTCAACGCCTATCGACGCGACCTCGCCGACGTCGCGCTCGCTACCCAAGTAATCGCCTCGCATTATGCCGAGCCGGCCGAACGCGTCCTTGCCCGGCCGACCGAGCTGCGCTCCGGCCCGTCGGACGGGGCGCCGGCGATCGGAGCGCTCGGCGCGGGGGAGCCGTTTGCAATGCTCGACGATGCGCTGGGCTGGGCTTGGGGCTATGCCGGCAAAGACCGCCGGGTGGGCTACGTAAGGTCGAGCGCGGTCGCACCGCGCTAGGGTCACATTTCGCCGCGCTGGCGGCGAATCGCAAACCATCGCTGTACGTTGGCGTTGTGCTCAGCAAGGGTATTGGCGAACACGTGGCCGCGGTCGGCGGCGCCGGTTGCCACAAAGTAGAGCGCTTCGGTTCGAGCGGGATGAAGCACGGCCTCGATGCTTTCCTTGCCCGGATTGGCGATCGGCCCAGCCGGGAGGCCGGCGCGGCGGTAGGTGTTATAGCCATTGTCCGCCTGAAGCTCCGACCGGCGGATCCTGCGGCCGAGCGGCTTGCCCTTGGTCACCGGGTAGATCACGGTCGGGTCGGCGTCGAGCTTCATGCCGATCTTCAGGCGGTTGCAGTAGACACCGGCGATCATCCGGCGTTCCGACGCCTTGCCCGTCTCCTTCTCCACGATCGAGGCGAGCGTCACCGCCTGCTCCTTGGTCGCGATGGGGCAGTCAGTGCTGCGCTTCGCCCACAGCTGGTCGAGCGTCCGCGTCATCGCGGCCTGCATCCGTTCGACGAGGGCGGCGCGGGTCTCGCCGCGCTGGTAGCCGTAGCTATCGGGCAGGACCGAGCCTTCGGCGATCTCCGGCACCGGTCCGGTCAGATAGCGATTCGCCCGAAGCTTCTCGGCAACGAGGATCGCCGGCATGCCTTCGGTAACGGTGATCAGCCGCTGCACCGGCTTGCCGTGCTGCAGCAGGTCGAGGATCGCCGCGCCGCCCATGCCCCTCGGAATCTCGAACTCGCCCGCCTGGATCGGGTCCGACGAGCCGAAGATCCGCGCCATGGCGCGATAGGTGTCCGCCGTGCCCGGAATCACGCCCCGCTCGTCCATGTCGCGGACGATCGAGCGCAGCGTCTGGCCTTCCTTGACCAGCACGATGTGCGGCCCGGGCTTGGGGCCGGGCGCCCACCACAGGAAATAGACCGTCAGCAGTGCGGCGGCGACCAGGCCCGCGGTCCCGCCCAGCAGAATGCGTTTCACACGGCCTTCATGATCAGCGACGCGTTGGTACCGCCGAAGCCGAAGCTGTTGTTGAGCACGGCGCGAACGGGGCGCTCCTTCGCCTTGTGGGGAACCAGGTCGACGCCTTCCGTGCCCTCGCTCGGATTGTCGAGGTTGAGCGTCGGCGGGACGATCTGATCGCGAAGCGCAAGGATGCAGAAGATGCTCTCGACCGCGCCCGCGCCGCCGAGCAGATGGCCAATCGCGGATTTGGTCGAACTCATCGACAGCGAGCCGATGGCGTTCCCGAACAGCCGCCGGACCGCGCCGAGCTCGAGCTCGTCGCCGAGCGGCGTCGAAGTGCCGTGGGCGTTGATATAGTCGATGTCCGAAGGCTGCAGGCCCGATTTCCTGAGCGCCATTTCCATCGACCGATAGGCGCCCGAGCCCTCGGGATGCGGCGCCGTCACATGGTAGGCGTCGCCGGACAGGCCGTAGCCGATCACCTCGGCGTAGATTTTCGCTCCGCGCGCCTTGGCATGCTCATACTCCTCGAGCACGACGACCCCGGCGCCCTCGCCCATGACGAAGCCGTCCCGGTCCTTGTCGTACGGACGGCTCGCACGATGCGGCTCGTCATTGAAGTTGGTGCTGAGCGCCCGGGCCTGGGCAAAGCCGGCGATGCCAATCGGACAGACCGTCGCCTCGGCGCCTCCGGCAAGCATGATGTCGGCATCGTCCATCGCGATCATCCGCGCCGCGTCGCCGATCGAGTGGGCGCCGGTCGAGCAGGCGGTGACCACGGCATGGTTGGGGCCCATCAGTCCATATTTGATCGAAACCTGGCCCGAGATGAGGTTGATCAGCCGGCCGTGGACGAAATGCGGGCTGACCCGGCCGGGCCCGTTCTCGTGCAGGTTGACGCTCTCCTTCTCGATCCCCGGCAGGCCGCCGATGCCCGAGCCGATCGAGACGCCGGCGCGGAACCGGGTCGCCTCGTCCATGTCGATGAGGCCCGCATCCTCGATCGCCTGGCCGGCGGCATCGATTCCATAGACGATGAACGGGTCGACCTGGCGCTGGACCTTGTGATCGACGCGCTTGGCCGGGTCGAATCCATATTCGTGATCGGCGGGCTTCACCTCGCACGCAATGCGGCATTTCTGGTCGCTGGCGTCGAACTTGGTGATCGGTCCCGCGCCGCTCTTCGCGGCGAGGATGTTCTTCCAGCTGGTCTCGACGTCGCCGCCCAGCGGCGTCACCAGCCCGAGACCCGTCACGACGACACGGCGCATCTCAATCACTCCAAATGCAACAGGCCCAAACCCGTTCGGGCTGAGCCTGTCGAAGCCTTGGACTTTCTACAACGCCCTGAGGAGCAAAGGCAGCCCTTCGACAGGCTCAGGGCGAACCGTTAAGTGCCGATCAGCCCTTGTTCTGGTCGATATAGTCGATCGCGTCGCGGACGGTGGTGATCTTCTCGGCGGCGTCATCCGGAATCTCGACCCCGAACTCCTCCTCGAAGGCCATGACGAGCTCGACGATGTCGAGGCTGTCCGCGCCCAGATCGTCGATGAAGCTCGCGTCCTCCGTCACCTTGTCGGCTTCGACGCCGAGATGTTCGACGACGATCTTCTTCACCCGATCGGCTGTCTCGCTCATTGAACGCTTCCTCCGTATTTGCTTTTCGGCAGCCCTAGCGATGCACGGAACGGGCGGCAAGTGGCGGAACGCCGACGCCGCGCGGAGCGCCGCGCGCGTGGGCCTGTCACAATCTTGCAACAACAGCAATCCGAATGCGTGCGAAAAGCCACACGGCCTTCCGCAGTGATGCCAGTTTCAGGCATATGTCCGTTCAGCGACACAAGAGGGGGTTCCCAATGCGCATTTCCGCAGCTGCTTTGCTCATCGGTACGTCAGCGTTCGCATTCGCCGCTCCAGCGCTCGCGCAAACCGGGCAGGAAGCCGCGGCCCAACCGGCCAATGAGCAGGTTGCGCAGCAATCCGGCGCCGACATCATCGTGACCGCCACCAAGCGCGCGTCGCGCGTCCAGGACGTCCCGTTCTCGATCAACGCGCAGACGCAGGAAGACATCCAGCGCGCCAACGCCCAGACGATCGAAGACATCAGCCGCAACGTCGCCGGCCTGACCGTGCAGAACCTCGGCCCGGGCCAGAGCCAGGTCTCCGTCCGCGGTGTCTCCGCGGGCCAGATCGTCCGCGACCAGCCAGGGGTGAAGGAGCAGGTCGGCGTCTACCTCGACGAAAGCGTCGTCTCGCTGTCCTTGTTCACGCCCGACTTCGATCTTTTCGATCTCAACCGCGTCGAGACGCTGCGCGGCCCGCAGGGCACCTTGTTCGGATCGGGCAGCGTGGGCGGAACCGTCCGCTACATCACCAACCAACCGAAGATCGGCGTCGTCGAAGGCACGGTCGAGGGCGGGATCAACGTCCTCAAGGGTGGCGACATCGGCTGGGACGCCAAGGGCGCCGTCAACATCCCGCTCGCCGACACGGCGGCCGCCCGCATCGTCGGCTATTACACGCATTTCGGTGGGTTCATCGATGCGGTCGGCCCGGCCGGCGGCAATAACGTCAACGACGGCGAACGCTTCGGCACGCGCGTGTCGATCCTGTGGGAGCCGGCGCCCGGCGTTCGCGTCACGCCGCGCCTGGTGTTCCAGCGGGCGACCGCCAACGGCTTCAACCGCGAGGAATTCTACAACCTCTACGACAACCAGTTCACCACCTCGGGCGGGGACGACCTCGGAAAGCGCACTCAATATCTGAAGCTGCGCGAGAAGTTCCGCGACCAGACGACGCTTGCCGACCTCACCGCAAGCTACGACTTCGGCGGCGCCGAAATCACGTCGGTGACGAGCTACCTCAATCGCAATATCCTGGTCAGCCGCGACGCGTCGGCGCTGACCGGGTCGGTCAGCGTGGACCTCGGCTTCCCGCCGGCGGGGATCGATCTTCCGTCGAACCTTCGCGACACGACGAAGCTCAACCAGTTCACCCAGGAAGTTCGCATCGCCTCGACCGGTTCGGGCCCGCTGCAATGGGTGTTCGGCGGCTTCCTCAGCGACGTCGACCGTTTCTACAAGCAGCGCCTGCCGACCCCGGGCTATGACCTGTTCACGGATCTCGTGCTGGGCGCGGGGACGTCGGCGGCCGTCGACAACGGTTTCGGCCTGGTCGACAATCCGTATCACGCGGACCTGCCCTACGACATCAAGCAGCGCGCGCTGTTCGGCGAAGCGAGCTACGATTTCGGGCAGTTCAAGGTCACGGGCGGCGGCCGCTGGTACAAATTCGAGGAAGAGCGCCGCTTCCACTCGGGCGGCCTGTTCTCCAACCTCGACGACCGAACGGACAGCACCAAGTCGGACGGCTTCTCGCCGCGCGGGATCCTGACCTGGCAGCCCAATCGCAGCCTCAGCGTGAACGTCCAGGCGGCGAAGGGCTTCCGCCTCGGCGGCGTCAACGACCCGCTGAACGTTCCGCTGTGCACGCCCGAGGACGAAGCGATCTTCGGCGGCTTCCAGGCCTACGACGACGAAACGCTGTGGAACTATGAGGCCGGCGTCAAATATTCGCGGGGCGGAATCACCTTCAACGCCGCCGCATTCTACAACGACATCAAGAATTTGCAGGTGACGCTCGATGCCGGCAGCTGCTCGTCTCGAATCGTGTTCAACGTGCCCAAGGCGCACAGCAAGGGCCTCGAAGCCGAGTTCGCAGCGCGGCCGATCGAGGGCCTCGACCTGTCGTTGGCCGGCAGCCTCCTGGAATCGGAATTCGATTCCACGGTGACGACCGGCGCCGGCGCGGTGATCGGCGGAATCCGCAAGGGCAACCGCCTGCCGACCGTGCCCAAGTACACGATTGCGGCCAGCGCGACCTATGGCACTCGGTTCAATGGCAATGCCGAATGGTACGTCAACGGCAACGTCCAGCGCATCGGCAACCGGTACACTCAGCCGAGCGACCAGGAGCCCGCAGGACTCATCGGCCTGACCTTCTTCGACCCGGTGACCGGCTTGTCCGGCGTCGTCCCGACCAATTTCGGGCGCTTCAAATTGCCGGCCTACACATTGGTCAATGCGTCGATCGGGGTGAAGTGGGACAATGGCCTCGAAGTCGTCGGTTACGTGAAGAACCTGTTCGACGAGAACCCCAAGCTGTCGCTCGACCGGGAGCGCGGCCTCCGGGCGCGGATCGGCTACAATGTCGGGCAGCCGCGGACGATCGGCCTGACCGTACGCAAGAGCTTCGGCGGCCCGCGGGCAGTCGTCCCGCTCGCCCCACCGCCTCCGCCTCCGCCGCCTCCGCCAGCGGTCGAAGAGCCGGCTCCGCCTCCTCCGCCGCCTCCGCCGCCGCCTCCGCCGCCGGCCAACGAGGGCGAACGCGGCTGACGCGAACAGGGTGACGGGCTGGAATGTAACGCGCCGCTCGCTCCTCATCGGGGCGGGCGGCGTTGCATTGTCGGCCCCGGCCGTGCTTCGTGCCGACGTGCGCATCGCGGATAACTCGGTCGTGGTGGTCGGCGCCGGCGTGTTCGGCGCCTGGACCGCGCACCATTTGAAGAAGCTCGGCTATTCGGTGACCTTGGTCGACGCCTGGGGACCGGCGCACAGCCGCGCCTCGTCCGGAGGGGAGTCGCGCCTGACCCGCGCCGCCTACGGCAAGGACGAGATCTACACCCGCATGGCGCGCGACTCCTTGCCGCAGTGGAAGGAGCTGAGCGCGCTATCCGGCCTGCCGATCCTCATCCCCAACGGGATCCTGTTTTTCTTCCCGACCGAGGAGCCCTACGTTCAGGACAGCATCGCCGCGCACAAGAAGCTCGGGCTTCCCACCGAGATGCTGAGTCAAACCGAGATGGCGAAGCGCTTCCCGATGATCGACTTCAGCGGGATCAGCGTTGGCCTGTACGAGCCCGGCTTCGGCGCGCTGATGGCGCGGCGCGCGGTCCAGACGCTGGTTCGCCAGCTGGAGCGCGGCGGAAAGCACCAGATTCCGGTCGATTACCGGACCGCGCAAGTCGTCCCGAAACGGCTGACCGGCGACCGTCTCGAGAGCCTGGCGACGAGCGACGGCGGATCGATCGGCGGCGCCCGGTTCGTGTTCGCGCTGGGCCCCTGGCTAAGCAAATTCTTTCCCGACGTGATCGGGCCCCGCATCCTGCCGACGCGCCAGGAGGTCTTTTATTTCGCCGCGCCCCCCGGCGATGAGCGGTTTCAGCCTCTCCGCATGCCGGGCTGGGCGGATTTCAACGGCGGCGACATTTTCTACGGCCTCCCCGACCTCGAGGGCCGCGGGGTCAAGTTCGCGCACGACCAGCACGGCGTCGAGGTCGATCCCGACACGCAGGATCGCCGCCCGACCAAGGCCGCGCTCGACGAGATCATCGCCTATCGCGACCGCCGCTTCCCGGCGCTGAAGGGCGCGCAGCTGACCGGCGCCGAAGTGTGCCAATATGAGAATAGCTCGAACGGCGACTTCCTGATCGACTTCCACCCGAGGCTCAAGAACCTGCTGCTGGTCGGGGGCGGCTCAGGCCACGGCTTCAAGCATGGGCCCGAGGTCGGACGTTATGCCGCGGGTCTGCTCGACGGGTCGGTGACGCCCGAGCCGCGCTTCAGCCTCGCCACCAAGAGCGAAAGCCACAAGCGCGAAGTGCATTGACGAATCCACCCCGCTCGATTTCGCGGGAGGAATCCGGTCAGTCGGGCTTCTTCGCCACCCCGACCAGCGCCGGACGAAGCAACCGATCCTTGATCATGTAGCCGGCCTGCATTTCCTCGACGATCATCCCCGGCGCCGCCTGGTCGGTCGGAATCTCCATCATCGCCTGGTGACGATGCGGGTCGAGCGTTTCACCGAGCGACTTGATGCGGCTGATCCCGTGCCGCGCGAACACCGATTCGAGCTCGCGCGCGGTCGATTCGATCCCGGCGAGGAACTGGCTCGCGACCTTGTCCTCGCGAAGCTCGTCGGTGACCGCGACCAGGGCCCGCTCGAGGTGGTCCTTGATTGCCAGCATGTCCTTGGCGAACGATTGCTGTGCGTAGGCCGACGCCTGTTCCTTCTCTTGCTCGAGGCGGCGGCGGACATTTTGGATCTCGGCGGCTGCGTACAGCGCCTTGCTATTCGCTTCCTCGAGCTGGGCTTCGAGCTCGGCGACGCGGTCGTGCTCGGCGACCTCGGGCGCGCCCTCGGCCGTCTCCTTGCGAAGCTCCTCGGCTTCCTCGTGCAACTGCTCTTCGTCCTTGCCGTCCATCATGCCATCAATCTCGTGAGCGCTTTCGCAGTGAAATCCACCATGGGGACCACGCGCGCATAGTTCAACCGAGTCGGGCCGATCACCCCGACCACCCCGACCACTTCGCCGTGGCCGCCGCGATAAGGCGCGGCGATGACGGATGAGCCGCTGAGCGCGAACATGCGGTTTTCCGAGCCGATGAAAATCCGGCAGCCCGGCGCGTCGCGTGCGCCTTCGAGCAGCCGCGCGATCTCCTGCGCCTCCTCCAGCTCGCCGAGCAGGCGTCGGACGCGGTCGAGGTCCTCGGCTGCCGTGTCGTCGATCAGGTTCGCCTGGCCGCGGACGATCAGCACCGGGCGGCGGGCGTGGTCCTGGCTCCATGCGGCGAGGCCGGAGGCGACGAGCTCGGCGGCGGCTGCGTCGATCGCCTCTTTGCGGTCGCGGATTTCGGCGCGCAGCCGCGTCTCGGCTTCGGCGAGCGTCAGGCCGAAAAGGCGCGCATTGATGAAGTTGCTGACCTCGGCAAGGGCGGAAGGGTTCGTGCCCGCTTCGAGCGAGACGATGCGGTTCTCGACGCTCCCGTCGGCACCGACCAGGACCGCCAGCGCGCGCGTATCGCTCAACGGCACGAAGTTGAGCTGCTTCAGTCTCAGCTCCTGCTTCGGCGCGAGCACGACGCCGGCCGCGTGCGACAGGCCGGACAGTGCCGCCGACGCCGCGGCGAGCGCGTCCTCGATCGGCTGGTCGCGCACGATCTGGCGCTCGATCTCGGCCCGCTCGCGCGGATCGGGCGCGGATGCCTGCATGATCCCGTCGACGAACAGGCGCAGCCCGCTCTCCGTCGGAATTCGTCCGGCCGACGTATGCGGATGGGTGAGAAGGCCCCGCTCCTCGAGCTCCTGCATCACCCCGCGGATCGAGGCCGGCGACAGGTTGATGCTGCCGACAAGCGCCTTCGACCCGACCGGAAGCCCGCGGTCGAGATAGGCTTCGACCACGAGCCCGAAGATGTCGCGCATGCGGTCGGTCAGCTCATCGATTGGCTGGGTCATCGCCGTCGTCATTGCGAGGAACGTAGTGACGAAGCAATCCAGAACAAACTGGATTGCCACGCCGGCTGCGCCGGCTCGCAATGACGGCAATGGCGCGCTAGGACGCCGACGCACCAGTATCAGGAGACCTGCCCTTATGCGCCCGTCCGGACGCGCCCCCGACCAGATGCGAGAGTTGACGTTCGAGCCCGGCTTCACCCGTCATGCCGAGGGCTCGTGCCTCGTCAGCTTCGGCGACACGCGCGTGCTGTGCACGGCGTCGGTCGAGGACAAGGTCCCGCCCTTCCTGCGCGGCAAGGGCCAGGGCTGGGTGACGGCCGAATATGGCATGCTCCCGCGCGCCACCCACACGCGCGGCAACCGCGAAGCGGCCAAAGGCAAGCAATCGGGGCGGACGCAGGAGATCCAGCGGTTGATCGGTCGCTCGCTGCGCGCGGTCTGCGACCTCACGAAGCTGGGCGAACGTCAGGTCATCGTCGACTGCGACGTCATCCAGGCCGACGGCGGAACCCGCACGGCCGCCATTTCGGGCGGCTGGGTGGCGCTCCGCATCGCGATCGACAAATTGCTCGAATCCAAGGCGATTCCTGCCGACCCGATACGCACCCAGGTAGCCGCGGTGAGCTGCGGTATCCACCAAGGCAATGCCGTGCTCGACCTCGATTATGACGAGGACAGCCAGGCCGGCTGCGACGGCAATTTCGTGCTGACCGCGGACGGGAGCATCGTCGAGGCGCAAGTGACCGCGGAGGGCGAATGCTATGACGAGGAAGGACTGCTTCGGTTGCTGCGCCTCGCGCGGATCGGCTGCGGCGAGATCTTTGCCGCCCAGTTGAAGGCCACGGGCCGAGGAGCGACAGCGTGAGGCCGATTGGCGAGAAGCTGGTCATAGCCACCCACAATCCCGGCAAGCTGCGCGAGATCGCCGAGCTGATCGCGCCGCTCGGGATTACTTCCGTCGGAGCGGCCGAGCTCGACCTTCCCGAACCGGAGGAGATCGGCAACAGCTTCGCCGACAATGCCGATCTCAAGGCCCGCGAGGCGGCGGACCTTAGCGGGCTCCCGGCGCTTGCCGACGACAGCGGCCTGTGCGTCGACGCGCTTCATGGGCTGCCCGGGATCTTCTCGGCCCGCTGGGCCGAGGACGCGGACGGCAAGCGCGACTGGATGCGGGCGATGGAAAAGGTTTGGCGCGAGGTCGAGGCAACCGAACCCGACGCGCCGCCCGCGGCGCATTTCATATGCGCGCTGGCGATCGCCTGGCCCAATGACGGACAGGTCGAGACGTTCGAAGGGCGGGTCGACGGCACGCTCACCTGGCCCGCGCGCGGCGACAAGGGCTTCGGCTACGACCCGATGTTCGTGCCCGTGGGTCACGAGATGACCTTTGGCGAAATGGACCCGCCTGCGAAGCACAAGATGAGCCATCGTGCCGACGCGTTCCGCAAATTCATGCAGGCGCTGAAGGAGTGACGCCCCTCGCGCTTTACGTCCACTGGCCGTTCTGCGTCAGCAAATGCCCCTATTGCGACTTCAACAGCCACGTCCGCGCGTCGATCGACCAGGCGGCGTGGCGCGAGGCGCTGCTCGCCGACCTCGCGCACGAGTCGGCCCTGCTTCCCGGCCGCACCCTGACGTCGATTTTTCTCGGCGGCGGAACCCCCTCGCTGATGGATCCGGCGACGGTCGGAGCGATCATCGCCGCCGCATCGAGCTGGTGGAACGCGGCGCCCGACATCGAGATCACGCTCGAGGCCAACCCCAACTCGGTCGAAGCGGCGCGCTTCGCCGATCTCGCCGCGGCCGGCGTCAATCGCTTGTCGCTCGGCCTGCAGAGCTTCGACGACCGGGCCCTCGCCTTCCTCGGCCGCGCTCATTCGGCACGCGACGGCTTCCGAGCGCTCGAAACCGCGCAACGCAACTTCCGGCGGGTGAGCTTCGACCTCATCTATGCGCTTCCCGGCGACACGGAGGAGAGCTGGTCCGCAACTCTGGCGCAAGCGCTTAGCCTCGGCACGTCTCACCTGTCGCTCTACCAGCTGACGATCGAGCCGGGCACGCGCTTCGCCTCCATGGTGGCGAAGCATGCCTTCGAGCCGCTCCAGGCGGACTCGGCCGCCGCGCTTTACGAGCTGACCGACGCCATGACGTCATCGGCCGGGATGCCGGCTTACGAGATCAGCAATCACGCGCGACGCGGCCGCGAGAGCCGGCACAACCTCACTTACTGGCGCTATGGCGATTATGCCGGCGTCGGCCCCGGGGCGCACGGCCGCCGGCTCGGGATGCGCACGATGCGCCACAAGAAGCCGGAAAATTTTCTTTCCGCGCTCCGCCGCAACGGCCACGGCATCGCCGAAGAGGCAGTTCTGACCGCGGCGGAAGCCGGTGACGAGGCGCTGGTGATGGGCCTGCGCCTCAGCGAAGGCATAGAGCCGGACGCGATCGCTCGCCGCTTCGGTCTCGAGTCGATCGTCGACTGGGCGCGCGTCGAGCGGCTCGTGGACTCGGGGCATCTGGTCCGCGACGGCGCGCGCATTGCGGCGACCGCCGAGGGCCGCCTGGTGCTCGACTATATCCTCGGTGAAATCGCCGTCGCCCGGCCTATTTCGGAGGCTGGGGGGCGGCCGCCGGCGTGGTTGGCGGCGTAACGGCCGGAGGAGCCGGCGCCGCGGCGGGCGGGCTCGCCGCCTGCTTGTTGGCGCTGCTCCGATATTCGTAATTGTCGACCGCGCTGGCGATGAAATCGTCGATCATCAGGTCGGCGTCGTCACTCGCATCCTTCCGGGTCATCTTGTTCTTAACGTCGAACGCGATGACGGCCGATTTGAACGCGCCGAGCTGGGCGGCGCAGCCGGTGCGCACATAGGCCTCGAACGCGTCCGTAGCGACTTTCTCGTTGGCGGCCTTGCTCGTCTGTTCCTTGAGGCAGGTCTTGAACGCGTCCCTTGGGGCGTTGATCGAAGCTTGAGTTGCGATCAGGAAGATCGCCGAAGCACCTACGACAGCAATCACCGCACCTCTCCCGGGCACAGACGACGGATGACCGAACCATGACTCCTTTTTCCTGTCAGTGGAAGTGCTTATCGATGTTTCGGCAATGAAACAGCCGCTTGCTCCGGGCCTTTACGTCGTCGCGACTCCGATCGGGAATCTCGGTGACCTTTCTCCGCGCGCCGCCGACACGCTGCGCCGCGCCGACCGGATCCTGGCCGAGGACACGCGGGTCACCGGCAAGCTGCTCGCGCATATCGGCGCGAAACGGCCCATGCGCCGCTACGACGATCACACCAGGGATGCCGAGCGGCAGGCCATCGTCGATCGGCTCGGATCGGAGGCCGTCGCCCTGGTCAGCGATGCCGGGACGCCTCTGATATCCGATCCCGGGTTCAGGCTGGTTCGGGCGGCGCGCGCGGCCGGCCATTCCGTGATGACGGTGCCCGGTCCGTGCGCGGCCATCGCCGCGCTGACCCTGTCCGGCCTGCCGACCGACCGGTTCCTGTTCCTCGGCTTCCTGCCGGCCAAGGCGAAGGCGCGGGCCGACGCGATCGCCGAGGTCGCGGACGTCGATGCCACGCTCATCATCTACGAAGGCGGTCCCCGGCTCGGGGAAACCCTCATGGCGCTGGCGACCGGGCTCGGCCCGCGCGACGCGGCAATCGCGCGGGAGATCACCAAGCTTCACGAGGAATGCGTGGCCGGAACGCTGCCCGAACTTGCCGACCGCTATTTCGAAGCCATTCCCAAGGGCGAAATCGTGATCGTCGTCGGGCCGCCCCTCGAGGCGGAAGCCGTCAGCGATTCAACCGTCGACGACATGCTCGAGGCGGCGATGGCGACGCTGTCGCCATCGCGCGCCGCGGCCAAAGTCGCGGAGCAGCTCGGCGTTCCGCGCAAGCGGGTCTATGCGCGCGCCCTGGAGCTGTCGCGCAAATGAATCGCCGGGAAGCCGAGCAACGGGGCCGCTGGGCCGAGACGATCGCCTGCTGGTTCCTTCGCCTTCACGGTTGGCGCATCCTCGCGCGCCGCGCCCGCGTCCCGGGCGGGGAAGTGGACATCGTCGCGAAGCGCGGCCGGACGCTCGCCTTCGTCGAGGTGAAGGCCCGCGGTGACACGGATTCCGCAGCCTTCGCGCTGGACGAATGGCGGCTGCGGCGCGTCGCCGTCGCTGCCGAGCGGCTGATGGCGCGATACATGGACGGGGTCGACGAAGTGCGCATCGACGCCGTTTACATCGTCCCATTCCGCTGGCCGCGACACCTGCCCAACGTGTGGCAAGGGTGACAAAATCCTGAGCCTCGCCTAGGCGCGCGCCATGCCGCTTCGCGTCGCCGTGCAGATGGACCCGCTCGAGACGATCAACGTCTCCGGCGATTCGACCTTTGCGCTGATGCTCAAGGCGCAAGAGCTGGGCCACCGATTGTTTCATTATCTTGCCGATGCGCTCACCTATCGGGACGGCCGGCTCTACGCCGGGGCGCACGACGTCAGCGTGCAACCGATCGCCGGCGATCACTTCCGCCTCGGCGACTTTCGCGTCCTCGACCTTGGCCGCGACGTCGATGTCATCTTGATGCGGCAGGACCCGCCGTTCGACCTCGGCTACATCACCGCGACCCACCTGCTCGACCGCATCCGGCACGAGACGCTCGTCGTCAACGACCCGGCGGCGGTGCGCAACGCGCCGGAGAAAGTGTGGGTGCTGGACTTCGCGCGGTTCATGCCGCCGACGATGATCAGCCGCTCGCTCGGCGCGGCGCGCGAATTCCTGGCGCAGCACGGCGACGTGGTGATCAAGCCGCTGCATGGATTCGCCGGCGGCGCGGTGTTCCGCATCGGGCGCGACGGATCCAACCTGACCGCGTTGATGGAACTCTTTAACGCCACCTACCGCGAACCGCACGTGCTGCAGGCGTTCGTCCCCGAAGTTGCACAGGGCGACAAGCGGATCGTGCTTGTCGATGGCGAGGTCGCCGGCGCCGTCAACCGACGGCCCGGGTCAAACGAGTTCCGCTCGAACCTGGCGCTCGGCGGAACGGCGGAGGCGACGCAACTTACCGAAACAGAGCATGCGATCTGCGCCGCGCTCGGCCCGGAATTGAAGCGCCTCGGACTCCTCTTCGTCGGCATCGACGTCATCGGCGGCAAATGGCTGACCGAGATCAACGTCACCTCCCCGACCGGGATCGTGGCGATCGACTCCTTCAACGGCAGCGACACGCCAGGCCTCATCTGGCAGGCGATCGATCGCCGTCTCGGCGAGATCCGGAGCTGATCCGATGAACGACTGGGTTGTGCGCCTGATCGAGCAATCGGGCTACCTCGGGGTCGCATTCCTCATGTTCCTCGAGACGATCTTCCCGCCGATCCCGTCCGAGGTGATCATGCCGGTTGCGGGGGTCGCCGCGGCCAAGGGCAAGATGAATTTCGGCCTTTCGGTCGCCGCCGGAACCGCGGGGGCGATGCTCGGCAATATCGTCTGGTATCTCGCCGCCCGGGCGCTCGGACACGACCGGCTTCGGCCGTTCATTCGCCGCCACGGCAAGTGGCTGACACTCACCTGGCGCGACGTCGAGCGCGCCCATCGCTGGTTCGACGCGCACGGCATCTCTTTCGTCCTCCTCGGCCGGCTCGTCCCGACCGTCCGGTCGCTGGTGTCGATCCCGGCCGGGTTGCTCGACATGCGATTTCGCAATTTCCTGATTGCCTCGACCATCGGCACCGCCTTGTGGACCGCCGTGCTCGCCGGCGCCGGATACAAGCTTGAAGAGCATTTCCGCGATGTCGGCAGGATCATCGGGCCGGCGTCGAACGCCGTCCTCGTCCTGCTCGTGCTCATCTATGTCTGGCGGCTGATCACCCACCGCATCGACGAAAGCGCCTGACTGCTCCGCTTCGGACCGACAGATCGCGGTAATCCGTCCAAGCACTTCATCCAAAACGGTTATTTAGTGACTGCTTTAGATTCGCACGGATAGGCCGGCTTGGGTCGCGGCGGCGGCCGGCTACCCCACTTGTCGGAAGCCGCCGCGGCGATTTCTTGGTGAGCGTATCGCGCCGCGGCGCAGGCCTAGGCGCGCGGGTGGGCGTGGCGATAGACGTCGAGCAGTCGCGCCGCGTCCACCGCCGTATAGATTTGCGTGGAGGACAGGCTCGCATGGCCGAGCAGCTCCTGGAGCGCCCTCAAGTCCGCGCCCCTCGCCAGCAAATGCGTTGCGAAACTGTGGCGGAGGGCGTGCGGAGTCAGGCTGTCGGGAAGGCCCAGGCGCTTCCTCGCGGCTGCAACCGCTCGCCGGACCAGATCGGGGTTCAGCGGCCCGCCGCGCGCTCCGAGGAACAGCGGGCCGTCGTCCCGCAGCGGATAGGGACATAGCCGGACATAATCCTCGATCGCTTCGCGCACTGCCGGCACGATCGGCACGATCCGCTCCTTCGACCTTTTGCCGGTCACCCGAAGCGTGCTCCCGATCGGCAGATTCCGGGCGGTCAGCGACAAAGCTTCGGCGACGCGCAGCCCGGCCCCGTAGAGCAGGAGAAGGATTGCGAAGTCGCGCGCGCCCACCCACGGCGCGCTCGCCGCTCCGGCGGCGTCTTCGGCCAGGCCCATCGCATCATCCGGCGTAGCCGGGCGCGGCAAAGTCCGCGGGCGCTTCGGCGCGCGCGTGCGCGGCAATTGTGCGGCAGTGCCGCCGATTTCCGCCGCATATTTCAGGAAGGCGCGCACGCCGGACAGCTCGCGCGCGGCGGACGACGGGCCGAGACCGCCGGCCCTTCGTTCGGCGAGGAAGGCGCGCAGGTCCGACGCGCCGAGTGTGAGCAACGTATCCGGCGCGACGGCTTCGCCGCGATGCCGGCCGAGGAAATGGATGAAGCGATGCGCGGTGGCGACATAAGCGCGGACGGTATGCGGCGAGCGCCGGCGATCGTGCTGCAGATGGCCGGCCCAGCGCGCGACGAGCGCGCCGACGG
>DATEEM010000028.1:0-8546 GCA_035281125.1 Sphingomicrobium sp. | reverse complement strand
TCGTATGAAGCCAATGGGTTTGTGGCAGGAAGGCGACTGGATCGCCGCCATCACCGTTTTCGTGCTCGCAGTCTTCCTGACGGTTGGCGCGAAGATCGCCATCCAGAAAGAGCCCGAGTTCGCCGGCCACCCCAAGGGCCTCTACATGCTCTTCTTCGCCGAGATGTGGGAGCGTTTCTCCTACTACGGCATGCGGGCGCTGCTGATTTTCTACCTGACGCAGCACTGGCTGTTCAACGACAGCAAGTCGAACCTGATCTACGGCGCCTACACCAGCCTCGTTTACATCACTCCGGTGCTCGGCGGCTATGTCGCCGACCGTTACCTCGGCCAGCGCCGGGCGGTGCTGTTCGGCGGCATTCTGCTCGCCGTGGGCCACAGCCTGATGGCGGTCGAAGGCGTCGGAGGCCAGAGCGACCCGACGATCAACGTTTTCTGGGCGGCGCTTGCCTTCATCATCGTCGGCTCGGGCTTCCTGAAGGCGAACATTTCCGTGATGGTCGGCCAGCTCTACCGCCTGACCGATATCCGCCGCGACGGCGCCTACACCGTCTTCTACATGGGCATTAACGTCGGCGCCGCGATCGGCACGATCCTCGTCGGCTATCTCGGCCAGACGATTGGCTGGGGCTATGGCTTCGGTCTCGCCGGCATCGGCATGCTCGCCGGCCTGGTCGTCTTCGTGCTCGGCCGCAAGGCGCTCAAGGGGGCGGGGGAAGCTCCCGCTCCGCTTACAAGGCAGCGCGAATTCACGCTGTACGGCGTCGGGCTTGCCGCCGTCGCGGTGATCTGGGCGCTCGTCCAGTATCAGAACGTCATCCAGAACCTCCTGATCGTCTCCGGTGTCGCCCTGCTCGGCTACGTGCTTTACGAAAGCTTCAAGCTCGACAAGGAGCCGCGCGAGCGCATGTTTGCGATCCTTTTCCTGATCGCGCTCAACCCGCTCTTCTGGGGCCTGTTCGAGCAGGCCGGCGGTTCGATGAACCTGTTCACCGACCGCTTTGTCGACCGCTCCGGCGTGCCGGCGTCGATCTTCCAGTCGATCAACCCGATCTACATCATCATCATGGCGCCGATGTTCGCGGCCCTGTGGGTGGCGCTCGGCAAGCGCGGGAAGGAGCCCTCGGCCCCGGCCAAGTTCGGCCTGGCGCTGGCGCAGATGGGGCTCGCCAACCTTGTCCTCGTGTGGGGCGCGGAGGCCTACGGGCTCGCGGCGATGACTCCGGTCATCTTCGTCTTCCTCTATTATCTGCTGGCGACCACCGGCGAGCTTTGCCTCAGCCCGGTCGGGCTCTCCGCCATGAACCGTCTTGCGCCGTCCTATCTCGCGTCGCTGATCATGGGCGCGTGGTTCTACATGACCGCGGTCGGCAATTTCGTCGCGGGCAAGATCGGCGAGGCGACCGGCGGCCATGGCGGCGAGATGAGCAAGGACAGATTGCTCCAGATTTACGAGCTGTTCGGCTGGATCTCGATCGGCGCGGCCGTCGTCGTTCTTTTGCTCTCGCCGATCGTGCGCAAGTGGATGCACCTCGACACGCTCAAGGATCGGGAACTCGCCGGCCGCGACGAGCTGGCCGAGCCGCAGGGCCCGGGTGCCCATCCGGAGCGGGAAACCGCTCCGCGTCCCGCCGGCGGCTGATGCGCGCGCGGGGGGGAATAGGGCTGCTGCTCGCCGCGATCGCGGTGAGCGGTTGCGCGGCAACGCAGGCCAAGCCCAAGTTGGCGCCGCCGGTACCGATCAACGAGGATCCTTATCCCTCGACGTACGAGCGTTATCCCGGCGTCGTGACGGTGATCCGCCACGCCACCGTGTTCGACGGCGACGGCAACCGCTTCGACGACGGCACGGTGATCTTCGGCGACGGCGTCATCAAGGAGGTCGGCGGACCCGATCTCGCGACCCCCGCCGGCGCGCGCGAGATCGACGGCACGGGCAAGTGGGTCACGCCCGGGATCATCGACGTGCACAGCCACCTCGGCGATTATCCCTCGCCCGGCGTTCAATCCCATTCCGACGGCAACGAAGCGACGTCGCCGGCGCGGCCAGAGGTGTGGGCCGAGCACAGCGTCTGGCCTCAGGACCCCGGCTTTTCGCGCGCCTTGACGAACGGCGGGGTTACGGCGCTTCAGGTGCTTCCGGGCTCGGCCAATTTGTTCGGCGGCCGCTCGGTCGTGCTCAAGAACGTCCCGGCGCGGACCGTCCAGGGGATGAAGTTCCCCGGCGCGCCCTACGGCCTCAAGATGGCGTGCGGGGAGAATCCGAAGCGCGTCTACGGCTCGAAGAGCAACATGCCGGCGACCCGCATGGGCAACATTGCTTACACGCGCGGGGTGTGGATCAAGGCCCAGGCCTACAAGCGCAAGTGGGACAAATATGCGCGGACCGGCGGCGACATGCCCGAGCGCGATCTCGCGATGGAGACGCTGAAGGGCGTCCTCGACGGCAAGATCCTCGTCCACAATCATTGCTACCGCGCCGACGAAATGGCGATCATGATCGATATGAGCCACGAGTTTGGCTACAGGATCACAGCGTTCCACCACGCGGTCGAAAGCTACAAGATCGCCGACCTGCTCGCCCGCGAAGGAATCTGCTCGGCGATGTGGGCCGACTGGTATGGCTTCAAGATGGAAAGCTACGACGGGATCAAGGAGAACATTCCGTTCGTCCATAATTCGGCGGCCTGCGCGATCGTCCATTCGGACGATTCGAACGGAATTCAGCGGCTCAACCAGGAAGCCGCCAAGGCGCTCGCCGACGGACGCCGGGCCGGGGTCAGGATCAGCGACGAGATCGCCTGGACCTGGCTCAGCCGCAATCCTGCCAAAGCGCTCGGCATCCTCGACAGAACCGGGACGCTCGCGCCCGGCAAGATGGCGGATGTCGTTCTCTGGAACGGCAATCCGTTCAGCGACTATACGCGGCCCGAACGGGTGTGGATCGACGGCGCCGAAATGTACGACGCCAACGACCCGAGGAGGCGCCCGGTCAGCGATTTCGAGCTCGGCCAGCCGGGCGAGGGGGACGTGAAATGATCCGCTCGATCGCTGCCGCTGTGCTGATTGCAGCGGCTGCGCCCGTGGCGGCGCAGACCTACGCGATCGTCAACGGCACGGTGGCCAAGGGCGACGGCTCGGAGCCCATCCAGAACGGCACCGTGGTCATCCGCAACGGCCGGGTCGTTGCCGCGGGCGCGAACGTGCGCGTGCCCGGCGGCGCCCAGGTAATCGACGCCGCCGGCAAGTGGGTGACTCCGGGCATCGTCGCGGGCTTCACGCGCCTCGGCCTCAGCGAAGTCGACCTTTCCGCCGAGGGGTCGGACGATACCACCAACAACGGGCCCTTCAGCGCCGCGATCGACGTCGTGCCGTCGATCAATCCCCTCAACCAGACGGTGGCGGTGAACCGCGCCGACGGCGTGACCCGAGCGCTCGTCGCGCCGGTCGCCGGGAAGAGCATCTTCGCCGGCCAGGGCGCGATGATCGATACCGGCGCCGACATGGACCCGATCACCCGGCCGCGGCTGTTCCAGTTCGTCGAGCTTGGCGAAACCGGCAAGGGCAAGGCTGGCGGATCGCGCTCGTCCGCGCACCTGCTGTTCCGCAACGCGCTGCGCGAGGCCGCCGAGCTTCGTCGCTATGCTCCTGCGATCCCGGCCGCGCGCGCCGGCACGCCGAGCGAGCTTGAGCGCCCGATCGTGCGCAACCCCAATGAATCGCGCCTTTACGGACCCGATGCGCGGCGCAGCGAGGACGTGCTCCTGACCCGCTTCGACGCGGCCGCGCTGGTCCCGGTGCTGCAAGGGCGCCAATATCTATTCGTCCATGTCGAGCGGGCGAGCGACATCCTCCAGGTGCTGGCGCTGAAGCGCGAGTTCCCCTCGCTCAAAATCGTGCTCGTCGGTGCAAGCGAGGGGTGGACGGTCGCAGACCGGATCGCAAAAGCGGGCGTACCGGTGATCGCCTCGGCGGTGAACGATCTTCCGTCCTCGTTCGAGCAGCTGGCGGCGACGCAGTCGAACGTCGGCCGGATGCGCGCCGCCGGGGTCGACGTGTCGATCGGGCTGATCGACGACAACGACACGCGCTACATTTTCGCCGAGCGGCAATATGCAGGCAATCTCGTCGCGCTGGCCAAGGTGCCGGGGGCGGCCGGTGTCAGCTGGGGCGAGGCCCTGGCCATGATCACCTCGCGCCCGGCGCAGGCGATTGGCATGGGCGGCGAGGTCGGCAGCCTTGCGCCCGGTCGGCGGGCAGACGTCGTCATCTGGTCGGGCGACCCGCTCGAAGTCACCAGTGCGGCGGAAACCGTATTCATCGACGGCGTCCGCCAGCCGCTCGAGACGCATCAGACGCGGCTTCGCGACCGCTATCGCTACCTGCCGCGGCGCGATCTACCCGAAGCGTATCGGCATTAGGCCAGCCTCCCGCCTGCTTTCGCGGGGGTAACGGAGAGGGTAGATGCGCTCCATGACACGCAAATTTTTCGGTACCGACGGCATCCGCGGGACGACGAACATCGAGCCGATGACCGCCGAAACCGCGTTGCGCGTCGGCCAGGCGGCCGGGGCGCATTTCCTGCGCGGCAGCCATCGTCACCGCGTCGTGATCGGCAAGGACACGCGCCTGTCGGGCTACATGATGGAATCGGCGATGGTCGCGGGCTTTACGAGCGTCGGTATGGACGTGGTGCTCTTGGGCCCGATGCCGACTCCCGCCGTCGCGATGCTGACGCGGTCGATGCGCGCCGATCTCGGGGTGATGATCTCTGCCTCGCACAATCCCTTCGCGGACAATGGCATCAAGCTTTTCGGGCCCGACGGCTACAAGCTCAGCGACGAGACCGAGCAGGCGATCGAGAAGCGGCTCGAACAGGCTCCGAAGCTCGCCACGTCAGCCGAGATCGGCAGGGCGCGGCGGATCGACGACGCGCGCGGCCGCTACGTGCAGTTCGCCAAGGACACCTTCCCCGAGCATTTGCGCCTCGACGGACTGAAGGTGGTGATCGATTGCGCCAACGGCGCCGCTTACCATGTCGCGCCCGACGCGCTGTGGGAGCTCGGCGCGGAGGTCATCTCCCTCGGCGTCCAGCCGGACGGGCTCAACATCAACGACAAATGCGGCTCGACCTACCCCCAGCTGATGCAGGAAACGGTCGTCGCGAGCGGCGCCGATATCGGCCTCGCGCTGGACGGCGACGCCGACCGGCTGATCGTCGCCGACGAGACCGGGCGGATCGTCGATGGCGACCAGTTGATGGCGTTGATCGCGCTCGGCTTCCACGCGCGCGGCGAGCTGCAGGGCAATGCGGTCGTGGCGACGGTGATGTCCAACCTCGGTCTCGAACGGAAGCTCGATGGCGCGGGCGTGAAGCTTGTCCGCACCCAGGTCGGCGACCGCTACGTGCTCGAGGAGATGCGGCGGAGCGGCTGCAATGTCGGCGGCGAGCAGTCCGGCCACATCATCCTCTCCGACCATGCGACGACGGGCGACGGCCTGGTCGCGGGCTTGCAGGTCCTCGCCGCGCTGGTCGAGGCGAAGCAGCCTGCCAGCCAGCTGCTGCGCCAGTTCGAGCCGTTTCCGCAGCTTCTGAAGAACGTGCGCTTCAACGGCGGCGCCGAGCCTCTCGAGGCCGACAGCGTCCGCAAGCGCATCGCCGCCGCCGAAGCCGAGCTCGAGGGACGCGGCCGGCTGGTGATCCGCAAATCGGGAACCGAGCCGCTGATTCGCGTGATGGCCGAGGGGGACGATCCCGCGATGGTCGAGCGGCTCGTCGACGATATCTGCGAAGCGGTGCAGTCGGCCGCGTGAACCTTTTGTTCGCAATTGCGAGCGCATCTCCCATCTCGTGCGCATGGAGAACTTCGCCCCAGGGAGCGGGACGAAGGCTGATTCGATGACCTCGACGGCCCGCATCCTCATCATCGCCGGCTCGGATTCGGGCGGCGGCGCGGGGATTCAGGCGGACATCAAGACGGTGACCATGCTCGGTGGGCACGCGATGACCGCCGTCACCGCGATCACCGCGCAGAACACGCTCGGCGTGACCGCCGTTCATCCCGTGCCGGCCGAGGTGATCCTCGCCCAGATCGACGCGGTCGTCAGCGACATTGGGGTGGATGCGGTCAAGATCGGCATGATCGGCAGCGCCTTCGCGGCCAGGCAGGTGGCGGTTCGCCTGCAGGAGCTGAAGGCCGCCGATCCCGACCTGCCCATCGTCTTCGACCCGGTGATGGTCGCAACCAGCGGCGCGGCCTTGGCGGATGAAGCGACGGTGGCCGCCTTTGGCCGGCTGATGGACGTGGCGACCCTGGCGACGCCCAACCTGCCCGAGCTCGCGCGGCTGACTTCGGAAGAGGATCCGGTGGCGGCCGCCCTGCACCTCGTCGGTCAGCATGGCTGCGCGGTGCTGATCAAGGGCGGCCACGAAGAAGGCGACGCCCTCGCCGACGCTCTTATCGAGGAAGACAATATGACCAGCTGGCAAGGCCAGCGCATCGATACCGATCAGACCCACGGCACCGGTTGCACCCTGGCAAGCGCGATTGCGACCTTCCTCGGGCAGGGCATGACGCTGGCCGACTCGATCGGACGCGCCCGCGAGTTCGTTCGCGTTGCGTTGTTCGAAGCGCCGGAGCTGGGACAGGGCGCCGGCCCGATCGGCCAGCAGGACGTCCGCCTCGATGCCGGCGGGCCGCTGCGGCTCAACCAGGTGACGGTGACCGGCACGAATTACGAGCGGTCGGTCGCCTTCTACAAACGCCTCGGCCTCAAGCAGATCGTTGACAACCCGCCGGACTATGCCCGCTTCGAGACGGCCGGCGGCGTCACCTTCTCGGTGCAGATCGACCCCGAGGAGAAGATCATCGCGACGACCGCCATCTATCTCGAATGCGACGATCTCGACGAAAGGGTCGAGCAGCTCGCGCGCGCCGGGATCCCGTTCGAGCACGGCCCCCGCAACCAGCCGTGGATGTGGCGCGAGGCCCGGCTGCGTGATCCCGACGGCAACATCATCTTCCTCTACAAGGCCGGAGAAGCCCGCCGCTTCCCGCCGTGGCGGATCGACGTTTAGTCCTCCCCGTCCCGGGGGGGGGAATTCATACTTTTCCACGACTTCCACAGAATGACGGCTGGACGCCCGGCTTCGGCGGGGTGCACACAGCGACTCGATGCCGCGGCGATGTTCCTTCAAGCTCGAGCTCGATTACCCGCAGCCGCTCGCCGGGGTCGACGAGGCGGGCTGCGCGCCGCTCGCCGGGCCGGTCGTGGCCGCCGCCTGCATCCTCGACCGCGACAAGTTCCCGCGCGGGATCGACGATTCGAAAAACCTGCCGATCGACAAGCGCGAGTCGCTCTACAAGCGGCTGGTGAGATGCGCGGCCTGGGGCGTCGGTATCGCCACGGTCGAGGAGATCGATCAGCTGAACATCTATTGGGCGCGCATGCTGGCGATGACCCGCGCGGTCGAGGCGCTGGGGCTGGAGCCGGCGTGGGTGCTCGTCGACGGAAATGCCTGCCCGCGCTGGCAGCGGCCGTCAAAGGCGATCGTCGACGGCGACGCCAAGTGCCGCTCGATCGCCGCCGCCTCGATCATTGCCAAGGTTACGCGCGACCGGATCATGGCCGACTATGCCGACCAATATCCGGGCTACGGCTGGGAGCATAACCGCGGCTATCCCACGCCCGATCACCGCCGCGCGATAAACACTCTCGGCCTGACCCCGCTGCACCGCCGAAGTTTTGGTTTGGTGCGCGAAATCGAGGCTCGAAGGGCTCAGCCGGAGCTGGAACTGGTGGAAATGCCCGTAGCGAGTCCTTCGAGTCACACCACTATCGCTTGAGTCCGGCGCCCCCGCGCGGACTCAACATCTTGTGGTCGCTTAGCGGCAGACTCGTTCCGTTCTCCTGTCCCGTTTCGACTCGTTAACCTCTGCGTCCTTGACCGCGAGTCCGGCGTGACTCACCTTGGCAAGCCGTAGTTTCAGGGGGCCGAAAGTCATGAATCTCATCGCCCGCATCGCGGAGCCACCGAGAAGCTTTCGCCCCGCGAAAGCGACCAGTCGCGAGTTGCCGCTCGACGAAATCCTCACCGGCGATTGCGTCGCCGAGATGGCGCGGCTGCCCGACCAGTGCGTCGACATGATTTTCGCCGATCCGCCCTACAACCTCCAGCTCGGCGGCGACCTGTTCCGGCCGGAGGGCGGCCGCGTCGACGCCGTCGACGACGAATGGGACAAGTTCGAGAGCCTGACGGCCTACGACAATTTCACCCGCGACTGGCTCGATCAGGCGCGACGCATCCTCAAGGACGACGGCACGATCTGGGTGATCGGCAGCTATCACAACATCTATCGCGTCGGGGCGCTGCTCCAGGATTCGGACTTCTGGATCTTGAACGACATCGTCTGGCGCAAGACCAATCCCATGCCGAACTTCCGCGGCACGCGGTTCACCAACGCGCACGAGACGCTCATTTGGTGCGCCAAGGACGAGAAGGCCCGCTACACTTTCAACTATCGCGCGATGAAGGCGCTCAACGA
>DATEEM010000027.1:0-6570 GCA_035281125.1 Sphingomicrobium sp. | reverse complement strand
CAAAATCCATTTCTGCAAAGCTGCTCATGAAATTTCGCATTGCGGCATAAGCGATTGATTAATATGTGACAGTTTTTATTCAGAGATCGCGCTGCAATGCAAAATTAATGGCCAAAACCGAAGCCCTTTGACGCCTTTTTGGGCAGCCGGTTGACAGCCCGCCACCAGTCGAGCATGCCTTCGCCGCCTTTCCAGAAAACGAGACGAGAATCGAGGGTTACATGCGAAAGCTGGGTGCAGTGCTGAAAGAGCTGGGTGTCGACGTGCGGCCGCTGTCGGCGGGAGACATCGTGGTCCGCTCGCCGATCGACGGCGCCGAGCTCGCACGGCTCAAGTCGGACACCAGGAGCACGGTCGCGAAGAAGATCGCGCGCGCCGACGAGGCGTTCCGCGCCTGGCGCCTGGTGCCGGCGGCGAAGCGCGGCGAGCTGGTCCGCCTGTTCGGCGAGGAGCTGCGCGCCCACAAGGAGGCGCTCGGCCGCCTGGTCTCGATCGAGGCCGGCAAGATCGTGCAGGAGGGCCTGGGCGAAGTGCAGGAGATGATCGACATCTGCGACTTCGCGGTCGGCCTGTCGCGCCAGCTCTACGGCCTGACGATTGCCAGCGAGCGGCCGAACCATCGGATGATGGAGCAATGGCATCCGTTCGGGCCGGTGCTGGTGATTAGCGCGTTCAATTTCCCGGTCGCGGTGTGGGCGTGGAATGCCGCGCTCGCTTTGGTCTGCGGCGATTCCGTGATCTGGAAGCCGAGCGAAAAGACCCCTCTCTGCGCCGAGGCCGTCATGGTCCTGGTCCGGCGCGCCCTTCGCCGGTTCGGCGATGCGCCCGAGGGGCTCGTGCAAGTGGCGCAGGGCGGTCGGGGCATCGGCGAGCGGCTCGTCGACGACCCGCGCGTCGCTTTGGTCTCGGCGACCGGCTCGACGGCCATGGGGCGCGCCGTCGGGCCCAGGGTCGCGCAGCGATTCGGCCGTGTGCTGCTCGAGCTCGGCGGCAACAACGCCACAATCGTCTGCCCCTCCGCGGATCTGGAACTCGCGGAGCGGGCGATCCTGTTCTCGGCGGCGGGCACTGCCGGCCAGCGTTGCACCACGCTGCGCCGCCTTATCGTTCACGAGAGCATTGCGGACGAGCTGACCGGCCGCCTGAGGCGGCTGATCGCGGCGGTCAAGGTCGGCGATCCGCGGCTCCCCGACACTTTGGTCGGGCCGCTGATCGACCAATCGGCCTTCGACGCCATGAAGGCCGTGATCGGCGACGAGATCGAGCGGGTCGATGCCGTTCCCGGTGGCTTTTACGTTCGCCCTGCGATCGTCGAGCCGGGTGCCCATGAAGGACCCGTGCTCGAGGAGACGTTCGCGCCGATCCTCTATGTCCTGCGCTATCGCGATCTGGATGAAGCGATCGGGCTCAACAATGCCGTGCCCCAGGGCCTCAGCTCGTCGATCTTTACCAATGACCTGCGCGAGGCGGAGCGATTCGTCTCGGCCGGGGGCTCGGACTGCGGCATCGCCAACGTCAACATCGGCCCTTCGGGCGCCGAGATTGGTGGGGCGTTCGGCGGCGAGAAGGAAACCGGCGGCGGGCGTGAGAGCGGGTCCGATAGCTGGCGTGCCTACATGCGGCGGCAGACCAACACCGTAAATTACGGGACCGAGCTACCGCTCGCCCAGGGCGTCCGCTTCGACGTCGCCCCATAAGGCGAGCTTTTCTTCGGCGATCATCGCCGGCCACGCGCGCCGGAACTTCGCCTTCCAGCCTTTGAGGGCCTCGGGTTCGATCGGCGGCGAGATCAGATAGCCCTGGGCGACGTCGCATCCGAGCTCTCGGACCAGACACAACTGCTCGAGCGTCTCGACTCCTTCTGCCGTGGCGCTCAGCCCGAGGCCGTGCGCGAGCTCGGCGATCGACTGGATGATCAACCGGCAGTCGCGCGAGCGCTCGGCATCGGCGATGAAGGCCTGGTCGATCTTCACTTCGGTGAACGGGAGCTGCCGGAGCTGCATCAGCGAGGAATAGCCGGTGCCGAAGTCGTCGATCGCGAGGCCGATGCCCTTGATCCGGAACCGCGTCAGCGTGTCCATCAGCTTGATCAGCGGCTGGGTAGCGCCCTCGGTCAGTTCGAGCACGAGTCGGTCGGTCGGGACGCCGAGCCCCCGGCACAGCCGCTCCACGAGATCGGGGAAATCGAGGCTTTCCAGGCTGAGCGCGGAGATGTTGAATGCGATGCATGTGTCGATGCCGGCGTCGCGCCACGCGAGCCATTGCTTGAGGATCGTGCGAAGCCCCCATTGGGTGAGCGAGTCGATCAGTCCGTGGCGCTCGGCCAGCGGCACGAAGCGCGAAGGCGCGATCGCGCCGCTCTCCGGATCGTCCCAGCGGACTAGTGCCTCCACCCGTACCAGGCTCCCGTCGCGAAGCGACACCTTCGGCTGGTAGACCATGTGCAGCCGCTGCTTCTCGAGCGCTCGCTCGAAACTCGCGAGGAACTTCGCTTCCGCCTTTCGCATCGCCTTACCCGTCCAGGCTGGCCTTCAGCTCGTGGAGCAGCCCTTCAAGGTGCTCCAGGCGCACCGGCTTTTCGAGCGGGCCGGCCATGTTCAGGCCCAGCGCCTCGCCAAGGCGAAAGGCGGATTCGAGGACGCGCCGGTCGAAGCCGCTCACGATCAGCACCGGGGCGCGATAATCCTGGTCGGCGAGGAAGCGCAACAGCTCGACCCCGTCCATGCCCGGCATCCCGAGGTCGAGCGCGACCATGCTCGGACGCTCGGCGAGGAAGGCGTCCCGGAACTGTTGGTCTTCGGACGTGATCAGCGGGTCGAATCCGCTTTCTCGCGCGGCATTGGCGAGGAATTCGGCGAGAGCCGGCTCGTCGTCGATCAGCAGCAACCGCGGCTGCGCCATACCCGCTCCTCTCTCGCCCTCGTCGGGCTGCCCAATCAACGTCCGCGACGTCAATAAGGAAACGCTCTTTTAACCGCGTGCAGCGATAAAGTCCCATTTTGAAGCGGTTTGCCCGCAGTGGAGGCGTCTTCGCGCATGTTCGGTTCGCTCATCCGAAGGAAAACTGCTGCCGCCGGTAACGGCCGCGCCGACGATCCTGCCTTCGAGTCGACCACGGTGTCGCTGTCGACTGCGGTGCCGCGTCCGATCGAACGGCGCAGCGACGAGCGTGTCTCGGCGATGCTCCGCGTGGGAAAGATGACCAGCGCTGCCGGAGATCAGCTGATCCGCATCAAAAATCTTTCAGCCGGTGGGCTGATGGCCTTCGTCAACCATGCGCCGGAGGTCGGCGAGCAGGTCGATGTCGAGCTGTCGTCGCAGAAAATCCCGTCGTCCGTAGTCTGGATCCGCGAGGACGTGATCGGCGTGAAGTTTGACCAGAACGTTGACCTCGGGGAATTGCTCGCCGGCCGCAAGCAGCGCCATGGCTTCCGCCCGCGGCCGCCGCGCCTGGAGATCGCCTGCAAGGCGTCGGTCAAGGTCGGCAAGGTTTATTACACGGTCGACGTGAAGGATATTTCGCTGGGCGGCATGAAGGTCGAGCCGATCGAGGAATATTGCGTCGGCAAGCCCGTCGTCGTGGTCGTCGAAAGCCTCAAGCCGATCAAGGGCGAGGTGCGCTGGTACTCCGAGCGCAAGGCGGGCATCGTGTTCGATCAGCCGCTCGACTTCGACGAGCTCGCCGAATGGGTCGGCAAGAGGCTCGAGCTGGCCAGCCTCAAGGCCTCGTACAAGAATAACTGAAGCTCTAGACCGTCGGCATTTGCCGGTCGGCAGCGCAATACCTATGTGGCGCCTGCAACAGCAGGAGCGAAGCCATGGCCGATGAAATCGCGATCCTCGCCGGCGGGTGCTTCTGGTGCACCGAGGCCGTCTTCCTCGACGTCGTCGGGGTGAAGTCCGTCGAGAGCGGCTATACCGGCGGGCATGCGCCCAACCCGACTTACAAGCAGGTGTGTGGCGGCGACACCGGCCACGCGGAGGCGATCCGCATCACCTTCGACACCGAAGAGCTGAGCTACGACGATCTCCTCGATATCTTTTTCGCGACCCACGATCCGACCCAGCTCAACCGCCAGGGCGGGGACGTCGGCACGCAGTATCGCTCGGCGATTTTCCCGCAGGATGCGGATCAGGAGCGCAAGGCCCGCGAGGCGATCGCGCGCAACAATCCCGATCACGGACACCGGATCGTGACCGCCATCGAACCAAAAGGCGAATGGTGGCCGGCCGAGGATTATCACCAGGATTATTGGGCGAACGCGGGGCAGCAGAGCCCTTATTGCCTCGCGGTCATCCCGCCCAAGCTGCAGAAACTGCGCAAGAGCTTCCAGGCCCGGACCAAAAGCGCGTCGGCGGCGGCCTAGCCAGCCGCAGCGCGCCGCAGGCGGTCGTTGATCGCCGCGCCAATGCCTTCGTCGGGGACGGGGGCAACCGCGATTCTCGGCTTGGCCGATCCATCGGCCCGGTGAAGCAGGTCGAACAGGCGCGCGGCGGCTTCGACCAGGTCGCCGGACGGGCTCAGGCTGTCGTCGCCCATGACGGGGCCGAAGCCGATCAAATATTCGTCGGGCGCTGCCTCGGCCGCGTCCAGGCGCAGCCGCTTCGACGGCGCGTAGTGGCTCGCGAGCTGGCCGGGTGCTTCGATCGTCGAACGAGGCGATTCCTCCGCCGCGACGGGAATCGGTCCGCGCCGGAGCAGCCTTGCGGGGCCTTCGGTGAACGCGACGATGGTCGATTCAATGCCGCGCTGGGTCGGTCCGGAATCCACGACCAAGGAAATGCGTCCGCCGAGGCTCTTCCTCACGTGCTCGGCGCGCGTCGGGCTGATCGCGCCGCTCGCATTGGCGGACGGGGCGGCAAGCGGCCTGGCGGTCGCCCGAAGCAGCGCCTGCATCGCAGGATGCGCGGGCACCCGCAGTGCGATCGTCGGCAGGCCGGCGGTGACGATGGCGGCAATCGCGGACTTGGCGCGAAGCGGAACGACGATTGTCAGGGGCCCCGGCCAATTCGCCTCTGCAAGTTGGCGGGCGTCATCGCCGAAGACTCCGATCCCCTCCGCTGCTGCAAGATTTTCAACATGGACAATCAATGGGTTGAATGACGGTCTTCCCTTGGCTTCGTAGATACGCGCAACAGCCTGCGGGTTGGTCGCATCGGCCGCGAGCCCATAGACCGTCTCGGTTGCGACGGCGACGGGTTCCCCAGCGAGGATCAGCCGCGCGGCTTCGGCGATAGCCTCGACGCTGAAGGGCAGGACGCGCGTCTCCATGGAGCCGCGGCTACTGGATTCCAATCGGTGGGGCTAGGCGCGTTCGCGGTCGAGCAACGACACGGGGTCGATCCCGAGCCGATCCATCCGCGCGCGGATTTCCGGCCATTCCTCCTTGAGAAAACGCGTGCGCTCGGATTCGCTGAGCCGCGCCCGCGCGCCGGGCGCGACGAACATGCCGACACCGCGCTTCACGACGATCAGCCCCTCGTCCTGAAAGCCCTGGTAGGCCTTGGCCACGGTCAGCGGGTTGGCCTGCTCCTCCGCAGCGAGCGCGCGGACCGACGGAAGCGGGTCGCCGTCGCGGTATCGGCCGGCGACGATCGCGTCGGCGATCGTCTCCCGCAGGCGAACGTAAACGGGCTTGTCGTGGCTGGTGCGGAGCGTCATGCTGTCATAATACAGCGTTGCAGAGCGAATTCAATGATTAATCCTCCAGCGGCGGCCCGGGCGGCCTAAATGCCGGGCGGCTCCCACCGCCGCACTACCTGTTCCGGCGCGGGCCTCTGGCGTTCTTCGAGCTCCCGGCCGGGGCGGCCGATGAAAATGAAGCCGGCGATCCGCTCGCCGGGACCGCAGAAGGCCCGTCGCACCGTTTCGGAATAAGCGCGCCAGCCGGTCACCCAGCCGGCGACGTAGCCGAGCGCATGCGCGGCGAGAGCCAGGCTCATGCCCGCCGCTCCGCACGACAATTCCTGCTCCCAGATCGGGATCTTGTGGTTCGCCACGGGTGCGGACACCAGCACCACCAGCGCCCCCTGATAATGGGCGAAATCGCGCTCCTTCTGTTGTTTTGCCGCCGGCGCCGCGCGTTCCTCTTCGGCCAGCGCCTTCAACAAGAGCGCTTCGAGCGCGTCGCGCTGGTCAACGGCGACCGTGACGAAGCGCCATGGCGCGAGCTTGCCGTGGTCGGGCGCGCGGGCCGCGATGGAAAGGATTCGGGCGAGGTCGTCGGGCGTCGGCCCCGGGCCGACCAGTTCGCGCGGCTTCGCCGAGCGCCGGGTCTCGAGCAGCGAGAGCGTGGAGGAAAGGTCATTCAGCATCGTGCCGTTCATCTAGGGTTGCGGGTTGTCTGCAACAATCGGCTTCACAAAGGCATTTAGACCGTTACGGTGCCGCGGTTTCCGGGCGAATAGTCGCCCCTCAGCACGGGATTTTCGTATGAAGCCAATGGGTTTGTGGCAGGAAGGCGACTGGATCGCCGCCATCACCGTTTTCGTGCTCGCAGTCTTCCTGACGGTTGGCGCGAAGATCGCCATCCAGAAAGAGCCCGAGTTCGCCGGCCACCCCAAGGGCCT
>DATEEM010000026.1:0-73181 GCA_035281125.1 Sphingomicrobium sp. | reverse complement strand
AACAAGGGGGCAGACGTTCATGAACCTGATTGCCCGCATCGCGGAGCCGGCAACGGCCTTGCGCCCGGCGCGTGCGCCCCGGCCCGACTTGCCGCTCGACACGATTGTTCAGGGCGACTGCATCGCCGAAATGGCGCGGCTGCCCGACAGATCCGTCGACATGATCTTCGCCGACCCCCCCTACAATCTGCAGCTGGGCGGCGACCTGTTCCGGCCCGAGGGCGGGCGCGTGGATGCGGTGGACGATGATTGGGACAAGTTCGACAGCCTTGCCGCCTACGACGAGTTCACCCGTGACTGGCTGGCCGAGGCGCGCCGGGTCCTGAAGGACGACGGCACGATCTGGGTGATCGGCAGCTATCACAACATCTATCGCGTCGGCGCTTTGCTTCAGGACGCCGACTTCTGGATTTTGAACGACATCGTGTGGCGCAAGGCTAACCCGATGCCGAATTTCCGCGGCACGCGGTTCACCAACGCGCATGAAACGCTGCTGTGGTGCTCGAAGAGCGAGAAGGCGCGCTACACCTTCAACTATCGCGCCATGAAGGCGCTCAACGACGACCTCCAGATGCGCTCGGACTGGCTGTTGCCGATCTGCAGCGGCGGCGAGCGGGTCAAGGGCGAGGGCGGCGGAAAGGCGCACCCGACGCAAAAGCCCGAGGCTTTGCTCTACCGCATCCTGCTCGCCTGCACGAAGCCCGGCAACGTCGTGCTCGACCCGTTCTTCGGTACCGGCACCACTGGCGCGGTGGCGCGGCGGCTCGGCCGGCGCTGGATCGGGATCGAGCGCGAGGCGGCTTATGTGAAGGTCGCGCAGGAGCGGATCGCCTCGACCCTGCCGCTCGACGAAAGCGCCATGCAGACCGTCGCCGACAAGCGCGAGCAGCCGCGCGTCGCCTTCGGCGTACTGGTCGAAAACGGGCTCGTGCCTGCCGGCTCGACGCTGACCGACGCCAAGCGGCGCTGGAAGGCGTCGGTTCGCGCCGACGGCTCGATCGTCTGCGACGCGCATTCGGGCTCGATCCACAAGGTCGGCGCCGCGCTCCAGGGCGCACCCTCGTGCAACGGCTGGACCTTCTGGCACGTCGCCGAAAGCGGCGCCCTGCGGCCCCTCGACGCGCTTCGCCAGCAGCATCTGAGCTCGCTCGCCTAGCCCCTTGCGCGGCCCGTCGCTCGCGGGGAGAAAGGCGGCATGAGCCGGCCGCTCCGGATGATCGCCGCTTGTTTCGCCGCGCTGCTCGGCGGCGGACTGGCGCTTGCCCAGCCGGTTCCGCCCGTCGACGACGACACGCGGTTGGCGTCCGCGATTGCTCGGCTCGAGCCGCAGCGCCCCGGCGTGGTCGACGCTTATGTCGTCGTGGCCGCGCTCGACGCCGATCCCGTGTTCGGGCGCGAGGCGCGCGAAGCGGGGAGGGTGCTCGCCGCCCGGTTTGATGCTGCCGGCCGCACCCTCGTGCTCGCCAATGACGAGGGCGGCGACAGGGCGGACGCCGGCGCGACTCCGGAAGGGCTGGCGAAGGCCCTCGGCGCGGTAGCGGCGCGCCTGAACCGCGACGAGGACGTGCTCGTGCTCTACACGACGAGCCATGGGTCGCCCGACGCGGGCCTCAACTTCCGCGACCCGCTGCGCGGCGAAGCGATCATCCCGCCGGCGCAGCTCGCGGCGATGCTCGCTGGTTTCAACAACCGGCTGGTGATCCTCCAGGCCTGCTTCTCCGGCCAGTTCGTCGACGCGCTCGCCGCGCCGCGGACGGTCGTCGTCACCGCCTCCTCGGCGCTGAAATCCTCGTTCGGCTGCTCGGCCGACAATGACTGGACCTTCTTCGGGCACGCGCTGATCAACCAGGCGATGCGCCACCCGGACAGCTTCGAGCGACAGTTCCGCCGCGCCTACGTCACCATTCTCGGGTGGGAGCAGCGGCTGGGGATTGAGGCGTCGAGCCCGCAAATCCGCATCGGCGGAAAGACCGCTGGTTGGCTCGCTGCGCTCGACGCGCGCGAACCGAAGGTTGCCAGCGCGCCCGTTGGGCGGCCGCCATCGGAGCTGGGGCAATGACCGTGCGGACCCTGATCCGGCCGACCGGTTTGGTCGATTCGCCGTTCGGGCACGACGGCAAGGTCGCGCGCCTTGCCGGTGGGCTCAACTGGTTCGCCGCGGTCGAATTGCTGACGGTCGAGGGCAATCGTCGCACTGCGACCGAGCTGCTTCCCGTGGAAGGCCTCGAAAGCCGCTTCGACGACGCCTTGGCCGCTCAATGGCAGGCGCTGACCGGCGCGCGTCCGCCGCTGAATCTGGGGGAGCGGCGCATTCTGCTCGACCAGCCCCAGGTCATGGGCATCGTCAACGCCACGCCCGACAGTTTTTCCGACGGGGGCCAGTTCGCCGATGCGGCCGCCGCCGCGGCCTTCGGCACCGACATGGCGGGCCAGGGCGCCGCGATCGTCGATGTCGGCGGCGAATCGACCCGGCCCGGCGCCAAGCCGGTGTGGGAAGGCGACGAGATCGAACGCGTCGCGCCGATCATCCGCCAACTGGCCGCCGGCGGAACGGCGGTTTCGATCGATACGCGCAAGGCTGACGTCATGACGGCAGCGCTCGAAACTGGCGCGCGGATGGTCAACGACGTCTCGGCCCTGACCTACGACGAGCGTTCGGCGGGCGTGATCGCCGCGGCCGGCGTTCCGGTGATCCTGATGCATCACCAGGGCGATCCGCAGACCATGCAGGACAACCCGCGCTATGCCGACGTTCTCATCGAGGTCTATTCCTGGCTGGAACAGCGGATTGCGGCCGCCGAGGCCGCGGGCATCGCGCGCGAGCGCATCCTCGTCGATCCGGGCTTCGGCTTCGGCAAGACCGTCGCCCACAATCTCGAGCTGATGAACGGCCTCGCATTGTTCCACGCGCTGGGCTGCCCGCTGGTCGTCGGCGCGAGCCGCAAGCGGACGATCGGCGCTTTGTCGGGCGAAGCGCCCGCCGACCGGCGCCTCGGCGGCAGCCTCGCCTTCGCGCTCAAAGCCGTGGAGCAGGGCGCCCAGCTCGTCCGGGTCCATGATGTGCCGGAAACCGTCCAGGCCTTGCGCATCTGGCGCGGGCTCAGGGACCAGGCGCTGACCCCGCGGGTTTGAAGGCGACGATGATCGGCCCCAGCTGGCTGTGCGAATCCTGGCGGCCGTTCGCCGGGTCCCATAGCGAGCTCACCGCGCCGTCGAAATAGAGGGCATTCGGCGCGCGGAGCCGATCGCGGAAGAAGCGCGCGAACTTGCCCAAGGAGACCGGCTCTTCCGAGATGACGAACAGGGCCGTGCCGTCCGCGGTCACGCCGACGCCGTTGCGGACGTGGCGCGATGTCCCGTCCGCTTCGAACGCGGGATGCAGCTTGCCGTCGATGACCAGCATCGGACCGGATTGGGTCGCAAGCCTCGGCGCGCAACGGAATTCGGGGATGGCATCGCTTCGGTAGATCGCCGCGGTCCGCCCGCCGCACAGGATCATGAACACGCCATTGGGCTTCAGGTGGAAATTGCCGCGGCCGTCGCGGACGTTGAGAGCTTTGGCTTCTTTTCCACCAATCCTGGTGAGGCCGATGGGGCGGCCCTCTTCGTCGAACATTCCGGCGTTCATCGCGAAGGCCACGTTCTTTGCGTCGATGCGCCGCGACAAGTCGGCGAAGCTTCGGATCGGCGTCTCGTCCTTGCGCGCCGCGAACAATTGGTAGGCGCCGCCCTGGTTGTCGCAGACGGTGAAGCGGCTGCCCTCGAACGTCTGCTCGCTGCAAAAGGATTGCACCGGCTCGGCCTGCCGGCCGCTGCCCGCGCAGGCGGCGAGGAACAGCAAGGCGAGGAGCATCACGCGCACCGCGTGACGCTAGCAAATCACGCCGCGGTGTCGATTCCGAGCTCGCCGAGCTTCCGATAGAGCGTCGAGCGGCCGATCCCGAGTCGCCGTGCGACCTCGGTCATGCGCCCGCGATAATGGCCGATTGCCAGCCGGATGATGTCCGCCTCGATCTCCTCGAGCGGGCGCAGGTGGCCGTCGCTGCTGAACAAAGTCACCGGGGAAGCACCGGCGATGGCTTCGTCGCTGCTCGACTTGCTGAGCGTCGGCGAAAAGTCGCTCCGCCGGCCCGAGAATCGCGACTGGATCGCGATGTGCGGGAAATGCTCGGCCGTTAGCGAGCTGCCATCGCAGTGGAGGCCCGCGCGGAACAGCACTCCGGCGAGCTGGCGGACGTTGCCGGGCCAGCCGTAGCGCATGAGCACGGCGAGCGCGTCGTTGCCGATCGACAGCGGCCGCATGCCGGTCTGCTCCGAGAAGCGCGTCAGCAGGTGACGGGCGAGCGCCGGGATGTCGCCGCTCCGCTCGCGCAGCGGCGGCAATTGCACGGTCGTGGCGCCGATCCGCTCGGCGAGCCCAGCATCGAAATCCTCGGGAAGCGGCCGGCTGCTGGTCGCGATAACCCGGACGTCCACCGAATGGCTGCCGTTGAGCCCGACCGGCCGGACCTCGCCGGTGGCGAGCACGCGGTCGAGCCGCTCCTGCGTTTCCGCGGGCAGCGCGCCGATCTCGTCGAGCAGCAGGGTGCCGCCGTCGGCCTGGACCAAGCGGCCGGTCTTCGCGGTAAAGGCGCCGGGGAAGGCGCCTTTCTCATGGCCGAACAGCTCGCTGTCGACGATGTTCGCCGGGACGGCCTTGCAATCGAGCGCGAGCAGCGGCCCGCGGGCGCGCAGGCTCGCCGCATGGATCGCGCGTGCGACGGTTTCCTTGCCGGTCCCCGGCTCGCCGATGATCAGGATCGGCAGGCGGTTGCGGGCCGCCTTGGCGGCCACCGCCAGCGCGGCGCGGAATTCCGGCGCGCCGCCGATCAGCTGCTCGAGCGAAAGTTCCGGCGCCAGCTTTTCGGAGACGGGTGCGAGCTCGCCCGAAGCCTTGCGCCGGTCGGCATTCGCGGCGAGTGCCTCGACCAGCCGCTCCGGCGCGACGGGGCGAACGAGGAAGTCGCTGGCGCCGGCGCGCATCGCCTCCACCGCGACGGACACCGAATCGCCGTGGCTAAGGACGATGATCGGCAGGCTGTCGCGCCCAGCCCGGAGCGCTGTGATGATGCCCGGGCTCGAATCCGCCTCCCACGACCCGAGCAGCACCGCCTGGATCTCGCGACCGTGCGGCCCGTGAAGAAGCGCGACGGCGTTGTCGCAGTCGGCTGCGCCGACGGCGCTCCAGCCCGAACGTGCGGCGATGGCCGAAATGAGCCGGCGTTCGTCGGCGTCGGCGTCGAGCATGAGCAATGAACGAACGCGGTCTTCGGCCATGAGCGATTCCTCGGGAGGCAATCTTTAGCTCCGAGGAGTAAAGGCGCGCTTAAAGGTGCGGCATTTGCCCGTTTGGGGGGTTGGGCCGCTCGCGCGGCCTTGTTATGGACGCTGGCGCAATTTCATGAGGGGAATGTGATGGCTGGCGACGAAGAGCCGCTTCTGACTGATCCGCCGACGCAGGACGTCGCCGTGCACGTCCGCGATTACCAGCGGTTCACCCAGTTGTTCAAATGGGGCGCGCTGACCTGCCTCGTGGTCGCTCTCTTCGTCCTTTTGATTCTCTAGCCCGTTCCGAACCGGATGAAGATCGCGGTCCTCAAGGAGATGGCGGCGGGCGAGACGCGTGTCGCTGCGATCCCCGAAACCGTGAAGAAATTTGTCGCTCTCGGCGCTGAGGTCGCGGTCGAGCAGGGCGCCGGTGCGGCCGCTTCGGTCGCGGACGCTGAGTTCGAGGCAGCCGGCGCGGCGGTCGCGACCCGCGCCGACGTCATCAAGGGCGCGGGCATTCTGCTCGCCGTCAATGGTCCGGATCCGGAATCGCTCGCGGGGGCCACCCAAGGTGCGCTGGTCGTCGGGGCGCTCGATCCGCTGCGCCGGCGCGAGGCGATCGAAGCCTATGCCGCAGCAGGACTCGAGGCGCTGGCGATGGAATGGATGCCGCGGATCACCCGCGCGCAGTCGATGGATATCCTGTCGTCGCAATCGAACCTTGCCGGATACAAGGCCGTGGTCGACGCCGCGGCAGCCTACGGTCGCGCCTTCCCGATGATGATGACCGCCGCGGGGACGATCAGCCCGGCCAAGGTGTTCGTGATGGGCGTCGGCGTCGCCGGCTTGCAGGCGATCGCGACGGCGAAGCGGCTCGGCGCCCAGGTCAGCGCGACCGACGTCCGGTCGGCGACGAGGGAGCAGATTCAGTCGCTCGGGGCCAAGCCGATATTCGTCGAGGATGTCGCCGGCATCGAAGGCGAAGGCGCAGGCGGCTATGCCACGGAAATGTCAGAGGAATATCAGAAGGCGCAAGCCGAGCTCGTGTCCGGCCACATCGCCAAACAGGACATCGTCATTACCACTGCGCTCATCCCCGGCCGTCCCGCTCCGCGGCTGATCAGCGACGCGCAGCTCGGGACGATGCGCCCGGGCAGCGTGATCGTCGACCTGGCTGCGGAGGCTGGCGGCAATGTCGAGGGCACCGTGGCCGGCGAGCGCATCGTCAAGCACGGCGTCACGGTCATCGGCGCAGCCAACCTCGCACGCAGCCTCGCTGCCGACGCCTCGGCCCTGTTCGCGCGCAACCTCTACAATTTCCTCAGCGCTTTCTGGGACAAGGACCAGGGGCGCCTGCTGTTCCCGGACGATGACGAGATCGTCAAAGGCATCCGCCTGACCATGGACGGCAAGGTCGTGCACGAGCGGCTGGCCGCCGCCTGACCCGGTGGCGGCGGCGAGCGACATCCTCGTCATGGGCGGCGGGATCGCGGGTCTTTCGGCCGCCGCCGCGCTTGCCCCCTACGCCAGCGTCACCGTCCTCGAAGCCGAGGACCAGATCGGCGTCCATTCGTCGGGCCGCAGCGCGACGATGCTCCATTATGCGCTCGGCGACCGGCTGGTGCGGGCCCTGACGCTGGCCAGCCGCGCCTTCTTCGACCATCCGTCCGAAGGGTTCAGCGACGCCCCGCTTGGCCGACCCATGCCGGTGCTGGTCTTTGCCCGTGAAGATGAGCTTGAAGCGCTCGACGCGCTGGAAGCTGAGATTGTGCGATTCGTCACCCTCGAGCGGCTCGATGCGGCCGGAGTCCGTGAGCTCTGTCCGCTGCTCAGGGATGACGCGGTGCACGGGATCGCCGACCGCGACGGCATCCGGCTCGATCCGCACGCGCTCCTGCAAGGCAATCTGCGGACGCTCCGCTCGAGGGGTGGTGCTCTACACACTGGGGCGCGGGTCGTATCGGTTGTGCGACGCTCGGACGCGTGGCAGGTTGGGACCGAGCAGGGCGAGAGCTTCTCCGCACCGATCCTGGTCAATGCGACCGGTGCCTGGGCGGACGCGGTCGCGGCACTGGCCGGAGTCCGGCCGCTGGGGTGCGAGCCGAAACGCCGCACGATCATTACCTTCGACGCCCCGTCCGGAACGCACCTGGAGGGATTGCCCTTCGCCAAGACGGTCGGCGACGAGCTCTATTTCGCGCCTGAGAGCGGGCGGCTGTTCGCATCGCCGATGGACGAGGTTCCGACCGACCCGTGCGATGCCCAGCCCGACGGTTACGAGGTCGCGCTGGCTGCGTACCGGATGGAGGAGCGGACCGTCGTCAAAATCGAGCGGATCCACAGCAAGTGGGCCGGTCTCCGCACCTTCGCTCCGGACCGCCGCCCGGTCGCCGGCTTCGCGCCGGACGCCGACGGCTTCTTCTGGCTCGCGGGACAGGGCGGCTTCGGCCTCCAGACCTCGCCGGCGATGGCGGCGATCGTCGCGTCGCTGGTCGCCGGCGCGCCGTGGCCGGTCACCGACGTGACGCCGGAAGAGCTAGGCCCCGGCAGGTTCGGGTAGGCGGCACACGTCGACCCAGCGCTCGCCGACGAGCTCGAACAACCGCTCGGTCGGCACTTCGACCGACGTGTTGAGCGAACCGCCCGCGGGGTAAACCACGTCGAACGCCCGCAGCGACACGTCGAGATAGACGGGAAGCGGGGTATTCAGCCCGAACGGGCAAACCCCACCGACCGGATGGCCGGTCAGCTCAAGTGTTTCCTCGGGGCCCAGCATCCGTGGGCGAGCGCCGAACTCGACCTTGCACTTGCGATTGTCGAGCCGGGCGTCGCCACGCGCGCAGAGCAGGAATAGATGATCGCCGGCGCGCACCGCGAGCGTCTTGGCGATGCGTCCCGGTTCCACATTGAGAGCGATCGCGGCGGTCTCGACGGTCGCCGTCGACCCTTCGACCACGATGATCGCAAGGTCGGGCGCATGCTCGGCGACCCACGCGCGGACGCTTTCGGCGCTCATTCGCCCACCAGGTGCAGGATCAACTGCCGTTCGGGCGTGGTGCGGCGATGCTCGAACAGGAAAATGCCCTGCCACGTGCCGAACGCCGGTCGTCCGCCGCTGACGGGGATGCTCAGCTGGGTCTGGGTAAGGGCCGCGCGCAGGTGCGCGGGCATGTCGTCGGGCCCTTCCTCGTCATGCTCATAATCCGCACCTTCTGGCGCGATCCGCTCGAAATAGCGCTCGAGGTCGCGGCTGGCGGCGGGAGCGGCATTCTCCTGGATCACCAGCGATGCCGACGTGTGAGGGCAAAAGATCGTCAGCAGACCGTCGCGAATCCCGGTCCCGGCGACCCAATCGGCCGCGGATTCCGTAATTTCATGCAGCCCGGCGCGACTCGCGCGAATCGAGAAGGTGGCAGTAGCTTGGCGCAACATCGCGGTCGGTTAGCCGACCAACTCTGGCCCGGCCAGAGGTTCGGAGGCGCTCTCGGCCAAACGCAAAACAAAAGCGCCCGCCTAGCGACGAGCGCTCGATAACGCCTTGATTTTCCGGTCCGAAATTCGGACCGTAGTCGGACTTAGCCGTTGCTTCCGCCGGAGTCCCAGCCGCTTCCCAACAGCCAGCTCCAGAAGCCGCGTCCGGCTTTTGTCTTCTTCATCTTTCGTCCCCTGTAACCAAAAATGACTCGGCAGATGCAGGGGACATTAACCTTAATCGATATGGTTAGCAAACGATTCACTAATTCGGCCCCGTTCCGTCATCCGGCCGAAGCCGGATTGGGCGAGCTTATTGGTGGTTGGTTCGCAACTTCGCTGCGCAGCGTCGCGACGACTATGCGACGTTGCGCTTCAGGTCCGAGGCGATGCGCTTGGCGAGGCTGTCGAGGCTCATCGGCCGGCCGACCGCGAAGCCCTGGGCGACGTCGCAATCCATTTCGATGAGCAATTCGAGGATTTCGCGCTCCTCGACGCCCTCAGCGACGACCTTACGGCCAAGCGAATGGGCCAGGCCGATGGTCGACTGGACCATGAGCCGGTCCGAGCGGTTGTCGATCATGCCTTTGACGAAGCTCTGGTCGATCTTGATCTCGTTCGCCGGGATCTTCTTCAGATAATTGAGGGTCGACAGGCCGGTCCCATAATCGTCGATGGAGATGCGCACTCCGAGCTCGCGAAGCCGGGTAATCATCTCCAGGCTGTCGCCGCTATCCGCGAGCGCAGCGGTCTCGGTCAGTTCCAGCGTGAGATGGCCGGCGTCGAGCTTATGCCGGGCGAGCAGGGCTGAAACGCGCAGCGTGAATCCCTTGTCGGTCAGCAGCCGCGCCGAAAGGTTGACGGCGATTCCGAAATCTTGGCCCCGCTTGTTAATCGCGGCTGCTCCCGCGATCGCCTTTTCGAGCACGAAGTCGGTAAGCTTGCCGATCCGGTCGTGCTGCTCGGCGGCCGCGACGAACTCGGACGCTGCGATCGGACCCTTTTCCGGATGAGTCCAGCGGGCCAGGGCCTCGGCACCGACAATCCTACGCGACGCAATGTCGAGCTTGGGCTGGTAGGCGACCCACACCTCGCCGCGGTCGATGGCGCTGTCGAGTTCGCTGAGGATCGATAGCTTCCACGACGCTTCCTGCAGGCTGTCGGGATCGTGGAACTTCCATTTGAGGCCGTCGTGCGCTGCTTCTTCCGCGGCGACCAGCGCGCTTGCCAAGCGGTTGGCGAGCGACCGGCTGCTCCCGACCTCGACCCCGAACGCGATCGACAGGTCGATCGACTTGCTGGCGATGCGCGCCGGGTTGCGGAACAGCGAATAGAGCGCGTCGAGGTGGTTCCCGAACGGCGCGCGCGATTCCTCGAACCACGCGAAAATTCCGCCGTCGCCCTGATAGATCGTGCGGCTGGGGGCGCCGACCGAAAGGCGCGAGATGATCTGCTCGACGAGCTGGCGTTCGCTGCTGCCTGGAAGGGCGGCGACGATTTCCTCGTAATTGAGCACACGGGCCGCGATCAGCGCCTGCTTCTTTCCGTCTCGATTGAGCCGGAGAGCATTGAGGTTGGGCAGGTTGGAGACCGGGTTGATCAGGCCCCGTGCCCGGACCCGCCGCCAGGCGAGCACCGACGCGACCGTGATCAGCACGAACAAGCCAGCGGTCACATCCACGAAGACGAGCTGGGTCTCGAGTGCAATCGGAAGTCCCAGCAGGGTCGCCGTCGCCGCGCCGAATGCGATGAAGCGGTGCGAAAGCCACCTGCGCGTGGCGAGGAGCACTGCCGCGGCCATTCCGAAGAGGAAGGTGAGCACCCAGCCGAGGTCGAGGGGTTTTCCCGCCTTGAGCGTCTCCGCGCCGATCGCGTGAACGTACACGCCCGCAGCGCGGCCATAGCCGGGAATGAAGTAGCGATCGCCGATGACGTCGGAATCCGTGCCGATCAGCACGTCCTTCCCGGAGATGCTCGAGGCCGGCACTCGGCCGGCCAGTACGTGGCCGGCCGAAAGTTTCGGAATTGAGTCGAGTTCTATCGAATAGTCGACCCGGAACTTGGTCCCGGGCGCTCCGGACTTGCCGGCGATGGCCGCTGCGAAGGATGGGATGACGTCGCTGCCCTGCTGCACGGAATAAGGCAGCTGCCAAACCGAATTCTGATAATTGTACTGGAAGCTCAGCGTCGCGAGCCGGGCATATTGGGTGAAGATCGGCAGCGGCCGCGCATCGACCCGGGCGCCGTCCCGTGAACCCACTTTGAAGCGGCTCGCAAGGGTCACGCCCCCGGATCGGCGGATCGAGTTCGCAAAGGCCCGGTCGTTGGCTTCGTCGGCCGGGTAGGAGAAATTGATGTCGTAGAAGATGTGATTTGCGCCGGCGGCGGTCAGTCGATCGATCAGCTTCGCATGATAGGCGCGTGGCCAGGGCCAGTTGCCATATTCCCGCAGCGAGCGGTCGTCGATTCGAACGACCACGACCTGGCCGCTTGCCCGATGGGGATGGAGACTGTTGCGGGCGATCCGCAGATAGTCGTCGGCGATCTCGCCGAAGCCGACCACGCCGAAGATCAACCCGGCAAGAGCCGTCCATAGAAGGAGCTTCCACGGCGGCGCTTCAGTCTTCGGCGTGCGGCGCTTCGACACGTGCGCGGCTTTCCTTCCCGATTGCCGCCCACGCATGCGCGCGAAAAGGTTATGAATTCGCTAACCGCGTTTCATTTAACGGAGGAATTGTCGCCCTGCGGCTCTCGACAGGTCTCGACCGACCCGCCACAAAGCCGGCGCGTTCCACGCCGGAGGGGTCATGGATTTCATCTCCATCCTGTCGATTTTCGTGCTGGCCTGCTTCGTCGGCTATTATGTCGTCTGGTCGGTGACCCCGGCGCTGCACACGCCGCTGATGAGCGTCACCAACGCCATTTCCTCGGTGATCGTCGTCGGCGCGCTGATCGCCGCTGCGGCGGCCGGAAGCGCCAGCTCGAAATGGCTCGGCCTGGTCGCGGTCGCGCTGGCCAGCGTCAACATCTTCGGCGGCTTCGCCGTCACCCAGCGGATGCTAGCGATGTACAAGAAGAAGGAGCATCGCGATGCATGAGGCGGCCGCGACGCCCGCCTGGGTGCTTCTCGCTTATCTGATCGCCGGGGTTTGCTTCATCCTGGCGCTGCGCGGACTGTCGAGTCCGACCAGCAGCCGCAGCGGCAACCGGATCGGCATGGTCGGCATGGCGATTGCGGTTGTGACGACGTTGATCACTCAGTTTCCAGTCTTCATTGCTCCTGATTGCCTGGATCGTGCGAATTGTCCGCCGGATTCGCTCAGGCTCTTCCCGATTGAAAACCTCGATGCCCTAATTGAGATCTTAGTAGCGATGGCCATCGGCGGATTGGTGGGTCTCGTAGTAGCCCGCAAGATCCAGATGACGGCGATGCCCCAGCTCGTCGCCGCCTTCCACAGCCTCGTCGGCATGGCCGCCGTGCTCGTCGGCGCGGCGGCTTATCTCAACCCGGAGGCGTTCGGGATCGCGGTGCGCATCACGCCGATCGCCGCGCCCTCCTTCGTCAGCATCCTGCCGGTCAGCCGGCTCGAAATGGGCCTCGGCGTTGCCATTGGCGCGATCACCTTTTCCGGCTCGGTGATCGCCTTCCTCAAGCTCAATGGCAACATGTCGGGCAAGCCGATTCTGCTGCCGCTGCGGCATGTCATCAATCTTGGCACGCTTGCCGCGATCCTGGGTCTCATCGGCTATTTCACATTGGACCAAAGCCCGTGGGTGTTCTGGACGATCGCGGCGCTGAGCTTCGCGATCGGTTTCCTGCTGATCATCCCGATCGGCGGCGCCGACATGCCGGTCGTCATCTCGATGCTCAACAGCTATTCGGGCTGGGCCGCGGCGGCGATGGGCTTCACGCTGCACAACAGCGCGATGATCATCACCGGCGCTCTGGTCGGAAGCTCGGGCGCGATCCTCTCCTACATCATGTGCCGGGCGATGAACCGCAGCTTCATCTCGGTCATCGCCGGCGGCTTCGGGACGGACGGCGCGGCGGCGGGCGGCGGCGAGGTCATCGACCGGCCTTACAAGCGCGGCTCGGCCGAGGACGCCGCCTTCCTGATGGCCCAGGCCGACCAGGTGATCATCGTCCCCGGCTACGGCATGGCGGTCAGCCAGGCGCAGCACGCGCTGCGCGAGATGGCCGACATGCTCAAGGAGAAGGGCGTCCGGGTCAAATATGCGATCCATCCGGTCGCGGGGCGCATGCCGGGCCATATGAACGTGCTGCTGGCCGAGGCCAATGTGCCCTATGACGAGGTGTTCGAGCTCGAGGACATCAACAGCGAGTTTGCCCAGACCGACGTCGCCTTCGTCATCGGCGCCAATGATGTCACCAACCCGGCGGCCAAGACCGACAAGAGCTCGCCGATCTACGGCATGCCGGTGCTCGACGTGGAGAAGGCGCGCACCGTGCTGTTCGTGAAGCGGTCGATGGGAGGCGTCGGCTATGCCGGCGTCGACAACGAATTGTTCTACCGCGACAACACCATGATGCTGCTCGCCGACGCCAAGAAGATGGTCGAGGAGATTATCAAAGCTCTGGGGTGATTGCTTAGGGAGGGCCGCAATGCGCTGGTTCAATTTGTGGATGACCGGGACAGCCCTCATCGCGGCTAGTCCGTCACTCGCGCAGGAACACGACCATCGTTCCGGACACCCATCCACGCCGACCGTTGCTCCGAAAGCCAACATCCGAGAACAGTCGCCGCCGCCGCCGCCACCGACAGCGGGCGCGCCGTCGCGCTTCCTGCTGGTGTTCGCCGGCGATGATTGGCGCGTGAAACCCTGGTCCGAGGATTTCTTCGTCACTTTCGATCTGGCGACGGGCAAGCCAGTGGCGACCTTGCCGATCGGGCATTCCGGATCAATGCCGCACCACACCGAATATGTGCTTCCCGCACCCGGTCAGCTGCTGTGGGCGAACGCGCATCATGCCGAAGAAATTCTGCTGCTCGATTGGGCAAAGCCTGACGCTCCTCAGATTGTGAAGCGGCTGAAAGCCCCGGCGCCCTTCCGGTTTCCGCACGATTTCAAGCGCCTGTCGGACGGGGCGATGATGGTGGGTTTCCTGCGCAGCGAAGGCCCAAGCCCCGAAGCAGGCGACGATACGATGCCCGGCAATCACGGCGGCATCGCCGAATATCGTGCTGATGGCACCTTCGTGCGGGCGTCGAGCGCTGCCGTGGCGGGTCTCGAGCACCCCGTCCGCCCCTACAGCTTCATTGAGATCGACGGCGGCCGGCGTCTTGTTACGACCAGCGCGGCGATGATGGAGAAAAGTTCGGCCGACGTTGTCCAGATCTGGAGGCGGTCCGACCTCAAGCTGCTTCACACGCTGGTCGCGCCGCCGGGCGTCGGCGCGGGCCGCAAGACGGTGCCCGAAGCGGCGGGATCACCGTTCTCTGCGAAGATCATGCAAGACGGGTCCATTCTGGTCAGTACCTATGGCTGCGGTTTTTATCGGCTGACAGGCGCCGAAGGCGATCATCCCAAGCTCACCCACGTCCTGACCGTCAGCCCCGAAGCCGAAGCCGAGAAGCGCGGCTCGTGCGGCGTCCCGACACTCGTCGGCAAATGGTGGATCCATCCCATCGGCAAGGAGGGAAGGGTCGCGACTTTCGACGTCAGCGATCCGTTGCACCCGCGCCAGGTGGCTTCGCTGGCCATCGCCGAAGGATTTTCCCCGCATTGGACGGCTAAGGATCCGAGATCCGACCGGATCGTCGTCGGTGCCGAAGCAGGGATGGAGGAGGCTATGGTCATCCTCCGCTTAGACGAGGCGACGGGGGCATTACGCTTCGACGAGCGTCTGGCCGACGAAAAGGGGAGAAAGGGCTTCCTGGATTTCACTCGCGAAGAGTGGCCGCATGGAAGGACCGGGCCGGCATGGGGTCACGCGGCGCTGTTCGTCCCTTGACCCCTCGCGCCGGCTCCACCCAGCGCCTATCTCGTTGGGCGTGAGCAAGGCCGACCGTCCCGACCACCCAGGAGCCGCTGAGCGATTCAACGAGGAGCAGGCGACCTATGCCGTGCGCGGCGCGGACCAGCCCGACCTCGAAAAGGGCGTGGCTGCGATCCGTGAGGTATGGAAGACCCTGCCGCGGCGGCCTGGGGTTTACCGCATGCAGGACGCGCGCGGCGACGTGCTCTATGTCGGCAAGGCGCGGGCGCTGAAGAACCGCGTCACCAGCTACACCCAGGTCGCCAAACTGCCCAAGCGGCTGCAGCGGATGGTCGCGCAAACCCGCTCGATGACCATCGTCACGACGCGTACCGAGGCCGAGGCGCTGCTGCTCGAAGCGCAGCTGATCAAGCGCTTCCGCCCCGCCTACAACGTGTTGCTGCGGGACGACAAAAGCTTCCCGTTCATCCTGCTTCGCGAGGACCATGAATTCCCGCGTATCCAGAAACATCGCGGGGCGCGGCGCATCAAGGGTCAATACTACGGGCCGTTCGCGAGCGCCGGATCGGTAACCCGGACGCTGAATGCGCTGCAGAAACTGTTCCTGCTGCGGAGCTGCTCCGACAGCTATTTCGACAATCGCTCGCGGCCGTGCCTGCTCTTCCAGATCAAGCGCTGCTCCGCCCCCTGCGTCGGGCGCATCGATGTTGGCGATTATGGCGATCTTGTCGATGATGCGAAGGCGTTCCTCGCCGGCCGGTCGACCAACGTACAGTCGCGCTTATCTCGCCTGATGGCCGAGGCCGCGGAGCGACAGGACTTCGAGCTTGCCGCCGTTTACCGCGACCGGCTCCGCGCCTTGACCGAGATCCAGGGGAGCCAGACGATCCACGCCGAAGGCCTTGGCGACGCCGACGTCTTCGCGCTGGCCTGCAAGGCGGGGATCATGACGATCCAGGCCTTCTTCATCCGAGCCGGGCAGAATTGGGGTCATCGCGCTTTCTTCCCCGCCCACACCAACGACGTCCCGGAAGCCGAGGTTCTGTCGAGTTTTCTCGTCCAGTTCTATGAGGACATGCCGCCGCCGCGGCGGATCCTCGTCGACCGTCAACTGGCGGACGACGAGCTGCTCGCGGAGGCGCTGTCCGAGCGGGGCGGGCGCCGGATCGCGATCGAGGTTCCTCAGCGCGGTTCGCGTCGCCGGCTGATCGACCAGGCTCGCCGCAATGCCGAGGAAGCGCTCGAGCGCCACCTCGCGGAGACAACGACCCAGGGCAAGATCCTGCGCGAACTCGCCGACACCTTCGAGCTGGCCGAGGTTCCGAAGCGCATCGAGGTCTATGACAACAGCCACATCATGGGCACCAGCGCGACCGGGGCGATGATCGTCGCCGGACCCGAGGGCTTCCGCAAGAACAGCTACCGCAAGTTCAACATCAAGCAGCCGACGACCCAGCCCGGCGACGATTTCGCGATGATGCGCGAGGTGCTCGAGCGGCGCTTCGCCCGGCTCGAGAAGGAGGATCCGGACCGGACCAGCGGCGAATGGCCCGATCTGCTCCTGATCGATGGTGGCAAGGGGCAATTGTCGGCGGTCTGTGAGGTGATGGAGGACATGGGCGTCCACGACGTCCCCGTCGTCGCCGTGTCCAAGGGCCCGGACCGCAACGCCGGCCGCGAGACGTTCCACTTGCCGGGCCGGCGTGAGCTGACGCTGGCGCCGAATTCCGCTTTGCTTTTCTATCTCCAGCGGCTGCGTGACGAGGCGCACCGCTTCGCCATCGGAACGCACCGGGCCAAGCGCGCGAAGAGCCTGACTACCTCGACGCTCGACGACGTCCCTGGCATCGGGCCCACGCGCAAGCGGGCGCTGCTGATGCATTTCGGCACCGCACGGGCCGTCAAGGGAGCCGCGCTCGAGGATCTCGAAAAGGCGCCGGGCATCAGCCGGGCAACGGCGCGTCAAGTCTACGATTACTTCCATCCGGCGGGGTGATGCGGATCGAGACGCCCGCGATCGTCTGCGCGCTGCGCAGCCACGGCGAACATGGTGCCGTCGTGCGGCTCCTGACGCCGGGACATGGCCTGCAGGCGGCCTATGTCCGTGGCGCCCGCGGCCGGCGCATGCGGCCCGTGCTGATCGCCGGCAATATGGTCGAGGCCCGGCTCGCCGCGCGTACCGAGACCCAGCTTCCGCAGGCGACCGTGGAATTGGTCCACAGCCGTGCTCCGATCCTGTCTGAGCCGCTCCCGTCGGCGGCGGTCGAGTGGGCGACGGTCCTCGCCGCAACCGCCTTGCCGGAAGGCCAGCCCTATCCGCGCCTCTACGCTGCGTTCGAAGGCCTGCTCGACGCTATCGAGGCCGCTCCGTCGGCCGTCGGCTGGGGCGCCGCGCTTGTGCGCTGCGAGCTCCTCCTTCTCGCCGAGCTCGGCTTCGGGCTCGATCTCGATCGCTGCGCGGTCAGCGGCTCGAACGACGACCTGGTCGCCGTCAGCCCGAAGTCCGGCCGCGCCGTCAGCGCCGCCGCGGCGGAGCCCTATGCGGGAAAGCTGCTCTCGATGCCGGGGTTCATTCGCGACGGTGGCGCGCCGGCGGGCTGGGCCGAGATCCTCGACGGACTGGACCTCACCGGTCATTTCCTGGCCCGGGACCTTCTGACCGAGCGATCGGCGGGCGTGATCGACGTTCGCAATCGGCTCGTCGACCGGTTGCGCCGCGCCGCCGGTCTCGCCTAGGTGAGGCGCGTGAACACCGACGCGCTCGCGATGCTGTTTCCCAACGTTGCCGTGACTCGCGGGATCGCGGTCCGGGTCGCGGTGAGCTTCCTTGCCGAGCAGTCCGACCCGACCTCGAACCGCTGGTTCTGGTCCTATCATGTTCGCATTGAGAACGGCTCGGACCGGGCGGTGCAGCTGCTGTCGCGCAGCTGGACCATCGTCGACGGCAATGGCACCGTCCACGAGGTCGTCGGTGAGGGGGTCGTGGGGGAGATGCCGCTGATCGCGCCGGGGGCAAGCTTCGATTATGTCTCAGGCTGTCCGCTGGACACGCCCAGCGGCATGATGAGCGGCAGCTATCGGATGGTCGACGAGGACGGCAGCGCCTTCGACGTCGATATCCCCCGGTTCCAGCTGCTCAGCGCCTAGGCTCGTGGCGCTAGCCCCTCGCCGGGTCGTTCTCGCGGCCAATAGCGCATGGAATATCGTCAACTTCCGATCAGGATTGATCCGAGCCCTTTTGCAGCACGGGTACGCACCTGTCGTGGTCGCGCCGGGGAACTCGGGGGCCGATGCACGGATCAACGGCCTCGGCGTGGAGTGGATCCGGGTCGACGTCGACCGGTCAGGCCTCAACCCGATCGCCGACCTCCGCCTTCTCGCCCAATATCGCAGGATCCTGAATCGGGTGCGCCCGATCGCATTGCTGAGTTTTACGGCCAAGCCCAACATTTACGGATGCCTGGCGGCGCGTACGACGGAAACCGCTGCAATTCCCAATATCAGCGGGCTGGGAACCGCGTTCATGCGCACTGGGCCGCTTCGACTGCTGGTCGCGGGACTCTATCGGCTGGCGCTCGCCAAGGCACTGACGGTGTTTTTCCAGAACCCGGACGACCGGAAGCTGTTCATCGAGCATCGCCTGGTGCGAGCGGATCGAGCGAGGCTTTTGCCCGGATCGGGAGTGAACCTCGAGCGCTTCGCATCCGTGGCGCCTAGCGCGTCCGCGACGCAGTTTTTGTTCGTCGGCCGTCTGCTCGGCGACAAGGGCGTCCGTGAATTCGTCGCCGCGGCCCGGATTGTCCGGTTGAAGCATCCGGATGTCCGGTTCCGGCTCCTCGGTCCCCTGGACGAAGGGAACCGCTCGGCGATCAGCCGAGCCGAGCTGGACGCATGGATCAACGAGGGTATGGTCGAATATCTCGGCGAAGTGGATGACGTGCGGCCTTATCTCGCTCAGGCAACGGCCGTCGTCCTGCCTTCGTACCGAGAAGGATTGCCGCGGACGTTGCTGGAAGCGGCGGCGATGGCGCGGCCCCTGATCGCAACCGACGTTCCCGGCTGCCGTGAGCTGATTGACGACGGCGGCAACGGGTTCCTCTGCCGCTCGCGCGACCCATCATCGCTCGCCGATGCGATGGTGCGACTGGCACATTTGCCTGCCGGCGAGCGGACGGCGATGGGGCGAGCGTCGCGGAAAATGGTCGAGGAGCGCTATAGCGAGCAAATCGTCGTCCAGGCCTATCTCGACGCGCTTGGAAAACTTCAGGCTTCCCGGAGTTAAAAGCGCAAATGTTTGGTCTTTCTCAGGCAAAAGGTTCAGGGCCGCGCGGTCCGAAGGGGCAGCGCGCCTATGTCGTCGGCGATGTTCACGGGCGTCTTGACCTTCTCGAGCGGCTCATCGAGCGAATCCACGACGACATCGACCAGCGAGGTCCGAGCAAGAACCTGGTCGTCTTTCTCGGCGACCTGATCGATCGCGGGCCCAGCTCCGCCCAGGTGGTCGAATTCCTGCGAACCTATCGCCGAAGCGGCGTCAGTCCCGTTTTCCTGCTCGGCAATCATGAGGAAGTCGTCCTTCGCATTCTGGGGGGCGAAACCGAGCTCATTTCCGGCTGGCTCAGATATGGCGGCGCCGAGTGCCTCGAAAGCTATGGCGCCGATCCCCTGCTCATAAGGACCGCGGACGGCCAAACCGCACTGAGGACCATTCGCAACGCCATTCCGCAAAGCCATGTCGACTTCTTCCGCAGCTTCGTCGACACCTGCCGTTTCGGCGATTATCTGTTCGTGCATGCCGGAATTCGGCCTGGCGTCGTGCTGGAGCAGCAGCGCCAGTCCGATCTCAGGTGGATCCGCGAACCGTTTTTGCTCGACGAGACCGACCACGGGTTCGTCGTCGTCCATGGGCACACCATCAGCGCAACCGTCGACGAGCGAAGGAACCGCATCGGGATCGACACGGGGGCCTATCGGTCCGACGTTCTCACGGCTCTACTGATCGAAGGAGAGCGCCGGGTTTATCTGGATACGGCGAATGCTGTTGGAACTGCCGTTTCGGCCACGCATTGATCTCGTCCGTATTGGAGACTACTGCCCCCGCGCCGGGGAATATCCAATATGGGAAATCTTGGGGTATTCGAGAGGTCCAACGGTGCGTTCTGATCCTTGCAGATCCCGGTTCCTGATCCTGAAGCTCGTCACCCCGGCGGCGGTGCTGCTGGCCACGGCCTGCGCCGATAGTCCGGGCGGCCCGATTCCATACAACGTGGCGCTCGGAGCGCCGGACGCGCACAGCCTGGCGCCGCTCGAGACTGGATACAAGATCGCGCCCATGGACGTCGTCACGGTCAAGGTCTTTAAATCCGACGATATTTCCGGTGAGTACCAGGTCGATTTGGCCGGCAATATCTCGATGCCCCTCGTCGGCGAGGTTCCGGCGGCGAACCTGACGACGGCCCAGCTCGACCAGAAGCTTACGCAGGTCCTCGGCCAGAAATATTTTGAAAATCCTGACGTCGCCGTCGGGATCAAGGCTTCGACGCGCCGCTCGGTGACAGTCGACGGCGCGGTCAAGCAGGCCGGAACCTTCCCGGTCGGCGGTCCGACGTCGCTGATGCAGGCGGTTGCGCTTGCCGGCGGCACGACCGAGGACGCGAACGTCCGTCGGGTTGCCGTCTTTCGAACCGTCGGGGGCCAGCGCCAGGCCGCCGCGTTCGATCTTGCCGCGATCCGTCACGGTCAGGCTCAAGACCCGCAACTCTATCCGGGCGACATCGTCATCGTCGACGGTTCGGCGATCAAGGAAGGATTCAAGCGTTTCACGCAGGCCTTCCCGCTCTTCAGCATCTTCCGGCCATTCTGATCATGGTCCGGACCCCAGATCCGCAAGGCGAAGCATCATGAACAACAGCATTGCGGTCCCCAACCAAGGGCCCTGGCCGCTTCAACCTTATGCGCCCGGTCAGCCGCAGACGCTCCAGCCGGGGCAACGGACCTATTCCGCCGCCGGCCATCTGGACCTGCCGACTCTTCTCCGGATCGTGCAGCATTGGCGGTGGCTTATCATCGGAGCGGTCGCGATCGGGCTGGCGCTGGCGATCATCATCACGCTGCTCACCACGCCCGTGTATCGCGCGTGGGTCACGCTCGAGGTCAATCCTCCGACCGTCAACGTCAGCGATGAGCAATCCAAGGAACGCGAAACTTACCAAAATCCCTATGATGTGGTCGCGACGCAAGTCGGCCTGCTGACCAGCAAGAGCGTCGCCGAGCGGACCGCGCAGGAACTCAACCTTGGCAATAATCCGGACTTCGTCGAGCAGGCCGGTGACGCATCGTCGCGCCTGCGTGCGGCGACCAACGAGATATCCCTGAATCTCAACGCCGAGGTGCCGAAGGAAGGCCAGCTCATCAAGTTCAGCTTCGATTCGATTTCGCCGCAGCTTGCCGCGTCGGTTGCCAACGGGGTTGCCGAAAGCTTCATCAATTCGTCGCTGCAGCGGCGCTACGAGGCGTCCACCTATGCGCGCAGGTTCCTCGAGCGCCAGATTGCCAAGACTCGGGGCGATCTGGAAAAATCCGAACGGTCGCTGGTCGCCTATGCGCAGCAGCAGGGGATCATCAACACGGCAATCGGGCCGGACGGCAAGCCGGCCAACTCCGACGCGGGCTCCCCGCAGGGCGAATCGCTAATGGCGCTGAACAAGGCTTTGGCCGATGCGACCGCGCGGCGCGTTGCCGCCGAAGGCGCTTACCGCGGAGCTCTAGCGACCGGCCCCACGAGCGACGTGACGCAGAGCACGCAGGCCCTGCGGCAGCAGCGCGCCACGCTCCAGGCCGAATATCAGCAGAAGCGCGAATTCATGAAGCCCGAGCATCCCGAGATGCAGAGCCTGCAGGCGCAGATCGCGGAGCTCGACAAAGCGATCGCCCGCGAGAGCGCGCAGATGTCGTCGAGCCGCAACAACACGCTGCTTCAGGAATATCGCGCGGCGGCCGCGGCAGAGCGGGCGCTTCAGGGCCGGGTCGCGGCGCTGAAAAGCGCGGTCCTCGACCTGCGCGGCCGCAGTATCCAGTACAATATCCTGCAGCGCGAAGTGGATACCAATCGCAGCCTCTACGACGCCTTGCTGCAGCGCTACAAGGAGATCGGCGTCGCCGGCGGAATCGGATCTGCGCCGGTCTCCATCGTCGACCGGGCCGACGTTCCGCTGACGCCTTTCAAGCCGAACCTTGTGCTGAATCTCTTCCTCGGATTGGTGGGCGGCCTCCTCGCGGGGCTCGGCGCCGCGGTTGGCCTCGAGTTCATCAATGACACCATCAAGACGCGCGAGGATGTCCGCAACAAGCTTGGCCTCGCATGCTTGGGCGCGGTTCCCAAGACCAGCGCGAAGGATGCCTTCGTCGAAGATCTCAAGAACCCCGCGTCCGTGGTGTCCGAGGCCTATTCCGCAGTTGTTGCCGCACTCCGATTCAGCACTGAAAGCGGAATGCCGAAGGTCCTCCTCGTAACGAGCACCCAGCCGGGCGAGGGCAAATCGTCGACGGCGCTTGCGCTCGCCCAGAACTTCGCCCGCCGGGAAAGGAACGTGCTGCTGATCGACTCCGACCTGCGCAAGCCCGCGTTCAAGGCCGCGTCGGACAAGGTCGGCCTGACCAAGCTGCTGACCAATGACGAGCATATTGAGAGCCATGTCGTTGAGACCCAGCATGACAATCTGCGGCTCCTGCCGAGCGGGCCGATCCCGCCGAACCCGGCGGACCTGTTGTCGACGGGCCGGATTCGGGCGATCCTGTCCGAGGCCGCCGAACGCTTCGACGTCGTGATCATCGACGGCCCGCCGACGCTCGGCCTGGCCGATGTGCCGTTGCTGTCAGCTGCGGCCACTCACGTAATGTTCGTTGTCGAAAGCGGCAGGACACGGACTCGTGCGGCGATCGAAGCGTTGAACAGGATCGAAGCGACGGGTGCCCATATTGTCGGCGCGACCCTCACCAAGTCGACCGACACGGGAGGCGGATACGGGTACAAGCGCTACGGCTACGGTTACGGTTACGGCAAGGTCGAGAAGAACCGTACCGAGATCCTGATGATTCCTCAGGGCGCTGATAGCTGAGTACGTCCGGAGGGGGTTGGAAGCTGATCGGACGCGCAATCCTGGTCATCGGAGTGGCCGTGCTGGCCGCGGTGCAAGTCGTCCGCAACGCGGTCGTCGTGCAATTGGCTGAAAGGAAGCCCGCGTTGGCTACCCGCGTCTGGCCATCGCATCCCGAGTCGAAATTGTGGACCGGCCTCACGCAGATCGGATTGGCGGCGGGGCGTCGGCAGCCGGTCGATCCCGGCACGCTCGAGCTGATCAGCGACGGGGCGCGGAAGGCTCCGCTCAGGCCCGAGCCGTTCCTGGTGCGAGGGGTGCAGGCGCAATTGGCCGGGGATCGCCGGCTTGCCGAGCGGGCTTTCGTGGCCGCGAAGCTTCGCGACGGGCGCTCGATTCCGGCGCGTTATTTCCTCGCTGAGCATTATTTCCGCAGCGGGAACGCGCCCGCCGGCCTGCGCGAGATCGCAATCCTTGCCCGGATGGTACCGAACGGCGTCACCAATCTCGCACCCTATGTGGCGGCTTACGCCAAGGACCGCCGCAATCGCTCTCAGCTGAAGGCGCTCTTCCGGTCCGATCCGCAGCTCGAGGAAGCGGCGCTAACCACGCTCGCCACTGAAGCCGGCAATTCCGACCTGATCCTCGAGCTTGCCCGGCCGGCGAGTGCGCCGCCGCAATGGACCGCAAGGCTGCTCGAAACATTGATCAACGCCGGCCAGTACGCCAAGGCGCGCCAGATCTGGGTCAGGATCGCCCGCGTTCCGGCCGCCGCCGCCGCCCGGCCGATTTTCGACGCCGGTTTTGCGGACAACCGCACGCCACCGCCGTTCAACTGGACTCTAACATCGTCCACCGTCGGCCTTGCCGAGCGTCAGACGGGCGGCCGCCTGCACGTCGTCTATTACGGCCAAGAGGACGGCACTCTGGCCAGCCAGATGCTCGTGCTCGATCCTGGGCGCTATGCGCTCAGCATGCGCATCTCGGGCGATTCCAATCGCGCTCGCTCGCTCGCCTGGGTGCTGGCCTGCGCCGGGTCCAAGACGTCGCTCCTGTCGCTGCGGCTCGACCAGAAGGCCGCCGCGGCGCGTGGCGCCGACTTCGACGTGCCGGCGGGTTGCGCCGCGCAGAATCTCCAGCTCGTCGGGACCGCGCCGGAGGTTCCCCAGGAAGCGGACGTCGTCATATTCAACCTGGCATTGCGGAGACTCGCATCATGACCGCGCGGCTGCGTGACGCTGCGGCGCCGGCCTATCTGCTGCTGTGCCTCATCCTGGGTGGCAGCCGGCAGGGCATCTGGGGGACCATGCTGCTGCAACTGCTCGGGATCGCGCTGATTGCCTGGGCAGCGCTCGCCCGCTCGCCGGACGAGCCCTCGTCGCGCGAGCGGCCGTTGATCGGCATCGTTTTCTTCGGGCTCGTCGTCGTGGCGGTACAGCTGATCCCGCTGCCTCCCGAAATCTGGCAGGCCCTCGGGTCGCGACACGTGATCGCCGAGGGCTATGCCGTGCTGGGCGTGCCGCTTCCATGGCTACCGATCTCCGTCGCTCCGTACGATTCTCTTTCGACGATTTTCGCGCTGATCCCGGCCCTTGCCATCCTCGCGGCGAGCTTGCGGCTCGGCTGCCGCCCCTTGTGGTTCGTTCTGGCTCTGGTCACCGGGGCGTTCGCCGGAATCCTGCTCGGCGCCTTGCAGGTGAGCAGCCCCGACCCTGAGACCTCGCCCTGGTATCTCTACAGGGATACCAATTTCGGCGCCGCGACCGGCTTCTTCGCCAACGCCAACCATATGGCGAGCCTGCTGGTGATCACCCTTCCATTTCTTGCCGCGGTGATGACTTCCAATCGGACGTCAGGCAGCGTCCAGCGCTACTCCGCAGTCGTGGCGCTGGTTGCGGGTGCGGGCCTAGTGATCGCCGTCGGCATCGCCCTGAACGGATCGCTTGCGGGGTACGGCCTGAGCATTCCCGTCCTCGCGGCAAGCGCGATGATCATTGCTCCGCGACGCAGCGGGGCGTTGCGCTGGCTCGGAGCCGCTTCCGCGATCCTTTTCATCGCCGCGGTCGGTTGGTTGGCAACGACACCGCTCAGCACGGCGGGCGCGCTGAGGGCGAGTGCGCAGACCTCGGTCCAGTCGCGCGAGGCGATCGTCGCGACCACTGCCACGGCTGCCGAGGCGTTCATGCCGCTGGGCTCTGGCGTCGGCTCGTTTCGCCGCGTCTACGCGCTTTACGAGGACCATCAGCGGCTCGATCCGACGACCTACGTCAATCACGCGCACAACGATTATCTGGAGCTCGCGCTCGAAACCGGCATTCCCGGTTTGATCGTCCTGGCTTTTTTCCTCTTTTGGTGGGGCCGCGCCGCATTCCGCGCATGGCACCCGGCCGATGCGGATCCCTATGCGCGGGCCGCCGCGGTGGCGTCAGCCGCCATCCTGGTCCACAGCCTGGTCGACTTCCCGCTGCGGACAGCGGCGATCAGCGGATGCTTCGCGATGTGCCTTGCGTTGCTCGTCAGAGAGAAATCTCGGCCGGCGGCGGAAAAATCCCAACTCTGGCCGACCCGCCACGTTGTAGCCGGATGAGGATTCGCGGGTCAGGCGATGGTTGGGCCTGACGCTCGTCAACGAGGCGGTCGACCTTTGGGCCGGACACGGGCCGGATCCGACGATACAATCGAGAGGGGCGAAGGAGATCGCCCTGACGATGGTCTTTCCAAGCCGCCTTCTCGTCCTGGCCGCGGGCCGGCCACGCCTGTTCAAGGCCCTCAGAAGAACGCGTCGGTGACTTGGCGGGAGATTTCGCCGAACTTGAAGGCGACGCCCGGCTTCAGCCCGAGCTGGGTCATATGGATGCGCCACGTGCCGAGGGGCACGGCGGTCGGCTCGCGCGGCTCGGTCCGTCCCGCCAGCTGGCGGAAGGCGGCGTCGGCAAGCCAGGAGCCGGTGCGATCCTCCGTAAGCCGTTCTCTCAGGGAAGTTCCGGCAAGCGAGCCGAACAGCCGATCGGCGAGAAGCAACGCCTGTCCCGCGGCGCGAAAGGCCCCGAGCTCCTGCGACCTTGCGTAAAGCCGCGTCAGCTCGGCCGATGAGGCGCCGTGGATGAGCGCGGCCACGTCCACGATCCATTTCACCCGGAACCAGTTGCTCGAGGCGCCGTGGACGCAGAGATAGGCGAACAGTTCGTCGCGGGCGAGGGTGGGCAGGACCGTGCCCGGCAACACCCGGACGTGCTGGCGGGATGAATGCACATCGATGGTTGGGATCAGCTCGAGATTGTCGGCCAGGCGGGTGTGCAGTTCCACGTCGATTCCGGGATCGCGGCTCCACACCGATTCCTTGCGCCGTTCGTGCCACGGCCGAAAGTCGACGGAAGCGGGCGGCACGACCTGCCGGTAGCCGCGCGCCTGGAGTCGCTCGACGGCGGCTTCGAGCTGCGCCGGGTCGATCAGCAGGTCGATGTCCCAGCCCATCTTCAGCATGGGATTGGGATAGGCGAGGGCGCCAACGGTGAGCCCCTTGACGAACAGGAGGGGGATTGCGGCCTCGTCGAACTCCGCGCGCAGGGAGCTGGCTTCGGCGGCCATTCGAAGATTGGCGGCGGCGATTGCCGCGGCGTCGGCCGAAAGCGTATTGGCGGCGTCGGTGGGGACCTGCGCTCGATTCACCCACAAGCTGTTCCAGACGAGCCCCTGGACGCGGTGAAAACGGACGACTCGGACGAAGCGGGCGAAGTCGGCGATGTGGCACAGCCTGTGGACGTTGCCGGGGTCGCCCCCCGCAAAGACCCAGCGGCAGGCTTCGACCATCAGACGGAACTCGGTCGAGCTCGCCGTCACGGCGCGTTGCTGCGCTCGACGTAATTGATGAAGCGCGCAGTGAGCAGCGCTCGGGGAACGGCGAACTCCCTGCCGAAATATTTCTGCGGATCGGTCTCGGTCCGCTCCGGCCAATCCTCGAGCGCCTGGCGGAGGCGGGGCAGGTCGAGCATCGTGGATAGCCGCTGGTCGGCCTGGATGCGGTCGAGCTCGGCGAGGAAGTCCTTGCGGCGCCGACCGATCCGCAAGTGCCAGTCGGCGTCCCACCGGCCGTTGAGCCGGTTCCGTCGCTGTTCCTCGGGCATGATACCCTTCGCCATTTGCTTCGCCATCCAGCGCATCTCGCCGTTGCGCATGAACATTTCGACCGGCAGGCCGAAGCAGAATTCAACGAACGGCCGATAAGCCATCGGGTCGCGTTGCGGGATTCCGTACATCTGCTCGAAGGCCTGGTACACTTCGTCGGGTTCGCCGTCGAAATTGTCGAACAGCAGCTTCTGCGCGTGACGACGGTTGCGCGGCTGGTAGCGCTCGATGAGGAAGCCGAAAGCCTCGAGCCGCGAATCGGCACCCGACTGCGCGCGATATGCGGGCGACAGCGGCTGCATGAGGTCGAGAAGCGGCTTTCGTCCCCGAAAGACGAACCGTCGCACAAACCGCCATGCCCGGTTGGGAAGCAGGGGCAGGATGCTGTGGGCGAAGAAGCGCCACAGCATCGATCGGCGGTCGGGATAATTGGCGAGGGCGCGCCACAGCTGACCCCAGCGACCCTTGAGCAAATATTCAACGAAGCCCCACGTGCCCTTGTCGCTGAAGGTGAAATTGCCCCAGTCGGAGACCAGCAGCACGTCGCAATTCGCTCTGGCCGCGTCGGAAAAGAGTCCGTGGAAGACATACATGTTGCACAGCCCGGAGGGGGCCCCGCCCATCAGGTGGAACAGCTCGGCCCAGCGATAGTCGTGCTCGTAGCCCTCGTTGGCGGTGAAGTGCGGCTGGATCCGCGGGTGCATCGCGGCGAAGGCTTCGACGATCGGCCGCTCGTTGCCGGTCATGCCCGGCTCGGCGATCCCGTCATATCCCGGCTCCGGAACGAAGGAGAAGGTTGGCAGATGCTGCGATTCTGGGAGCTGGGCGAGAACGCGAACGGCAATCTGCGGGGAATCGAGACCGCCCGACAATGTCGCGCCCGGCCGGCTGAAGCCGCGCAGGCAGGCGCGTACGCCCTCGTCCAGAAGCTCGCTCGCCCGAGCCATATATTCCGCGTCGCCGGCCATCCTCACGTCCGGCGAGGCAAACAAGTCGTAGCATTGGCGCAGCTGCCGCGGCCGATCGCGCTCGAGCTCGACGACATGGCCGTGCGGGACTCGCGAAACGCCCTCGAACCAGCTTGCCTCGCGGTCGCTGAAGTTGATTAGCGCACTGTCGGCGACCCGCGCTTCGTTCAGCCGCTCCTCGACGCCGGCCGCCAAGATCGCGCGTGGCACGGAGGCAACGGCGACCAGCTCGCCGTCGTGGAAATAATAAAGCGGCGGTCCCCGCAGGGCGCTGCGCGACAGGCGAAGCCGGCGCCGCTCATGATCGACGATGAGCGCGCAATATTCGCCGATCAGCCGCTTTTCGGCCTCGTCCCCCCAGCGTTCGACCGCCAGGCCGTAGAGCCGCGCCGGATCGCTCGGCCCGGCGCCAAGGTCGGCGGCGACGACATCGGCATTGTCCAGATAGCCGTGGAAGAGCGCGATTTGGCCGTCGGGGAGCGTTGCGGGACGCCACGCGCGGGCTTGAGCCGGCGAAGAACGGAGGGGGCGATATGCGAAGTTAAGGTCGCCGATCTCGGACGATCCGGCGTGGCCGCCGATGCCTGCGCAGAGAGATGCGGCGAGCCTTTGAGACAAGCCCTTGAACCGATCGGGCGCGGCGCTGCCCCATGGCCACGCAAAGGCCAGCACGGCGCTTCAGTTCATCGGTGAAAGAAGAATGGGGTTTCGGGCTTGGATCAGGTCTTGGTCCCGGCGCCCTGCGCGCCGGCGCCCTGGGCCCCGGCCACATCCTTGATCTCACCGAGGCGCTTGAGTTGTGGCTTGGTCCACACCTTACGTTGGGGGATTTCCCTCGTCATGCCTCGCTCCTCAACTAATCGGCACTAAGCCTTGGCAAGATTCACTCAATGCTTAACTCGGCGTGGAGTTGCAACCGAATTTGGCAGATTAGCGGGCAGATCATCCTTCCAGGCGCAGCGTTTCGACCCAGGGCCCAGGCAAATCGCCAAGGATCGTCTTTCCATCGAGCTCGACCCAGGCGTGGAGATCGTCTTGGGATCCCCGCCGCTCGGCGGGCCGGACTGCGAAGATTACCGTGTGGGCCATCTTCTTTCGTCGCAACAGCCAGCTCAGTGCCATCGCGCGCGGAAGGCACTTGCTCTCGAACGGGAGCCGCCGCGCGGCCCATTCGACATGGTTCGCCACGCGCCTGGCGGCAACCACATTCGCGTCCGACGGGGGCCCACGCCGGCCTAACGTTCGCTGCCAGCGGTTGAACGGAACCAGCGCCACGGTCACTCTCGCGACGATCAGCGCCGCCATGGCGGCCGCTGTTCGGCTGCGCGATCGCCACCGTTCAGTCGACAAGCAGGCCCGTTCCCCGCAGTCGCGTGAGAAATTCATCGACGTCGGCGGCAATAACGGCCCGATCGCCGTCGAATTCTTCGGCGAGCGCGTCGAGCAAGGCCGCGCGGTCGCGATGCCCGTCGATGAGACGCCAGATCGCCGCGGACGTGCCGGACAAGGAAAAGAATTCGCCGTTGTCGACGCGCATCACGACGATCTCGTGGTCAATGTCGGCCTCGGTGAATCGATCCGAACGCTTGGTGAGTGCAGTCATATCAGTCACGACCGTCCCTTAGTGACATGCTCGGCCGCGAGCGCAACGCCTTCGTCGAACCGCGCGACGTCATATGGGCGGACGAACCGAGCCATTTCGATCTGCCGGGCCAACCGCGCGAGGTGCTCGAACTGCGCCTTTCGGTCGAACCGGCGAGCTCCGGCAAACAGATGAGCGGTCTGGTGGTCATCCTGCAGCATGACGAAACGCTCCGACCCGGTGAGGGGCTCGATGGCGAGCCTGGACCCGTTCTCGAGGAACAACAGCTGGCCCAGTGGCAGGACCGCGCGGACATCGCCCGCGGCCGGCAAGGCATAATGTTTATCGACGGTCTTCGAGACCTTCTCCTGGGGCGTCGCGCCGGTGAGCTCGACGGCATCGGGGCGAAGCTTCAGGCGCTTGTGCCCGGGCAAGCAGTGGATTTGATCGGGATCGGAAAGGTCGAGAACGAGCGTGTCGTCGCAGAACATCGGCAGCCCACGTTTGCCGAGAGCGGCGACCACCGTCGACTTGCCGGCACCTGCCGGTCCGGTGAACGCAAAGACCTGGTCGTTATGAGCGACTGCTGAAGCATGGATGGGTAGAAACCCGTTGAGGCTCGCGATCGCGGCATAGACGCTGCCGTTCAGCCATAGGGATTCCTCGCTCAGATCGAATTGCTCCCCGCGCTCGGTCGTGATCCCGTGTCCCTTGCGATAATGAAAATAATGGTCGCCCTCGCCGCGCATGACGAATTGGTCGCCGAGCATCTGCCAGCTCATTTCGCCGAGCGGTTCGCCGAGCAGCGTATGCGGTACGGGGCCGAACGTGACTCGCGTTTCGCGTGCCATCAGCTCCTGAGCAGCGCTGCGCTTCGATGGTTCATGGGCCCGCGACGCTTCACTCGGCATTTGTGCTTGCTCAACCTTCACTCGGATCTCCGAACCTGCGACGCCTACATCAAAATTCATACATTCCCGAGAAGATGGACGGACGGCTCTTCTCGAGCGCCCGCCAAGCCTCGACGTCTCGCATCATCCGATCGTTCGAATGCTCGCGGTGATAACGCGCTTCATCGAAGGTCATGCGACGCAAGCGCGAGCGCGCGCCACGGCATCAGCCATTGGCGCGGTTCCGCGCGTTTGCGCTTCCGGCCATGCCGCGGAAATAGCCGAGTTCGGCAAGCGGCCCGGCTTCCACCACCCTGCCATCCTCGAGCACAATGCCGTCGTCGCAGGCCGCGATCGTCGTCTTGCGATGACTGATGATCAGGATCGTGTCGAAAAACCGGTGCTCGGCAATCAGTCTCATGATCTCGCTCTCGGCGATGGCATCGACCGCGCTCGTCGCCTCGTCCAGAATCAACAGATCAGGCCTGGTGAGGAGCGCGCGGGCCAGGGCGACGCGCTGACGCTCGCCCCCCGAGAGGTTGAGACCGTTTGGCCCCAGCATCGTATCATAGCCTTGAGGAAGTCCGGCGATGAAGCGATCGGCGCCGGCGGCCCGTGCGGCATCCTTCACTTCAGGGACACTCGCCTCTTCGTGCCCATAAGCGATGTTCTCAAAGACGGTTCCCGAAACCAGCTCGGGATCCTGGCCGGCGACTGCGATGCGCCGGCGCCAGTTTTGCGGATCGATCGCCTCCATCGGCTCGTCGCCAAGGCAGATTCGCCCGAACTGGGGCACGATCAATCCGCACAAGAGGTTGATCATCGTCGTCTTACCCGACCCCGATTCCCCGATGATGGCGGTTGCTACGCCGGGCCGAATCGTGACGGTTACATGTTCGAGCGCGGGGCTGCCGTCCGGATAGGCGTAGGACACGTCCTTGAACACGATTGGGCGGTCGAACCGCACGTCTTTAACTCTGGCCGGCGGCAGCGAAGGCTCGGCCGGTTCCTGGGCGAGTAGCCAAGCCACCTCCTGCAGGGAGCCGCGCAGCGAAACCACGCCCCAGCGGGCCGCCGTGATTGTTCGCGCGTGCGGCTGGGCTCGAGTGAGCAGCAGCAGGAACGCGGTGATCGCGGGAAGCGACATCCCGCTTCGATAGCCGGCGATCAGGACGACGATGAAAAGCAGGGCGATCATCGCGTCCATGATCGGATGCGCGAACGCTCGGGTGATTCGCGTTGCCTGGATGGTTTGCCGCAGGCGTCTGATTGCGGCGGACGCTCGCTCCGTTTCCCGGTCTTGCTGGCCGAAAAGCCTGACGACTCGCGGCGTTTGGATCATGGTCAGCATGCGATCCCACAGCCGCTGGCTGCGTTCAGTGAACTCATAGCTCAGGTTTTTCTGCCGCCGTTCGAATAGGCCAAGAACGACCTGAATGCCGGCCGCGCCGACCAGGACGAACAGGAAAAGGTAAAGGTTGAGCCATGCCAGCAGCACGCAAAAGACGAGCAATCCGGCCGCAGCCGGGATGAGCGTCAGCGCCGAATGGACCGCATCCTGGACGAACCAGCTGTCGGTTGCGACGATATGCGACAGACGGGCGTTGTTCTGCTTCAGAAAGAAGGAATAATCGAGCCGGACCAAGGTCCGCGCAAGTCGGTTACGGATCTCCTGTCCGATCGCACCCTCGATTGACGCGGCCAACCATTCGTTGGCGCCTTGGACTATCCCCTTGAGCAGGATCAGGCCGAAGATGGCGCCTCCGAGCGCTGCGGCGCGAGTGTCAGGATCATAACCGTCGAGAGTTCGGACGACGGCCTGGAGGGGAGCCGGAAGCGTGCCTGCGCCACCGGAGTCGGCCAGCAAGACCGATAGCAACGGAATGAGCAATCCAATCCCGGCGCCTTCCAGCACGCTCGCCAGCAAGCCGAGCGCCGCCACCAGCGGCATGGCCGGAAGGGCCTTGCGCAAAACCCGCGCCAACGGCCATTTCCACCGTCCTCCGGCGCGCTCCTGCATTGAAGCTCCCACAACCCGGTTGACGCAACCGGCCCTTAGACGGGCGATGGTGAGCCCAGCTGGATTCGAACCAGCGACCTACTGATTAAAAGTCAGTTGCTCTACCGACTGAGCTATGGGCCCACGTGAGCGAGGCGGTTACCCTCGCGCGGCGCGGCGGGCAAGGCGGTGGGCAAGATGGCGGGTGGTCGCGCTGCCTGCAACGCGCCATCCCGGGGCGATGGCCGCGAGCGGCTGAAGCACGAATGCGCGCTCGGCGAGCCTGGGATGAGGCACCGTGAGCCGCCGCGAGCGGAAGCGCCCGCCGCTCCACAGGACGATATCGAGGTCGAGGACGCGCGGGCCCCAGCGGCGGCCTGCCCGGCGGCCGAAATCGCGCTCGATTGCCTTGACCCGGCGCAGCATGTCGGGCGGCTCGACGTCGCTTTCGACCAGTGCCACGGCATTGGCGAAATCGCGGCCTGCTCCGCCGTGCGCTGGATTGAGGAGGATTGGCGAGGCGTCGAACAGGCCGAACTGCTTGTCGAGTTGCGCAATCGCCGCCTCGACCACGCCGGCCGGCCGGCCGTGGCGGCCGTGCGGACGATTCGAGCCGATCGCGATGGCGTAGAGGAATGGAGGTTCGGCCAATTCAACAAACGTTCGCCCCGAGCCTGTAGAAGGGCTGCCTTTCTCTTGCTTCGCTAAAAGATAGAACAGTGCTTCGACAAGCTCAGCACGAACGCTAATTGGGAGCGTGACCATCCAACCCGCCGACCTGTCGCCGATTCCCGAGGCCGAGGCACCGCGCGACTGCCCCTTGTGCCCGCGGCTGGTCGCCTTCCGGCACGAATGCCGCGCCGAGCATCCGCACTGGTGGAACGCGCCGGTTCCGGCGTTCGGCGATCCTCAGGCGTGGCTCGCGGTCGTCGGTCTCGCGCCGGGCAAGCATGGCGCGAACCGCACCGGCCGGCCGTTTACCGGCGACTATGCCGGCGACCTGCTCTATGCGACGCTGCTGAAATTCGGCCTGGCGGAAGGCGAATACCGTAGCGACCCGCACGATGGGTTCGAGCTGAGGGGCGCAATCATACTCAACGCGGTGAAATGCCTGCCGCCCGCGAACAAGCCCGAGCCTGGCGAGATTGCGACCTGCCGGACCTATTTCGAGGCGGCGCTGGCGGCGCTGCCGAATGTCCGCGTGGTGGTCGCGCTCGGCCAGATTGCGCATGTCGCGGCGGCGCGTGCGCTGGGCCTGCCCCCGTCCTCGACCAAATTCGGCCACGGCGCGGAGAACGCCGCGCCCGACGGGAGGGTCCTGCTGTCGAGCTACCATTGCTCGCGCTATAATCAGAACACGGGCCGCCTTAACGCGGCGATGTTCGAAACCGTTTTTGAGCGGGCGCTGGCGTTCCGAAATGGACGATGAAATCCGCACCGAGAGGCTGCTGCTGCGAAGGGCGACCTACCAGGACGCGGCGGCGATGCACCGGATCATGAGCAATCCCGTCGCAATGCGCTACTGGTCCACCCCGCCTCACGCGAATTTTCACGAGACGCAGCGATGGATTGCATCGATGGTCGACGGAGACCCTTCTCAGTGCGACGATTTCATCGTGACGCTGGATGGTAAGCTGATCGGCAAGCTGGGCGCCTGGCAGTTACCGGAGCTCGGGTTCCTGATTGACCCCGCGCATTGGGGCACGGGCTATGCCGGCGAAGCGCTGACCGCGTTCGTCGCGCGCCGGCGCAAGCTCGGCTCGACCGAAATCACGGCCGACGTCGACCCGCGAAATGCTTCGTCGATCCGCCTGCTCGAACGCCACGGTTTCGTCGCGACGGGTCGCGCGAGCGGGACGTGGCAGGTCGGCGCCGAGCTTTGCGACAGCGTCTATTATCGGTTGGAGCTATAAGATGAACTTGGCCGAAGCAAAGCTGCAGACGCTGGTCTGGTCGGCGAATGTCGCGCGATCGGAGGCATTTTATAGCAAAGTGCTGGGACTCTCGCTCGAGGGACGGTCTCATGGCGCGCTCCTTTATCGCGTCGGCGCGGGATCCCTCAGAATTTCGCCCGTGCCTTCGACAGCGCCGTCCGAGCACACCGTATTCGGGCTCGAGGTCGATGATGTCGATCAAGCGGCGGCCGACCTCACTGCGAAAGGCGTTGAGTTCGAACGCTTTCCTGGATTCAGCCATGACGCAAACGGCGTGTGGACTGCGCCGGACAAGACGAAGGTCGCCTGGTTCCGTGACCCCGACGGGAACCTGATCTCGCTGGTCCGCTACGGCGCCTAGATGTCCTCGGTGAGCCGCCCGTAAAGCTCCGGCCGGCGGTCGCGGAAGAAGCCGAAGGCGGCGCGGTGCTTCTTCGCCTGCGCGAGGTCGAGAGTCGCGGTTATCACGCCCGTCTCCTCCGCTCCGAACTCGGCCAGGATGTCGCCGCGCTCGTCGCAGATGAAGCTGTGGCCGTAGAAGCGCTGGCCGCCTTCGGTGCCGATGCGGTTGGCAGCGACGACGGGAACTACGTTGCTGACGGCATGGCCGATCATCGCCCGGCGCCACAGCCGCGACGTGTCGAGGTCGGGGTCGTGCGGTTCGGTGCCGATCGCGGTCGGATAGAAGAGGATGTCCGCGCCCATCAGCATCATCGCTCGCGCCGCTTCCGGGTACCATTGGTCCCAGCACACGCCGACTCCGAGCGTCGACATGTGCGGCCCGTCCCACACGCGGAAGCCGGTGTTTCCCGGGCGGAAATAGAATTTCTCTTCGTAGCCCGGGCCGTCGGGAATGTGGCTCTTGCGATAGACGCCCGCGACCTTGCCGTCGGGGCCGACAATGGCGAGGCTGTTATAATGATGGGGCCCGTCCGCTTCGAAGAAGCTGGTCGGGATCGCGATTTTCAGCTCTTTCGCCAGCTCCTGCATCGCAAGGACCGACGGATGTTCGTTTACCGCGCGAGCGTTGGCGAATTGCGCTTCGTCCTCGACCCGGCAGAAATAGTGTCCTTCGAACAATTCCGGCGGAAGCACCACCTCGGCGCCCCTGTCGGCGGCCTCGCGCACCAGCTCGCCTACGGCGCGGATGTTCGTGACCGTGTCGTCGGTAAAGGCGAGCTGGAGGGCGGCGACGGTGAGCTTCATGCGGGGACCTGCTGGCTGATGCAGTGGAAACTCCCACCGCCGGTCAGGATGTGGTCGGCGCGAAGCCCGATTGCAACGCGGTCGGGGAACAGGGCCTGGACGACGTCGACCGCAGCGCGGTCGTTGGGCGCGCCATATTGCGGCACGACGACCGCGGCATTGCCGATGTAGAAGTTCATGTAGCTGGCCGGGATGATATCGCCGTCCTCGCCCGTGACCCGGCCGGGGGAGGGCAGGCTGACGATGTCGAGCCGGACGGCGTTCAGCCGTTTCGCCGCATCCTTGTAGGCGGCCTCATTGGGGTCGTCGCGCGCGGCCATGGGGATGGCGACGCGGCCGGGCGCGACGAAGCGCGCGAGATTGTCGACATGGCCGTCGGTATGGTCGTTGAGCAGGCCCGAGCCGAGCCAGACGACCCGCTCGAAGCCGAGATCGTCGAGCAACCGTTGTTCGGTTTCGCCGCGGGTCAGCGTGTTGCGATTGGGATTGAGCAGGCATTGCTCGGTCGTGATCACGGTCCCCGAGCCGTCGTGGTCGATCGCGCCGCCTTCGAGGATCCAGTCGGCCTTTGCAAACGGTAGCTGCGCGCGAGCCGCCAGGCGTTCGCCGATGTCCTGGTCGCCCTCCAGGTCGTACTTGCCCCCCCAACCGTTGAAGTTAAAGCCCTGGGCGCGGCGCTGCCTGCCGCCGCCGATGACGATCGGCCCGGTGTCGCGCAGCCAGATATCACCGAACGGCTCGACGATGACGTCCGCGAACGGCGCCAGCTTGCGGGCGCTCTCCGCGGCTCCCTCGTGCGCCGCCACCAGGCGGATTTTCTCGCCCCTGCCGCCGGCGTGCACCGCCTCAGCGAACGCAGCGACTTCGCGCTCGGCGGGCTTGAGGTCGCCCAGCCACAACTCGGGGTCGCTCGGGAAGCCGATCCACACCGCCTCGTGCGGCGCCCATTCAGGGAGCGGGGGCTGGGTCATCGCGAAGCGCGCCTAACGAACCGCTCGGAAACTGCCAAGACGAGGACTTGTGTTCGTCACGCCGGCATGCACTATGTCTCTGCCGGGAAGGGAGTTCTTCATGATATTTCGCGTTTCGCTGTTCGCTTCGGCGATCGGCTTGGTATGCGCTTCGCCGCCGGCCCTGGCGCAACAGACGCTCGCCGCCGACGCGAAGGCGTTCGGCGTCCGGGAAGCCGTCGTGGCGCCCGACCTTTCCGCCAGCGGCAGCAAGATCATGTATCTTACGCCCGGCCCGGGGCGCAGAACCGTCGCCGTTGTCGGCGATTTAGCGACCGGAACGTTCACGAAGATGGTCAGCAGCGATGGAAGCCCGGAATCGCTCAAATGGTGTCGTTTCGCTGGTGAAAGCCGCGGCGTGTGTCGGTTTGGCGCGCTCGTAAGATCATCCTCGCTAGGCGACATCCTCCACGTCAGCCGGTTGATTTCGATGGATTTGAGCGGCGCTGACGCCAAGCTCTTGGGCAAGCCGCAAAGCGCGTTCGACGATCGCCTCCGCTTCAACGATGCGGCGGTGATCGATTGGCTCGGGGGAACGAGCGAGACCGTCCTAGTCAACCGCCTTTACGTGCCGGAGGACGAAATCGGCCAGGCGATCAAGCAGACGAAAAAAGGCACGGGCGTCGATCGGCTCAACGTCAAGACCCTGCGCAGCGAGCCGGTGGAATCTCCGCGCCAGGCGGCGGGTTATGAGACCGACGACCTGGGCCACGTTCGACTGATGTCGATCACCGACATGCGTGACAGCGGAATGCTCACTGGGTCGGTCACCTATTTTTACCGGACCAAGGACTCGCGCGACTGGAAGGACCTGTTCAAGGTCAAGGACATCATGAACCCGGACGTCGAGCCTCTGGCGATCGATGCGAGCATCGACTCGCTTTACGCATTGAGGAAGAAGAACGGCCGCTACGCGCTCTACGCGATCAGGCTCGACGGCAGCATGGCCGAGCGGCTCGTGGCCGAGAATCCCAGGGTCGACATCGACGGGGTCGTGCGCTTCGGCGACGGGCAGAGAGTGATTGGCTACGACCATTCCGACGAGGAAGGCGAACGGGTTTATTTCGACCCGGAGTTCAAGGCGCTTGCCGCGGCGCTTTCGACCGCGCTTCCGAAATCGCCCATCATCGACTTCGTCGACTCCACCAGCGACGGCAACAAGCTGCTGATTTACGCCGGAAACGACTCCGACCCCGGCCGCTATTATCTGTTCGACCGAACCAAAAAATCGCTTGAGCCGCTGATGATCGTGCGGCCCGACCTCGAGGGCCGAACGCTGGCGTCGGTGAAACCGGTTACCGTCACGGCGCCCGACGGCGCCGCAATTCCCGCCTATCTGACGCTTCCGCCGGGAAAGGATCGCAAGGGGCTTCCGGCGGTGATCCTGCCCCACGGCGGGCCAAGTTCGCGCGACTATTGGGGCTTTGATCCGCTGGCGCAGTTCCTCGCCGCGCGCGGTTATGCCGTCCTTCAACCGCAGTATCGCGGTTCGGCCGGATACGGCGACGCCTGGCTGAACATAAACGGGTTCAGGAACTGGCGGACGTCGATCGGCGATATCACCGCGTCGGCGAAATGGCTGGTTGCTCAGGGCATCGCCGATCCGAACAAATTGGCGATCCTGGGCTGGTCCTATGGCGGCTACGCCGCGCTTCAATCGGCGGTCATCGAGCCGTCGCTGTACAAGGCCGTGATTGCGATCGCTCCGGTGACCGACCTGCAAATGGCCAAGGACGAAGCGCGGAATTTCACCAATTATGACTTGATTCAGAGGCTGATCGGGTCGGGACCGCATGTCCAGGAAGGCTCGCCGCTGCGCCATGCCTCGGCGATCAACGCGCCCGTGCTGCTCGTCCACGGGACGCTGGACAATGTCGTCCGGTACGCCGAATCGAAGGAAATGGATGAGGCCCTGAAGCGGGCCGGCAAGCACAGCGAGCTGCTTACCTTCGACGGGCTTGACCATAATCTCGACGATTCCGACGCCCGCACCCAGATGCTGACGAAGATCGGCGAGCTGCTCGAACGGACCATCGGCCGCTGAAGCGAAAAGGGGCAGCCGAAGCTGCCCCTTCCTGTCCCGAATTGGATCGATCGGTCAGCGGGAGTAGAACTCGATCACCAGGTTCGGCTCCATCCGCACCGGATAGGGCACCTCGTCGAGCTTGGGCACGCGGGTGAAGGTGACCTTCGACGTACCGTCGGGGACCACATAATCGGGGATGTCGCGCTCGGCGAGGCTCTGTGCCTCGATCACCAGCGCCATTTCCTGCGCCTTGGGGCCGAGTTCGACGACGTCGTTCACGTCGACCTTGCGCGAAGCGATGTTGCACTTCACGCCATTGACCCGGACGTGGCCGTGGCTGACCAGCTGGCGCGCCGCCCAGATCGTCGGCGCGAACTTGGCGCGATAGACGACCATGTCGAGCCGGCGCTCGAGCAGGCCGATCAGGTTCTGCGAAGCGTCGCCCTTCATGCGGGTTGCTTCAACATAATTCTTCTTGAACTGCTTTTCGGTGATGTCGCCGTAATAGCCCTTGAGCTTCTGCTTGGCCCGGAGCTGAACGCCATAGTCGGACAGCTTGCCCTTGCGGCGCTGGCCGTGCTGGCCGGGGCCATATTCGCGGCGATTGACCGGGCTCTTGGGGCGTCCGAAGACATTCTCGCCCATCCGGCGGTCAAGCTTGTATTTGGCGCTGGTGCGCTTCGTCACGTCTGTTCTCCAATTCGCGTTTCACAGATGCCCGGGACCGCACCGCCAGCCATTGCGGCTGGCGCGATCACCGCTTCACCGGGCGTGCGGGATCAATTGCGAGCGGCGCACCTAGAAGCAGCGCGCCCCGCGGTCAAGGTTCAGCCGGGGCCGCCTGAGCTCGGGGCGAGGCACTTCGGACAAGCACCTCCCTGCTCGCGCAGTTTGCGGAGCGACCCTTCCGTCGCGTTCTCCAATTCCTTCCACTCAGATTTCTTCAGGCAGACCTTTTTCGGCGCCGCGAAATGCGATCCGGTATCGGCGTCATATTGGCGCTTGCACACGATCTTGTCTTCGGGCGGATCCTTGGCGGTCGCTGGCGTCGGTGCAAATCCCAGGGCGGCGCAAACCGCGAAGCTGATCAGACGCATCGCTACCTCCTTCGTTTCACGGATTAGTTATCCTCGGCCTTTCCGCTGAACCCGGAACGCGCGCTTTCCGTCATGCCCTTGTTGCGCTCGGCCCATTCCTCTTCGGTGAGGCAAATGCGCTTGGCCATGCGCGTGCCGCTGGTCAGGTCATCCGCCTTGCACACCTTCTTGGCTTTCTTGGGCGCCGGTGCCGCCGACGCCGCCGTTTCGGGAGCAGGTGTGGCCGCTTGGTCGGCGGCGGTCATCGACGCAAGCAGCAACGCAAGTACAACGGACATCGGATTCCCCAATTAGATCAAAGGCTGCGGACAGTGCCGCACGGGACAGTCGCGGTCAATCGCGATGTCGCGCCGGACCGGCCAGCGCGCGAATGATTCCTCGCACCGCCTTGACCTCGCGCGACGACCAGCCGGTCTTGGTGAAGATCGTACGAATTGTGTTCCGCGTGGCCTGCGACCGCGACGGCGGGTGGAAATAACCCTTCTGGGCGAGTTCGTCGTCGAGCTGGCGGATCAGTCCGTCGAGCTCGCCGTGCGGAGCCGGCGGCTCGAGGTCCTTCGCCGGCGGCTGCGTCAGCGGCGAGCGTTTCGACCATTCATAGGCGACGAGAATGACCGCCTGCGCCAGGTTCAGCGAAGCGAAACGGGGATTGATCGGTACCGTTAAGATGGCGTTGGCGAGCGCCACTTCCTCGGTCTCGAGACCCGATCGCTCGGGCCCGAACAAAATGGCTGAACGCTTGGGCGCGGCGGCGATCTGGGCCGCCATCTCTTCCGGACCGACTACCGGCATGACGAGGTCGCGCCGTCGCACCGTCGATGCGAACACCATCGCGCAATCCGCGATCGCGTCCTGTACGGTGTGGTAGACCGCCGCCTGTTCGAGGACGACGTCTGCGCCGCTGGCCGCGGGCCCCGCGTCCGGGTTCGGCCAGCCATCGCGCGGCGCGACCAGCCGCAGCTCGTTCAAGCCGAAATTCAGCATCGCCCGCGCCGCCTTGCCGATATTCTGGCCAAGCTGGGGCCGGACGAGGACGATGATCGGCGGTGGCGCGCTCACAGCAGCTTATCGTGGTCGGGCGGCACGAGCGGGCCTTCCTTTTCGACCCGCTCGGCGATCTCCGCGAATTCGCTCGGATCGCTGAAGTCCTTGTAGATGCTGGCGAACCGAATGTAGGCGACGTGATCGAGCGACTTTAGCCCCGCCATCACGGCCTCCCCGATCCGGGTCGACGTCACTTCGTCGCCCAAGGTTTCCATCTGCCGCTGGACCCCGCTGATCAGGCGGTCGATTTTGGCCGGGTCGACCTCCCGCTTGCGCGTTGCGTGGCCGATCGCCCGCGCCAGCTTGTCGCGGTCGAAGGGCTCGCGCTTGCCATCCTTCTTGACCACTGTGAGATCGCGCAGCTGCACGCGCTCGAAGGTGGTGAAGCGGGCGCCGCACGCCTCGCACTGGCGGCGCCGGCGGATCGCGGCGCCGTCCTCGCTCGGCCGGCTGTCCTTAACCTGGCTGTCCTCGTGCGCGCAGAACGGGCAGCGCATCCCTTATCCCTGATAGATCGGGAAGCGGGTGCAAAGGTCGCGCACGCGGGCGTTCACCCGTTCTTCGACACGCCCGTTGTTCTCGAGGCCGTTCGCGGCCAAGCCGTCGAGCACGTCGGCGACCATGTCGCCGATGTCCCGGAACTCGGCACGGCCGAAGCCGCGCGTGGTCCCGGCGGGCGAGCCGATGCGGATTCCGCTCGTCTTGACGGGCGGCAGCGGGTCGAACGGCACGCCGTTTTTGTTGCAGGTGATGCCGGCGCGCTCGAGGCTCTCGTCGGCGTCCTTGCCGGTCAGGCCGAGCGGCCTGAGGTCGACCAGCGCGAGATGCGTGTCGGTACCGCCGGCGACGAGGTCCGCGCCGCGCTCCTTGAGGCGGCTGGCCAAGGTCTGGGCATTGGCGATGACGGCCTTGGCATAGGCCTTGAACTCGGGCTGGAGCGCCTCGCCGAACGCAACCGCCTTGGCCGCGATGACGTGCATCAGCGGGCCGCCCTGCAGGCCGGGGAAGACCGCCGAGTTGATCTTCTTCGCAATGTCCTCGTCGTCGGTCAGGACCATTCCCCCGCGCGGACCACGCAGGGTCTTGTGGGTGGTCGTGGTAACCACGTGGGCGTGCCCGAACGGGCTCGGGTGCTCGCCCGCCGCGACCAGCCCCGCGAAATGCGCCATGTCGACCAGAAACAGCGCGCCGACCTCGTCGCAGATCGCCCGGAACCGGGCGAAGTCGAAGATGCGCGGATAGGCCGAGCCCCCGGCAATGATCAGCTTCGGCCGATGCTCCTTAGCGAGCCGCTCGACCTCCTCGAAATCGACCAGATGATCGTCCTGGCGGACGCCGTACTGGACGGCGTTGAACCATTTCCCCGACTGCGCCGGTGGGGCGCCGTGGGTGAGGTGCCCGCCGGCCGCGAGGCTGAGGCCCATGATCGTGTCACCCGGCTTCAGCAGCGCCATCATCACGGCGCCGTTGGCCTGGGCCCCGGAGTGCGGCTGGACGTTCGCGAACTGGCAGCCGAACAATTTCTTCGCGCGTTCGATGGCGAGGGTCTCGACCGCATCCGAGGGCGCGCAGCCCTGATAGTAGCGGCGGCCGGGATAGCCCTCCGCATATTTGTTGGTAAGCACCGAGCCCTGCGCCTCGAGAACTGCGCGGCTGACGATATTCTCCGAGGCGATCAGCTCGATCTGGTTTTGCTCGCGGCGGAGCTCGGCGCGGATCGCATCCTCGACGGCCGGGTCGACCTCCGCGAGGCTGCTGCTGAAGAAGCCGCGCGGGACCTGGTAGCTGACGTGGTCTTGGTCGAGATCGGCGGCAGAAGCCATCAGTCGCTTTCCTGCAAGAGCTTGGAGAGTTGGTCGACGCGGCGCTGGTGGCGCCCGCCGGCGAAGTCGGTGCCGAGAAAGGCCATGACGCAGGCCTTGGCCATGTCGCTCCCGATCAGGCGGCCACCGAACGCGATGACATTGGCGTTGTTATGCTCGCGCGCGAGCGCGGCCGACAGCGGGTCGTCGACTCGCGCGCAGCGGCATTTCGGTTCGCGGTTGACGGCGATCGAGATGCCGATGCCCGACCCGCAGATCGCGATCCCGCGCTCCGCGTCGCCGCGGGCAATCGCTTGCGCGAGCTTCGCGCCGAACTGCGGGTAATCGACGCTTTCAGCGCTGTGCGTGCCGAGGTCGATGACGTCTTGGCCTTCGTCGCGCAGCCAGCCGGCGAGCTCGTCTTTCAGTGCGAATCCTGCATGGTCGGCGGCGAGGGCGATACGCATGTCCGCTGACTAGGCGAACACCGGCGGATTCGCCAGCCTCAGGCGGCGAGTCGAATTTCGTCGCGGCCGAAAATCTCGACCAGCGCCGCGGTCAGTTCGTCCATCATCTCCGCGCTGTGGCAGGGGCCAGGCGTGAAGCGCAGCCGCTCGGTGCCGCGCGGGACGGTGGGGAAATTGATCGGCTGGACGTAAAGCCCGTACTCGGCGAGCAATATGTCGCTGATCCGCTTGGCCTTCACCGGGCAGCCGATCAGCAGCGGGACGATATGGGTCGAGCTGGGCATCACCGGCAAGCCCGCGCCGGCGAACTTCGCCTTGAGCATCGCCGCTGATTCCTGCTGCGCGATGCGCTCGGCGTTCGAGGCCTTGAGATGCCGGACGCTCGCCAGCGCGCCGGCGACGAGCACCGGTGACAGGCTGGTGGTGAAGATGAAGCCCGGCGCGTAGCTGCGGATGCAGTCGATGATGGTCTTGTCCGCGGCGATGTAGCCGCCCATCACCCCGAACGCCTTGCCGAGCGTGCCTTCGATGATCGTCAGGCGGTCGGCGACTCCGTCCCGGTCGGAAATCCCGCCGCCGCGCTCGCCGTACATGCCGACGGCGTGGACTTCGTCGAGATAGGTCAGCGCATGATATTTGTCGGCCAGGTCGCAGATCGCGCCGATCGGGGCGATGTCCGCGTCCATCGAATAGACGCTTTCGAAGGCGATCAGCTTCGGGGTCTCGGCATCCTCGGCGGCGAGCAATTCCTCGAGATGCTCGACGTCGTTGTGGCGGAACACCCGCTTCTCGCAGCCGCTATTCTTTATCCCGGCGATCATCGACGCATGGTTCAGCTCATCCGAGAAGATCACGCAGCCCGGAAGGAGCCGGCCGAGGGTGGACAGGGCCGCTTCGTTGGACACGTAGCCGGACGTGAACAGCAGCGCGCCTTCCTTGCGGTGAAGCTCGCCTAGCTCGGCCTCCAGCTGCGTGTGATAGTGGGTGTTGCCGCTGATGTTGCGGGTGCCGCCGGAGCCCGCGCCGACTTCACGGAGCGCCTGTTCCATCGCCTCGATCACGACCGGGTGCTGGCCCATCCCGAGATAGTCGTTGGAGCACCACACGGTGATCGGCTTGGGACCATTGCCGCCAAAGCAGCGCGCGTTCGGATACTGGCCGCGAGTGCGCAAAATATCGACGAACACGCGATAGCGCCCTTCGTCGTGAAGACGCTCGATCGCTTGCTCGAAAATCCGGGTATAGTCCAACGCCGACCTTCCTCGCTCGCTGGCCCTTTAACCAGCCGCCCTGTTCCTCGCAACTAAAGCGTTTGGACTTCTCCTAGCCCGAAGGCGGCCAGGGCACCGAGGAGCGGCTCCGGGGGCGAGGCGGTGAAAACCGCTAGCCCCGGTGCAGGGTGGGCCGGCCAGCGCTGCTCGCGGGTCAACCAGGCGATGCGCCGGGCTATGCCGGGCCCGCCGTGGACATAAGCGATCCCGGGAAAAGCAACGCGCAGCTCATCTTCCAGCAAGGGAAAATGCGTGCAGGCAAGGACGACCGTGTCGACGCGATCCCCGGCGGGTGCTGCAAACATCGGCAAAGCCGCTGCCCGGACGGACGCAACATCCACCTGTTCGGCGGCGAGCTTGGCTTCCGCCAGTTCAACCAGCTCGGGCGAACCGTGACGGATGATCGTGCAGTCGCCGGCGAACTTCGAGGCCAGGTCGTCGACGTAGGGTTGGCGGACCGTCGCTTGCGTGCCGAGGACACCGATGACGCGGGTCTTGGACATTTCCGCTGCCGGTTTGATTGCCGGGACGGTTCCCACAATCGGCAGGTCGAGCGCGCTTCGCGCATGATCGAGCGCGATCGTCGAGGCGGTGTTGCATGCGATCACGGCGAGGCGCGGACGGAAGCGTTCCACGAGCCGGCCGAGAAGGGCCGGGACGCGGCTCGCGATCTCCGCTTCGCTGCGATTGCCGTAGGGGAACCCGGCGCTGTCGGCGCAATAGACGATCGGCGCGTTCGGCAGCAGCTCGAGCGCCGGCTTCAGGACCGACAGGCCGCCGACCCCGGAATCGAAGAAGAGGAGAGGGGAATTCGGATCCACGAACCCGTCATTGCGAGGAGCGACGCGACGAAGCAATCCAGATTGCGAGGCTGGATTGCCGCTGCGCTTTCGCCGGCTCGCAATGACGGCTGTTTCTGCTACCAACCGACCGATGGATCGAGACCTGCTCTTCGCCCTTGCGATTGGCTACGTCCTTGGCTCGATCCCGTTCGGGCTGGTCCTGACGCGCCTCGGCGGCAAGGGCGACATCCGCAACATCGGGTCCGGCAATATCGGCGCGACCAACGTCCTGCGCACAGGAAACCGTCTTCTGGCGGCGCTGACGCTTCTGCTCGACTGCTTGAAGGCGACGGCCGCGATCCTGATCGCGCAACGTTTGTTGACCGATCCGCTGAACGATCCTTTCGGCGACTTCGCGGCCCTTTATGCCGCGGCGAGCGCAATGATCGGCCACCTTTATCCGGTCTGGCTAGGGTTCAAGGGCGGCAAAGGCGTCGCGACCTTGCTCGGCGTGCTCATCGGCCTGCAGCTTTGGTGGGCCGCAGCGATTTATGCCGCAATCTGGGTCATCCTGCTTCTGACGATCCGGATCTCGTCAATTGCGGGAATGACCGCCGCAGTCACCGCCCCGGTCACTGCCTTCGCGTTTCACCAACGATCGTTTGTCCCACTGCTGCTCGGTTTCGCGGTGCTCGTTCTGTGGAAGCATCGTGAGAATGTCCTTCGCCTGAGGAAAGGAACCGAGCCACGCATAGGATCGAAGACCTCGTCGAGCGCCTGAGGCTGGTCCGGACCCCCGGCATCGGCCCCGTCACCTACCGCCAGCTGCTCGCGCGATTCGGGACGCCCTCCGCGGCGCTGGCGGCTGTGCCCGACCTCGCACGACGGGGCGGGGGAGTGCCGCCGAAGATCACCAGCCGCGACGACGCCGAGCGCGAGATCGCCGCCACGGAAAGAATGGGCGCCAAGTTCCTCGCGCTGGGGCAGGGCCTCTATCCGTCGCTCCTGGCGCAGCTCGAGGATGCGCCGCCTGTACTCATGGCCATGGGCAATCTCAATCTTCTCGATCAAACCAGCGTCGCGATCGTCGGAGCGCGCAATGCCTCGGCTGCGGCTTGCCGCTTCGCCCGCGGGCTAGCCTACGGCCTCGGCCAGAACGGCCTCGTCGTCGTGTCCGGCCTTGCGCGCGGCATTGACAGCGCCGCCCACGATGGATCGCTGGAAACCGGGACCATCGCCGTGATCGCCGGCGGGATCGACACATTCTATCCGCCCGAGAACGAGGAGCGGCAGAAAACGCTGTACGAGCGGGGCCTCGTGCTGGCTGAAATGCCGCTCGGCACCGAGCCTCGCGCGCGGCACTTTCCGTATCGCAACCGGATCATTGCCGGCATCGCTGCTGGGACTGTTGTCGTCGAGGCTGCGCCGAGGTCGGGATCGCTGATCACCGCGCGCCTCGCCGCGGAAGCGGGCAGGGAAGTGATGGCCGTCCCGGGTTCGCCGCTCGACCCGCGCGCGCAGGGTTGCAATCAGTTGATCCGCGACGGCGCGACGCTCGTCCAGACCGCCGCCGACGTCGTAGAGGCGATCCACGTGCCCGCAAGTGGCGTCCGCGCGGTCCCGGTGCCTTATGAACCGCCCGGGGATGACGGCGTCGAAGCTTTGGCGGAGGTGGAGGGACTTCTCGGGCCGTCACCCGTCCCGGTCGACGAGATCATCCGCTTGTCGGGCGCGTCGTCCGGCTCGGTGCAGATGGCGCTGCTCGAGCTCGACCTCGCCGGTCGGCTCGATCGCCACGCGGGTAACAAGGTCAGCCTGCGGCTAGATCCTTGAGCTCGGCATGCATGTTGGCGCGCGCCTGCGCCTCGAAGCGCTCGCGAAACGCCTCGTCGGGATAGAGTGGATCGGCTGCGAGCAGCCGCTTCAACACCTCCGCGCGTCCGGTTCGCCACATCGGGTCGGGCACATGCGCATATTCATGGCGAACGTCCTGGACATATTTGGCATAGCGAGCCTCGTCGGTGCCGAGGATCGCGAGGTCGATCGAGACGAGCAGCGCCGACAGGCGATCGGCCGTCTCGCAGCGATGACTCTTCGTGATCCGGATCAGTCGCCCCACCTCGACCGCGTCTGAAGCGTCGACTCCGCACTGTGTGAGCTGGCTTTCCGCGAGCTCCGCGCTTCGCTCTTCGTTATGGGGCAGGCCGGGTTCATAGATCGCGTCGTGCCACAGGATCGCCCAGCGAAGCAGACGCCGTTCGCGCTTGTCGAGATCGGGGACGGCTTCGAGCTCGCGCAGGCATTCCTCGAGGTGCCGCTCGTCGTGATAATGGCGGTGCGGCTCGGCATAGCTGGATCGAGCTTTCAGCTCCGCCTCAACGAGGCAGGGATCGTAGCTTGGTTCGGTCATCGTGGGCCCCACAACGCTTGACGACGAAATTTCTGCCACGTCACCATCGCGCGTACGTACGTATAGGAATCCGATCACCTTGAAGCTTGTCGTCGTCGAATCGCCGGCCAAGGCGAAAACCATCGAGAAATATCTGGGGAGCGGCCACCGTGTGCTCGCCTCGTTCGGCCATGTGCGCGATCTTCCGCCCAAGGACGGATCGGTTGATCCCGAGCAGGGCTTTGCCATGGAGTGGCAGGTGTCGCCCGACCGCGCGAAGCAGATGCGGGCGATCGCCGACGAGGCGAAGAAGGCCGACGCCCTGATTCTCGCCACCGACCCCGACCGCGAAGGCGAGGCGATCAGCTGGCACGTGCAGGAAGTGCTCCGCCAGAAGAAGGCGCTTCCGGCGCAGGTGCAACGCGTGACCTTCAACGCCATCACCAATTCGGCGGTGACCGAGGCGATGAGGAAGCCGCGCGGTCTCGATGAGAATCTGATCGACGCCTATAGGGCTCGCCGCGCGCTCGACTATCTGGTCGGCTTCACTTTGTCGCCGATTCTGTGGCGCAAGCTCCCCGGGGCGAAGTCGGCGGGCCGCGTGCAATCCGTCGCGCTTCGGCTGATCGTCGACCGCGAGCGCGAGATCGAGGTCTTCCGGCCCCAGGAATATTGGTCGGTCAGCGCGACATTCGAGACCGACGGCCAGGGCTTCACGGCCCGGCTGGTCGAGCTCGATGGTAAGAAGGTCGAGCGGCTGACCATCGGCAATCGCGGCGAGGCCGACGCGGCCAAGGCAGTGGTCGAGGCTGGGCGCTTCACCGTCTCCTCGGTCGAGACCAAGCCCTTTTCCAGGAACCCGCCGCCGCCGTTCACGACCTCGACCCTGCAGCAGGAAGCCGCCCGCAAGCTCGGCTTTTCCGCCAGCCATACGATGCGCGTTGCGCAGTCGCTCTACGAAGACGGGCTCATCACCTACATGCGCACCGACGGCGTCGACCTGGCCCCGGAGGCGGTCAGCGCCGCCCGGCGGGCGATCGCCGTCCGGTACGACTCCGGTTATGTCCCAGATCGCCCGCGCCAGTACCAAAGCAAGATCAAGAACGCGCAGGAGGCGCACGAAGCGATCCGCCCCACCGACTTCGACCGCGCACGCGCGGCGACGGGCGATCATGCGCGCCTCTACGAGCTGATCTACAATCGGGCCCTGGCGAGCCAGATGGCGTCCGCCCGGCTCGAGCGCACGACGGTCGAGCTGACCGACGGAGCTGGACGCGCGGCGCTTCGCGCGAGCGGCCAGGTCATGCTCTTCCCCGGCTTCATCGCACTGTACGACGAAGGCCGCGACGATGTTGCTGACGAGGAGGGCGCGCGCATGCCGGCGCTCGGCCGCGGTGACGCCCCCGCGAAGACCGGCGTCGATGCGGTGCAAAGCTTCACACAGCCCCCGCCACGTTATTCGGAGGCGAGCCTCGTCAAGCGCCTCGAGGAGCTGGGGATCGGGCGGCCCTCGACCTACGCATCGATCCTCCAGACGCTGAAGGACCGGGAATATGTCCGGGTCGAGAAGGGGCGCTTCGTCCCCGAGGAAGCCGGCCGGCTGGTGACTGCGTTCCTCGAGCGTTTCTTCGAACGCTACGTCAGCTACGATTATACCGCCGAGCTCGAGGAGGAACTCGACGACGTTTCGGGCGGACGCCTCGATTGGCAGAAATTGCTCGACGACTTCTGGCGCGACTTCAAGCCGAAGGCCGGCGAGGTGATGGACCAGAAGCCGAGCGAGATCACCGCGGCGATCGACGAATTCCTCGAGCCATGGCTCTACCCCCCACGCGCCGATGGTTCGGACCCGCGTATCTGTCCGCAGTGCGGCAACGGGCGGCTCTCGCTTCGTGGCGGCCGCTTCGGCGCGTTCGTCGCCTGCTCCAACTATCCCGAATGCAAATATACGCAGAAGTTCGGCCAGGGCGGCGACAAGGCGCAGAGCGAGGGCCCGCAGGAACTCGGCGACGGAATCCTGCTCAAGACCGGTCGCTTTGGCCCCTATGTCGAACGCGGTGACAAGCGCGCCTCGATCCCCAAGGACGTGCCGCTGGAAGACGTGAGCGCGGAGCTCGCAGAGCGATTGCTGTCGCTGCCGCGCCAGATCGGGCCGCACCCGGAGACCGGCAAGCCGATCACCGCGTCGATCGGGCGCTACGGGCCGTACCTCGCGCACGACGGCAAATATGCGAAGCTGGCATCCACCGCGGAGGTCTTCGAAACCGGCATGAACGCCGCCGTCGCGAAGCTCGCCGATGCAGCGGCAGGCGCCGGGGACCGCCAGCGCTCCGCCTCGCGCGAACCGATCGCCGTGCTCGGCGCCCACCCGGCGAGCGGCAAGGAGATCAAGGTAATGGCCGGCCGCTACGGGCCCTATGTCAGCGACGGAACCACGCACGCGACCTTGCCCAAGGGTGCGGACCCCAGGGGGATGGCGCTGGACGAAGCCGTCCGCCTGATCGATGAACGCGCCGCGAAGGGGTCGGCGAAGAAGTTCAGCCGGCGGAAGAAGGGCAAATGATCCAGATCGAGCTTCAGCGCCTGCCGCACGGCGAGGGCCTGCCGCCGCCGGCCTATGCGACCGACGGCGCAGCCGGCCTCGACGTGGTTGCGGCCGAGGATCTGGTCCTCGCGCCCGGCGAGCGACATGCCGTGGCGACCGGCTTCGCAATCGCCATTCCCGAGGGCTTTGAAGTCCAGGTTCGCCCCCGCTCCGGGCTTGCCCTCAAGCATGGCATCACCTGCCTCAACACGCCGGGCACGATCGACCACGATTATCGCGGCGAAGTGAAGGTGATCCTAGCCAACCTCGGGGCCGAGCCGTTCGCGGTGCGGCGAGGCGAGCGCATCGCCCAGCTCGTGCCGGCGCCAGTGCTGAAGGCTGATTTCCGCGAGGTCGAAACGTTGAGTGAAACGGGCCGCGGGGTCGGGGGCTTCGGCTCGACCGGGCAGTGACCCTCTCCGACGAAGAGCTTGCCCGCTACGCCCGCCACATCGTGCTGCGCGAGGTTGGCGGAATCGGCCAGCGCAAACTCAAGGGCGCGAGCGCAGTCGTGGTCGGGGCGGGCGGTATCGGCTCCGCCGTTATTCCGGCGCTGGCCGGCGCGGGTATCGGCCGCCTGACGATCATCGACGACGACGTCGTTGAGCTCGCCAACCTTCACCGGCAGCCGCTGTTCCGGGAAAGCGACGCCGGCAAGCCCAAAGCGGAGCGGGCGTCCGATTTCGCGCGCAAGCTCAACCGCCATGTCGAGGTCCGCGCCATCCAGGAACGCATCGACGGCGCCAATGCCGGGCGGCTGCTCGAAAAACACGATTTCGCGATCGACGGCAGCGACAATTTCGCGACGCGCCTCGTCGTCAGCGACTCCTGCGTGAAGCTTGGAATGCCGCTCGTTTCGGCCGCGGCCGTGCAGTTTCAGGGTCAGGTCGGGCTGTTCCGCGCCATGCCGTGCTATCGCTGCTTCGTCGGCGATGCGTTCGACGCCGACGATTGCGACACTTGCGCCGAGCTTGGCGTGCTCGGGGCGCTGGCCGCGACGGTCGGGAGCTTTGCATCGCTGCTCGCGATCAACACCCTCGTCGGCATCGGCGAGGATCAGGCCGGAACCGTTCATCTGTTCGACGGGACGAAGCTCGGTTGGCGTCCGATCCGGATTCCAGCCGATCCCGCCTGCAAGGCGTGCGGGTTAACCTAAGGCGGCGGCGACCCGCGCGATCAGCCGCCTCGCGACCTCCTCCTTGGCCGCTTCGGGCCAATCCTCGACGCCTGCTGCCGTGACGAGATGGACGCGGTTGCGATCGCCGCCCATCACCTCGCCGGACACGTCGTTCGCGACGATCCAGTCGGCGCCCTTGGCCTCTCGTTTGGCGATTGCCTGCGTGACGATATTGTCGGTCTCGGCGGCGAAGCCGACTAGGAGGCGCGGTCGTCGGTCGCCTGCGCCGAGCTCCGCCAGGATGTCGCGAGTCGCGACGAACTTTAGCTGGGGCGGCCCGTCGGCCTTCTTCAGCTTGATCGGAGACTGAGCCACCCGCCAGTCGGCGACGGCGGCGACGAGGATCGCCGCGTCGGCAGGAAGCGAGGCCATGACCGCATCGGCCATCTGCTCGGCGGTCTCGACGTCGATGCGGCGCACACCGGCGGGCGTGTCTAGGCACACGGGCCCCGCGACCAACGTGACGTCCGCTCCGGCTTCGGCGGCGGCCGCGGCAATGGCGAACCCCTGGCGCCCGGAGGACCGGTTGGCGATCACCCGTACCGGGTCGATCGGCTCCCACGTCGGGCCCGCGGTGATGAGGATTTTCTTGCCGGCGAGGCTCACTTGCCCGTCAGCAACCCGTTCGAACCGAGCCAGTCCATGATTTCTTGCGGCTCGGGCAGGCGTCCAGGGCCATATTCGCCGCACGCCATCTCGCCTTCGGCCGGTTCGATGATCCTAACGCCGTCGGCCTTGAGTTGCTCGACATTGCGCTTGGTCGCGGCGTGCTGCCACATCCGGACGTTCATCGCCGGCGCCGCGACGACCCGCTTGTCGGTCGCGAGCAGGAGCGTGGTCGCGAGGTCGTCCGCGATCCCCGCCGCCATCTTCGCCAGAAGGTCCGCCGTCGCCGGACAGACCAGCAGGAAGTCAGCCGCCCGACTGAGCTGGATGTGGCCGATCTCGACCTCGTCCTTCAGCTCCCAGAGCGACGTGTGGACTTCCGCTTCGGCCAGCGCACCGAGGCTCATCGCGGTGACGAAATGTTCGCCGCCTTTCGTGAGCACCGGCGTGACCGAATGACCGCCCTTCTTCAGCAGCCGTACCAGTTCGAGCGACTTGTAGGCCGCGATTCCGCCGCCGACGATGAGAAGGACTCGCGCCATTGGCCCGCTCTGCCGCGCCCGAGTGCGCAAGTCGAGAGTTACACGATTTCGAACAGGAGGATTCATGATAGACGCTTTGCTCGGTGCGCGTCATTTCGACATCCTGCCGCCGCTCGTCGCGTTGGTCGTCGCCTATGCGCTGGCATTCCCCATCGGCTGGAATCGCGAGCGCGAAGAGCGCAGTGCTGGCCTGCGCACCTTTCCGCTCGTCGCGGTCGCGTCGTGCGGGTTCGTCCAGGCGGCCGAACATCTGACGGTAGACCAGCCGGAAGCGATGGCGCGCATCGTCGAGGGCCTCATCACCGGAATGGGTTTCATCGGCGGCGGCGCGATCCTGCGTATGAAGGATTCGGTGAAGGGGACGGCGACCGCGGCCAGCCTGTGGGTGACCGGCGCGATCGGGACGGCGGTCGGGCTCGGCAGTTACGACGTCGCAATTGTCCTTGCCCTGGCGACCGTCGCGACCCTCTGGATCCTGTCCGGCGTAAAGGAGAAAATCGGGATCGACGAGGAGCCGGCAGAACCTAGGTCAGAAGACGCGTCAGAGCCGCCGCAGCAATCGCGATGATCAATCCCGCCATCACATAACCCCACCACCCGGGCCGTTCGATCACCGCGATGTCGGGAAGCGGCGGCGCCGGCGGGGCGGCGCCCGGCGGCGGATAATATTGATCGAGGCGGTGAATGAGGTCCGGGATTTTCTTGAGAGCGCGGACGATGTCGATGACGCGGTCCGCATAATAAGCCTCGGGCCCAAGCTCCGAGCGAATCCATTCCTTTAGGAACGGTTCCGCCGTGGCCCACATGTTGATGTCGGGGTCGAGGGCGGTTGCGACGCCTTCGTTCATCACCATGGTCTTTTGCAGCAACAGCAGATGCGGCTGGGTCGGCATGTCGAAGTCGCGGGTGATCGCGAACAGGCTTTCGAGCATCCGGCCGACGGAAATCTCCTTGACCGGCAGGCCGCGGATCGGCTCGCCGGCGGCGCGGAGCGCCGTGGCGAACTCCTGCACGCTGTGGTGAGGGGGGACATATTGGGCCTCGAAGTGGATTTCGGCGACCCGGCCGTAATCCCCGGTGATCAGGCCATAGAGGATTTCGGCGAGCCAGACGCGCGCGCGCCGGTCGATTCGGCCCATGATCCCAAAGTCTATCGCGGCGATCCGCCCGTCGGGGAGCGCGAACAGATTGCCGTGGTGGAGGTCCGCGTGGAAGAAGCCGTCGACGACGGCCTGCCGCAGGAATGCCCGGACGAGCGTCGCCGCCAGCCCCTGGCAATCGTGTCCGGCCTGGATCAGAGCCTCGCGGTCGCTGAGCTTGATCCCGTCGAGCCACTCCATGGTGAGGACTCGCCGGGCGGTCCGCCGCCAGTCGATCTCTGGTATGTAATAGCCCGGCTCGGCGACCATGTTTTCGCGGAGTTCGGACGCCGAAGCTGCCTCGCGCTGCAGGTCGAGCTCGCGCGCCGTCCATTGCTTGAAGTGCGCGACGACCAGCCGGGGCCGCAGCCGCTCCGCCTCGCCACCATATTTCTCGACATGCGCCGCTGCCCATTCGTAGGTGTCGATGGCCTTCGCGAATTCCTCTTCGATGCCCGGTCGCAGGACCTTGACTGCCACCTCGCGGCCATCGGTCGTCACTGCCCGGTGGACCTGCGCGATGGATGCCGCGCCCACGGGCGTCTCGTCGAATTCGGAATAGAGCGTTTCGAGCGGGGCACCGAACGCCGCCTCGATCGTCTGTCTGATGGCGGAGAACGGAGCGGGCGGCAGGTCGTCCTGCAGCTGCGACAGGTTCGCGGCCGCTTTCTCCCCGACCAAGTCCGGGCGCGTCGACAGGGCCTGGCCGAGCTTGATCGCCGCCGGGCCGATGGCGACGAGCGCCGTCGCATATTCGGGAGTCGATGGAATCCGCGCTCCGAACCGTGCCAGCCGGACCAGCCGGCGCACCGGAGGCGGGGTCATCGCGTCCTGTTCGATACCGGTGAGGGCGCCGTGCCGGGCCAGCGTCCGGCCCCACTTCAACAGACGCCACAGGTGGGTAGCGGAGGAAGTCAAGCGAGGACGCTCCGGATCAGGCCGCAACCGCCGCGGGGCATTAGATTTTCCAGCCGCTGTGAATGGTCACGAGCCCGCCCAGCATCGGTTCGGCAGCCGCGCGAACGAAGCCGGCCCCGCCGACCATGGCCTTGAACACGTCGGGGCGCGCAAAATTGCGAATGCTTTCGACGAGGTAGCGATAGCTCTCTTCGTCATTCGTCACGACCTTGCCCATTCGCGGAATGACGTTGGAGGCCCAGACCTCATAAAGCTCGGAAAATCCTGGCCAGTCGCTCGACGAAAATTCCATGCAGTAAAAGCGGCCGCCGCGTTTCAGGACCCGGTGCGCCTCGCGCAGGGCCTTCGGGATCTCGGTGACGTTCCGGATTCCGAATGCGATCGTGTAGGCGTCGAACGTCGCATCGTCGAAGCTGAGCGCTTCGGCGTTCTCCACCTTCCACGTCAGGCCCATCAGGCCACGCGCTTCCGCGCGCTCTCGCCCGACGTCGAGCATGGCACTGTTGATGTCGCCAACGGTCACCGTTGCCCCCCGCCGCACCATGCGGAAGGCCACGTCGCCAGTGCCGCCCGCCATGTCGAGGATCGCTTCGCCCGGACGCGGTTTGACGCGGTTGACGAAGCGATCCTTCCACAGCCGATGCAGCCCGCCCGACATGAGGTCGTTCATCATATCGTAGCGACGCGCCACGGAGCTGAAGACCGCGCCGACGCGGCGCGTCTTTTCCTCGGGGCTGACCAGTTCGTCGCCGAAATTCACCTTGTTCGCCATGCGGCTTGCGCCTCTAGCGGGCTTGGCGGGCATCCGCCATATCGGCGCGATGCCCGAGCTTCCCGAAGTCGAAACGACGGTCCGCGGCCTCGCCAGGATTCTGCGCGGGCGGCGGCTGGCAAGCGTCCAGGCCCGGCGGCCAGACCTCCGGCGGGCGCTCCCGGTCGACCTCGGACAGCGCCTGACCGGCGCGCGCGTGACCGGCCTTCGCCGCCGCGCCAAATATGGGCTGATCGACACGGACCGCGGCGATACCTTGGTCTTCCACCTCGGCATGTCCGGCCATTGGCGGGTGGACCCAGGCGAATTGAAAAAGCACGATCACTTCGTCCTCGAGACCGACGAGGGCCGGCGCGTCGCGCTGAACGACGCGCGGCGCTTCGGCTCGCTCGACCTAGTGCCGACCGACGCGCTCGCCGAATGGCCGGCGATCAAGGCATTGGGCCCGGAGCCGCTCGCCCTCGACCCGGCCGTCCTGCGGCGGCGGCTGGCGGGACGGACTGCGCCAATCAAATTGTTGCTCCTCGATCAGCGCATCATCGCGGGCCTCGGCAACATCTACGCTTGCGAAGCTTTGCATCGTGCCGGGATCCACCCGCGGCGCGCAGGCGGCTCGGTGTCCCTCGTCCGGGTGGCAAGGCTCGTATCGGCCATCCGTGAGGTGCTTGCCGAAGCGATCGAGGCCGGCGGCTCAACCCTCCGCGACTTCGCCAGCCCGGACGGCGAGCTCGGCTATTTCTCGAAGAGCTTCCTCGTCTACGACCGCGAGGGCCAGACCTGTGCGTGCAGCGGGACCGTTCGCCGAATCGTGCAAGGTGGGCGGTCGACCTTCTACTGCCCGGCCTGTCAGCATTGACCTCGAGAGGTGTAGAGGCTAGGGGACGCCGACTTCGGTGCGAGCCTGCGGGCCGCGCCGTTTTTCATTGAGTTAGAGGAAGACGATGGCGAACACGCCGCAGGCCAAGAAGCGCATCCGTCGCAATGCGAACCGCGCGACGATCAACCATTCGCGAATCAGCCGGATCCGGACCTTCATCAAGGCCGTCGAGTCGGCGATTGCGGCGGGAAAGAAGAAGGATGCCGCCGAGGCTCTCAAAAAGGCTCAGCCGGAGATGTCCCGGGGAGTCGCGCGGGGCGTGATTCACAAGAATACGGCGGCGCGGAAGATTTCGCGGTTGTCCAAGCGGGTTGCGTCGCTGGGCTGAAAACGCGGCTCAACGTGCGGTTGAAACGGGCCGTCGGGAAACCGGCGGCCCGTCCCGTTTTTGGACTGCAAAAAAATGCAGCAATTCCCGCGATTCGCTGAAACGTTAACTGGAAAATAACCGGAAAATTCCCGATTTTCCGGGAATTTCGCTCACTTTCCGCGCGTTTCCTTTGTCAAGACTCTTTATTTCGCTTTTGTGAAAAAACGGCACTTGAAAGCTGGCGCAGAGCCTTTCAGAAACAGCGTTCCGGGTGCGAATCCGCGCCGGGGGCAAGAGGGAACCGGAGCCCTGGACGCCGCGACTCGAGTCGGGCGGACGTGGATCCTTTTGCCTGTTGGGGGAGCAGTAGAAAGGGAGGTGCGGACCAGTGCAGGGCGCAGGAGCGAATTCGTCTGTCACGACAGCTGAGGCGCTGGTCGCAGCACCGCTCGAGGCAGCCTGGGACTCGATCCGCACCGGACTTCGCCGCGACCTTGGGGCCCGAACCTTTGACGGCTGGCTGAAGCCGGCCGAACTCGGAGCGTTCGAGCCCGACGACGGGACGCTCGACATTGTCATGCCGAGCCAATTCATGGCCGACTGGGTCCGCTCTCATTTCGGCGACCGCCTGACGCTCGCGTGGAAAACGGTGCTTCCGATCGTTCGCGACGTCCGGGTGATTGCCGCCGCCGATGCGCCCAAGCCGGCCCCGCTCCTCATCCTCGACGAAAGCCCGGCGCCGTTCGAGCGCGACCCGGCCGCGCCGAATTTCGATCCGCGCTACCGGTTCGAGACGTTCGTCGTCGGCAAGGCGAACGAGGTTGCGGCGACTGCCGCGAGGACCCTAGCGACCTCGCCGACCGTCGGCTTCAACCCGCTGTTCATTCATGGTGGGACGGGCCGCGGGAAGACGCATCTGCTGCACGCGATCGGCCATGCGTTCACGGCGCACAACCGCGGCGCCCGGGTCGTTTCGATGTCGGCCGAAAAGTTCATGGTCGAGTTCATCCGGGCCCTGAAGGACAACGACACGATCGGCTTCAAGCAGCGGCTTCGCAACGCCGACCTGCTGCTGATCGACGACGTCCAGTTCATCGCCGGCAAGGATTCGACGCAGGAAGAGTTCTTCCACACGATGAACGAGATCATCACGGCCGGCCGCCGGCTGGTGATTACCTCGGACCGCGCGCCGCAGGACCTCGACGGCATCGCGCCGCGGATTCTCTCGCGGCTTTCCTGGGGGCTCGTCGCGGACATCAACGCGGCGGATTACGAGCTTCGCTTCAACATCATCGTCGCCAAGCTCGAAGCCTTGCCGGGCGTCGAGATGCCGCGGCCGGTGATCGATTTTCTCGCGCGCCGGGTCACCTCGTCGGTGCGCGAGCTCGAGGGCGCGCTCAACCGGATCGGCGCTTACGCAATGATGACCGGCCGGGCGATCGACGTCGCGTTCGTCGAGGAGGTGCTGGCCAACGTCCTCCGCGCCAACCAGCGGCGCATCTCGATCGACGAGATCCAGACCCAGGTCGCCGAGCATTACCGCATCCGCAAGGCGGAGATGACCTCGGCGCGCCGCGCCCGCGAGGTTGCGCGGCCGCGCCAGGTGGCGATGTATCTGTCGAAGCAACTGACGCCCAAGTCGCTGCCCGACATCGGCCGTCGGTTCGGCGGCCGCGACCACACGACGGTGATCCACGCCGTCCGGCAGATCGAGAAGCTTCGTGCCAGCGACGCCGAGCTCGATGCCGACATCCGCCTGTTGACGCGTCAGCTCGAGGGCTAAGCTCCTAGCAGGACGAAGCCCGTCCGGATCGCTCCGGACGGGAACATTCTTTCGATCCCCCCGCTGCTACGTGCGCGGCTTGGTCGGGATGGTGATCTTGACCGTCTCGCCGCTGCGCCCGGGGAAGCCCGAGAACATGGCTTCGACGAGGCTTGGTACGACGACGTCGAGCCGGTTGGTCTGCGAGCGCGCCTGGGCGCGGCCGTCGAACAACGGCTGCCCGGTCCCCGCCGCACGGATGTGGAGGTCGACCTCGCTGTGATATTCGACGTAGCTGTCGACCCCGCCGCCGTACCAGAAGGGGTCGTCCCAGCCGTAATAGAAGCCTGAGCGGTAACCGAACCGCGGATAGAAAAAGCGGCTGCGGTAGAAGGGGTCGTAGAAGCCGTAGCCGTAGCGGCTGCGGTAGAAGGGATCTTCGACCACGCGGACCTGGCCGTGATCGACCTCGTAGCCGAGCTGCACGATCATGCTCGCCGCGCTCGGCGACGAGGCCGGCGCATAGCCGCGGGCCTGGAGCTGCTGGGCGACGAGCCCGGCGTAGCGCTGGAACTCTAGGCCGCCGGTCGCCGCCATGCCTTCGCCGGGAACGACGTAGAAGGTCTGGCCCTGCGGCGCGGGCATCGCCTGGTAGCGCGAGACGGTGCTGGTGATCGAGCTGGCGCAGGCCGAAAGGCCGAGGGCGGCCAGGCCTGCGACCACCGCGGTGGCAAACTTGGAGATACGCATCTTACTCATCCTGAACTGACGTTCGAACGTGAGTGCCGTTTCTAACACGATTCGGCGTGAACCGTCGATGAAGTGTTTGATTAGCGCGCCAGGCCGACGGCGCGGTAGGCGGCGGCGAGCGTCGGCGCGGCAAGCTCCGCGGCCTTGGCGGCGCCGTCGGCCAGGATGCGGTCCAGCTCGGCGGGATCGGCGCGGAAGGTCTCAAGCCGCGCCCGCAGCGGCGCGAGCAGCGCGATCAACGCGTCGGCCAGCGCCGGCTTGAACGCGCCGAAGCCTTGCCCGGCGAACCGGGCGAGCACCTGCTCGACGCTCTCGCCGGTCACTGCGCCATAGATGCCGACCAAATTCTTGGCCTCCGGTCGGCCGTCGAGCCCCGCCGGGTCGTCGGGCAGCGGCTCGGGGTCGGTCTTCGCTTTGCGGATCTTCTGCGCGATGAGGTCGTCGTCGTCGGTGAGGTGGATCCGGCTCATCTCCGACGGATCGGTCTTGGACATTTTCGCAGTGCCGTCGCGAAGCGACATGACCCGGGCCGCCGCGCCGCCGCCGATATAGGGCTCCGGCAGGGTGAAGAGCTCGACCTCGAAATCATTGTTGAACTTGAGCGCAATATCCCGCGCCAGCTCGAGGTGCTGCTTCTGGTCCTCGCCCACCGGGACATGCGTCGCGTGATAGAGCAGCACGTCCGCCGCCTGCAGCACAGGATAGGTGAACAGGCCTACGCTGGAGCGCTCCTTGTGTTTGCCGCTTTTCTCCTTGAACTGGGTCATGCGCTCGAGCCAGCCCATGCGGGCCGTGCCCTGCAGGATCCAGGCGAGCTCGGCATGCGCGCGGACCGCGCTCTGGCGGAACAGGATGGCCTTGTCGGGGTCGATTCCGCTCGCGATCAGGGCGGCGGCCATCTCGCGGATGTTGGAAGCGAGCTGGGCCGGGTCGACGTCGACCGTCAGCGCATGAAGGTCGGCGAGGAAAAACAGGCACTCGGCCTCGTCCTGCATGCGGACCCAGCGCAGGATCGCGCCGAGGAGGTTGCCGAGGTGCAAATTGCCGGTCGGCTGAATTCCCGAGACGACGCGGATCCCGGCGCCGCTCATTCCACCACCTTCTTGCGCCGCAGGAGCACCAGGATGTCCTCTTTGTCCATTCCGCCGATCATCCACGCCAAAGCGAAATAGACGATCGCGCCCGCGCCGACGAGCGCGACGGTTCCGAGCATCCGCTCGCCAACTGATCCGGCGAAATAGCCGCCAAGCTGGCGCCCGACGAGCCAGATGGTCGCGCCCATCGCGGCCGCCGCGACCAACTGCTTCGCCAGCCGCGCCGCGAGCCAGCCTTCGACCCGAAAATGGCCGCGCGCGGCGAGCAGGACATAGAGCGCAATCGCGTTGAGCCAGGCCGCGGCCGAGGTCGTGATCGGCAGGATCGCGATCCCGATGTCGTCGATCCAGATGAAGTTGGCGGCTACGCCGAGCGCCAGGGTCGTCAGCGTGAGCACGACCGGCGTCTTCATGTCCTTGCGCGCGTAGAAGCCCGGCGCGAGCACCTTGATCATCACGTAGGCGGGGAGCCCCGTGACCAGGATCCCCAGCACCAGCGCGGAGGTGGCGGCGTCCTCCGCGGTGAACTTCCCCCCTTCGAACAGCACGGTCATGATCGGGCCGGCGGCGACGGCCAGCGCGATCGTCGCCGGAATCGTGAGCAGCATCGCCAATTCGGTCGCGCGGCCCTGGACGTTCGAGGCCTGGCGATCTTCGCCGAGCCCGATGTGGCGGCTGATGGCCGGCAGGATGGCGGTCCCGATCGCCGATCCGACCAGCGCGAGCGGCAATTGGTTCAGGCGGTCGGCCTGGCTCAGGTAGACGAAGCTGCCCTCGGGCAGCCGGGTCGCGAAGTAAGCGTAGAACAGCTGGCTGATATAATAGCCGCCGGCGCCGATCGTCGCCGGGAGGATCAGGATCAGAAGCTCCTTGACCCCCGGGGTCATGCGGGGCGGAAGGAACCGCAGCGTAAGACCGGCGCGGCGGGTTGCGACGACGCACAGCGCGAGCTGCAGCACGCCGCCGGCAAGCACAGCCCACGCCATCGCGACGGCGGTCGGCCGCCCACCTTCGGGCACGAGCAGGAGCGCGGCCAGGAGCGCGAGGTTCAGCAGCGCCGGCGCGAAGGCTGCGGCAACGAAGCGCGACAACGAGTTGAGGATCCCGCTGTACAGCGAGACCAGGCTGATGAAGATCAGGTACGGGAAGGTGATCCGGGTCAGGAACACGGTGAACGCGAACTTGTCGGGATCGCCGGTCCAGCGCTCGCTGGCGACGGCGATGACGACCCCGGGCATGGCGATCACGAAGATCGCGGTGATGAGGATGAGGACGGGGAAGAAAACGGCCTGCACTTCCTCGGCGAATCTCTTGGCGTCCTCGATTTCTCCGCCGCCGCCGATCCGCCGCGCAAACAGCGGCACGAACCCCTGGCTGAAAGCGCCCTCACCGAGCAGCCGCCGCAGCAGGTTGGGCAGCTGGAATGCCCAGATGAAGACCTCGGCGGCGGCCGATGCGCCCATCACCCGGGCGAACACCATTTCGCGTGCAAAGCCGAGGATCCGGCTGACGAACGTCAGCCCGCCGATGGTCCCCGTCGCCTTGACCAGATTCATAGGCTCCCCGCCGGCCGAAGCTCGAAATCAGTCCTCCGACTGCGGTTCGGCTGGGGCTTCCTCCGCCGGAGCCTCGCCCTCGACGCCTTGCTCTGGTTGCGGCTGCTGCTGTTGGACGGCCTCCAGCTGCGCCATGTAGGCGGCGCCGAAGTCGATCGGATCGAGCAGGAGCGGGGGGAAGCCGGTGTTGGTGACGGCGTCCGCAATGATCTGGCGTGCGAACGGGAAAAGCATCCTCGGCGCCTCGACCAGCAGGATCGGGCCCAGCGCTTCGTCGGGAACGTTGCGCAGCCCGAACAGCCCGGCGTAGCTGAGGTCGACGACGAAGTGCACGCCGTTGTCCGAGCGGGCGGTCACCTCGATCTTGATCGAAACCTCATGGACGTCGTCCGCCACCTTCTCCGCATTGAGGTTGAATTGGACGTCGAGGCTCGGCTGCACCTGCCACTGGAAGACTTGCGGCGAGCTCGGATTCTCGACTGACAGATCCTTGATATATTGGGCGAGAGTCGCGACCTGCGGGTCGCTCGTGTCCTGTCCCGAGCCGTTGCCCTGGGCAGCTGAATCCTGGTCGGCCATCGTTCTTCCTTCACGACTATTTTGCGCTGTCGAGGAGCCGCAAGGAGCGCGGCGCGTTTCGGCCGGCGCCTAGCAGTCGCAATAATGGGGCGCAATGGCACGCTCGTGCGTTGGCGGTGTTGGAATATTTACCATAGGCGCATTATGTTGATGGGACGAATTGAAGCATTGGAACCGAAAGCTTGACTGTCATCGTCATCCTCGCGCTCGTCGCCTTGTTCATCGGGTTGCGCCTTTACAGCGTGCTCGGCGAGCGTACCGGCCACGAACAGCAGCCGATCCTTAAGCCCGCCGATCCCGACGCGCGGGTCGAGCCGCGCCCAGCACAGCCGACGCCGACCCCGCCGACGTCGACCGACGCCGGCGATCTGGCATTCCTGCCGATGGCCGGTCCGGGAGTCCGCGCGATCCTCGCCGCCGACCCGAGCTTCGACGTCGCCCGTTTCCTGGAAGGTGCGAAGGCCGCCTACAGGATGATCCTCGACGCGTTTTGGAAGGGCGATCTCGACGCCTTGCGCAGCCACGTCGACCGCCATGTCTACGAAACCTTCGCGTCGGCCGTCCAGCAGCGCGGCAAGGACGGGTTGAAGCTCGACAATCGGCTGGTCGCGATCGAGCAGGCGGTCATCTCCGAGGCGACGCTCGACCAGGGCGTGGCAGTCGTTACGGTGCGGTTTGAAGCCGACATCGCGGCGGTGACCCGGAACGCGAAAGGCGATGTCGTCGCCGGATCGCTGAGCGACGCCGTCCAGACCCGTGACTTGTGGACTTTCCGCCGGGACATCGCGTCGAACGACCCCAACTGGCTGCTGATCGAAACCGACGAGGAAGAGTGAGGGCGTTGCGGGCGGCGATCGCGCTGGCGTCGCTTGCCCTCGTTTCCGCTTGCGCCACGAAACCGGTTGAGCCGCCGCCGCCGGCCGCGCCTCCGCCGACAGGGCCGGCCCCGACTCCGACGCCGGCTCCGGTTCCTCCGCCGCCACCCCCGGTCACTGCGCCGAACGCGCGCGCCGCGGGCATTGCGCTCGCTGAACCCAGAATCCTGAGCGGCGACGAAGCCGCCCGGGCCTTGAGGGCCTTTCGCCTGAGCTGCCCCGTGCTGATGCGCCGCACCGATCAGTCGGGGCTTAGCCAGCCGCGGGATTGGGCCGGCGTTTGCTCGCAGGCGGCGACGCTCTCCGACCCGTTCGCCCCGGGTTTTTTCTACCATAATTTCGACTGGGTTCGCGTCGCCCACGGAAAGGCGTTCGCGACGGGCTATTACGAGCCGGAGATTGAAGGGTCGCGGGTGCCCCTGCCGGGCTATACGCCGGTTTACCGCCTGCCACCCGACCTCGTTCGCTGCACCAAGCCGGACGGCACCACCGGGCGCGGGCGGATCGACCCCGCGACCGGCCTGTGCACGCTCTACTTCACGCGGGCTGAAATCGAGGACGGAGCGCTTGCGGGCAGGGGCCTCGAGCTCACCTGGGCGAGGGACTCCGTCGACCTCTTCTTTCTCGAGATTCAGGGTTCGGGCCGCATCCGGATGCCGGACGGAAGCGTGATGCGCATCGGCTATGCCGGCCAGAACGGTCGCGAATATGTGGCGATCGGCAGGCTGCTCCGCGAACGCGGAATCTTGCCGCCGGGCGGCGCCAATATGGAAGCGATCAAGGCCTGGATCCGCGCCAATCCCGACGCCGGCCGGGCGCTGATGCGGGAGAATCTTTCCTACATTTTTTTCAAGGAGTTGACCGGGCCCGGGCCGCTCGGTGCGCTCAACCTCCCGGTCACGCCGCGGGCGACGGTCGCGGCCGATCCGAACTTCGTTCCGCTCGGCGCGCCGATCTATCTAAGGGCCGACCGGCGTGAGGCGAGCGGGATCTGGATCGCGCAGGACACGGGTGGCGCGATCAAGGGTCCGAACCGGTTCGACACTTTCTGGGGCGCGGGACCCGAGGCAGTCGCGATTGCCGGCGGCATGTCGACCGAAGGCGAAGCCTGGATTTTGCTGCCTAGGGGCGTCGCCGCCCGTGCGCTCGCTCAGCCCTGAGGAAGCCAGGCTGTGGGCGCGGGTTGCCGCGACCATCGCACCGCTGTCCCGTGAGAAGAAATCCTCTCCAGAGAGTGGCGGAGGGCCGGCGAAGGTGGCGGAGGGGGCGAAACGCTCCCCATCTGTCCGGCAGTCCTTCGGACCGACACCTCCTCGTCCCGGGGCCGATCTGCGGGGCACGACGCTCGACGGCAGCTGGGATCGCCGACTGCGCGGCGGAACGATCGATCCGGACCGGACCCTCGACCTGCATGGGATGAACCTCGATACGGCGTGGCGGGCAATCGACCGGGCGCTTGAGCAGGCGATTGCGGCGGGCGAGCGTGTCGTTCTTTTCATCACCGGACACCACCGACCGGGCGATCCGCCCATCGCCCGTGGCCGCATCCGCGCCGCGGTCCACGACTGGCTCGCCGCGTCGCGCCACGCGGGACGGATCGCCGCGGTGCGCGGTGCTCACCGGCGCCATGGTGGCGGCGGCAGCCTTTACGTCATCCTCCGCCGCCCCGGCCGTTAACTGTTTTCGCACCATCCTTTCTTAACCGGTCTCATTTAACGCCCGGAGGTAAGCGGAATAGCCCGCGCGCGCGTGAGGCCCAGCAGCTCGATGAAGCCAGGCAACGGACAGAAGATCAGCAACGCGATCCTGTCGTGTGCCGCCGGGGTGGCCTCCTTCCTTTTCTCACTCGGCGCTTTGTTGTTCATCACCGAGTTTAACGAGAAGATCGTTGCCGCGATCATCGCCGGCGCCTTCTGCCTGCTCATCAGCTATGTGGCGTCGGAGCGCCCGAACAGCGAGAGCGCGCGGGCGCTGGCCGCCCTTAGCGACCGGCTGATGGCTGTTGAGGAAGGTGACCTGGTCTCACCGGCGCCGCCGCTCGTTCGCCAGTGGATGCCCAGGCTTGGCCAGGCGGTCGACACGCTGTTCGCCGAGGTCCGTGCCTCGATCGAAAACGCCCATGCGCTCGGCATGTACGACCCGGTGACCTCGCTCCCGAATCGGCTGCACTTCCGCTCCGAGGCAGACAAGCTGCTCGGCGAGGCGGACGGCGCCCGCAGCGCGATGCTGTTCGTCGATCTCGATCGGTTCAAGACCGTCAACGACAGCCTCGGGCACGCTCGCGGGGACCAGTTGCTCATCATGGTCGCCAACCGTCTGCGGGTCGTCGTCAACGCCGAGTTCACCGCCGGTGCCCGGACACGCCCACTGCTCGCCCGGCTCGCCGGAGATGAATTCACGATGTTCTTCCCGGAGGTGGAATCAAGCGCCGAAATCGAACGAGTCGCCCGGCGCGTGGTCCTCGCCGTCTCCGAGCCGTTCGAGCTCTGCTCGCACAGCGTCGACATCGGCGCCTCGATCGGGGTCGCGCTTTCGCCCGACCACGGGACCACGGTCGAATCTTTGATGCGCGCCGCCGATATCGCCATGTACCAGGCCAAGGCGAGCGGCGGCGGGCAGCATTGCCTGTTCAACGAGGAACTTGCCGCCGCGCATCAGCGGCGCGTGGACACCGAGCGGGCGCTCACCGAGGCGGTCCAGCGCGGCGAGTTCGTGCTCGCCTACCAGCCGCAGATGAGCCTGGTCACCGGCGACGTCACCGGGGCCGAAGCGCTTCTCCGCTGGAACCACCCGCGCGACGGCTTGCGCGGCCCCAGCAGCTTCATTCCCGTGGCGGAGCGGACCGGGCTCATCGCCGAGATCGGGGACTGGGTTCTGAGCGAGGTGGCCGCGGTGCTGGGCAGTTGGAACCAGCGCGGGCTGGCGCGGCGGCTGGCCTTCAACATCAGCCCTCGGCAGGTCGAGCGGGCAGACTTCTTCCCGAAGCTGCGGCAGTGCTTTGCCGATGCGACGGTGCCGCTCTCCCTCGTCGAGCTCGAATTCACCGAGAGCGCCGCGATGGAGGTCAGTGAAAGCATCCTCCGGGAGATCGCCTCGCTGCGCGCCGACGGCGTCACGATCTCGATCGACGATTTCGGGACGGGTTACTCGAACCTCGCCCGGCTGCGCTCGATGCCGCTCGACCGGGTCAAGCTCGACCCGTCGCTGATAGCCGACATCGAAACTTGCGAGAAGGCGCGGGTGATGGTCCAGGCGGTGGTCGGGCTGATCAAGGGCGTCGAATGCGAGATCGTCGCCGAGGCGGTCGAGACCGCGGCCCAGGCCGACATCCTCCGCGCCATGGGGGTCGACACCGTGCAGGGCTATGTCTTCGCCGAACCGATGTTCGAGGACGAGTTCCTCGCCTGGACCGGCAATGCCGATCGCAAGGGCGCCAAGTCGGTCGCCTAGCCCAGCACTTTCCGAACGACCCCTTCGTAGATCCGCGACAATGCGCGGATGTCCTCGACCGCCGCGCTCTCCCCGACCTTGTGCATGGTTGCGTTGGGGAGGCCGAAGTCGACCACTGGGCACAGCTGGATGAGGAAGCGGCCGTCGGATGTGCCGCCGCTGGTCGACAGTTCGGGCTTCTGACCGGTCTCGTCCTCGATCGCCGCGACCACGACGTCGTAGAGCGGCCCCGGCGGGGTCAGGAACGCCTCTCCCGAAATCCGCGCGCGCACGGTCGAGCTCGGCGCTTCGCGCTCGGCCACCTCCTCGACCATCTTCACCAGATCGGCGCCCCTGTGCAGATTGTTGAAGCGGATGTTGAGCTGCGCCGTCGCGGTGCCGGGGATGACGTTGCTGGCGTGCGTCGGCGTGTCGATGCCCGTGAACTCTAGGTTCGACGGCGGGAATTGCTCGGTGCCGTCGTCGAGGTGCAGCGCATCGAGCGCGGCGATCACGCGGGCGAGGGGTGGGATCGGGTTGGTGGCCCGGTGGGGGTAGGCGACGTGGCCCTGAACTCCGGGCACCTCGATCCACATGTTGACCGATCCGCGGCGGCCGATCTTCACCGTGTCGCCGAGGCGGTCGACCGAGGTCGGCTCGCCGATCAGGATCATGTCGGGCTTGATGCCGTGCTCGTTCAACCAGTCGATGATCCGCGGCGTGCCCCAGGTGGCATAGCCTTCCTCGTCGCCGGTGATCAGCAGCGACAGCGTGCCTTTCGTCTCGCCGATGCGTGACAGCGCCGCGACATAGGCCGCGATCGCGCTCTTCATGTCGTTGGCGCCGCGCCCGAAAAGGCGCCCGTCGACGATCTCGGCCGCGAACGGGTCGCCGCTCCAGCCTTCGCCCGGCGGGACGACGTCGAGGTGGCCGGCGAAGCCGAAATGCGGCGCGCCGTCGCCGCGGATCGCGACCATGTTCTCGGTCGGTCCGTCGGGCGGCTCGCCCATCACCCAGCGATGGCACGTGAAGCCGAGCGGCTCGAGCGCGGATTGGAGCACGTCGAACACCGCACCGCTCGCCGGCGTGACGCTCGGGACATTGATCAGCTCGCCCGCAAGCGCGATGGGGTCGATCGCCATGTTGCCTGCCTAGCAACCATTCACCGGCTGGCAAGCTGCCCCGCCGCACACCGCGCTGGACGCCCAATATCGGCATTACGAGAAAAATTTCTTCCTGACCGAGGTCTACCGAAGCCTCGATCTGCCGTGGTTCGCGACCGCACGCCGCTCGCTTTTTACCAGCGCGCCAACCAGCTGATCGGCCCGCTGTTCAGCGTTTCGGTCAAAGGCACTTTCTAGCCCGTCCCTGCTGCTGCTACGGCGGCGGCATGCCCAAAATCGATCTCGACTCCATCGAGCAGGCGAACCGCACCGGCTATCCCGCGCCGTACGATGCACAAGTTGCCGGCCGCTGGTATCGGCGTCTGGCGCCGGCGACGGGGTTGACCGATTTCGGCGTCAGCCACGTCGTGCTGAAGCCCGGCGCGTGGTCGTCGCAACGGCATTGGCACAATGGCGAGGACGAGTTCCTGGTGATGGTCTCCGGCGAGGCCGTGCTGGTCGAGGACGACGGGCGCACGGCCCTTCGCCCCGGCGACTGCGCCGCCTGGCCCAAGGGCAGGACCAACGGCCATCATCTGATCAACGAGAGCGATTCGGACTGCAGCTTCGTCGTGGTCGGCGGGGGGACAAATACTGGCGGCGGCTATTCCGACATCGACTTGGTGTTCACGCCCGAGGGAACCTACACCCGCAAGGACGGCTCGCCTTACTGAGAGGAAATCAGGCCGCCTTGCCGACCTCATATTGGTCGATTACCCACGGCTCGTCCTGCGCCGCGTCGATCCATTCGGCGACGTGGGGGTGGGAGAGAACGGCTTTCATGTACACCGCGGCGAAGGACGGGACTGGCACCGCGTAAGTGATGAACCGCGTCACCACCGGCGCGTACATCATATCGGCCGCGCACCAGTCGCCGAACAGGAAATTGCCGGTTCCGCCGAATCGGGCGCGAGCCTGGGCCCAAAGCTGGAGGATTCGATCGATCTCTTCGCGCACCGGCTGGCTAAGCTCGGCCGGCGGGAAGCTCTTGCGCACGTTCATCGGCAGGTCGCGGCGCAGGTTGGCGAAGCCCGAATGCATCTCGGCCGCCATCGAGCGCGCCATCCCGCGCGCCGCCTCGTCCTCGGGCCAATAGAGCTCCCGGCCGCAGCGGTCGGCGAGGAACTCGACGATCGCCAGGCTGTCCCAGACGACGCATTCCCCGTCCCACAGGATCGGCACTTTCCCCAGGGAGGGCGCGAACTCGTCGCCCTCGCGGCGCTTTTCCCAATCGGCGTCGAACATCGGGACGACGAGTTCCTCGAACTCCTCGCAAGATTGCTTGGCCGCGAGCCAGCCGCGCATCGACCAGCTCGAATAAGCGCGGTTGCCGATGATCAGCTTGAACACATGCACTCCTTCAGGACGTCGCGGCTTCCAGGATCGCCGTTCGCAATTCGGCGATTCCGCTACCGGTTTCGCTCGACGTCGTGAAGACCGCCGGGTGCGCCGCAGGTCGCCTGGCCGCTTCGGCGGCCGTTCCGTCGGCGACCTTGGCGAGCCCGGTCGGCTTCACCTTGTCGGCCTTGGTCAGCACGAGGTGATAGCTGACCGCAGCCTCGTCAAGCATGGTCATGACTTCGCGGTCGACGTCCTTCAGCCCATGGCGCGCGTCGATCAGGACCAGCGCGCGCTTCAGCACGGCGCGGCCGCGAAGATAGTCGTTCACGAGGAAGCGCCAGCGCTTGACCAAATCCTTCGGGGCGTCCGCGAAGCCGTAGCCCGGCATGTCGATCAGCCGAAGCTGCAGCGGAATGCCGACGTCGAAGAAATTCAGTTCCTGCGTCCGCCCCGGCGTGTTCGACGTCCGCGCCAGCGCCCTGCGCCCGGTGAGCGCGTTGAGCAGCGAGCTCTTGCCGACGTTGGATCGGCCGGCAAACGCGATCTCCGGTACGTCCGGATCGGGCAGGAACTTCAGCTCGGGCGCGGACTTGAGGAACGCGATCGGCCCGGCGAACAGTTTGCGCGCCCGCTCTTCCAGGTCTTCATCTGTCATCGAGGCCGTCATTGCGAGGAGCGGAGCGACGAAGCAATCCAGCTTGGCCGCCGTCCCTCTGGATTGCTTCGCTTCGCTCGCAATGACGGAGCCCTATGTGTGGACCGGGTGGGTGTCGCTAAGGTGCAGCCCGAAGCGCCGGTAAAGCCACCATTGCTGCAGGATGGTGAGCACGTTGCTGGTCACCCAGTACAGCTGCAGCCCGCTGGCGAACGGCGCCATGATGAACATCATCACCCACGGCATCAGCGCGAAGATCTGCTGCTGCGTCGGGTCCATTTGCTGCGGATTCAGCTTGAACTGGAGCCACATGGTGACGCCAAGCAGGATCGGCAGCACGCCGATTGCCAGGAAGCCCGGCGGCGTGAAATCCAGCATCCCGAACAGGTTCAGCACGGTCGCGGGATCCGGCGCGGACAGGTCCTTGATCCACAAGGCGAACGGCTGGTGGCGCATTTCGACGCTGACCAGCAGCACCTTGTAGAGCGCGTAGAAGACCGGGATCTGGAGCAGGATCGGAAGGCAGCCCGCGGCCGGGTTGATCTTCTCCTGCTGATAGAGCTTCAGGATCTCCTGCTGCTGGCGCGGCCGGTCGTCTTTGTACTGTTCCTGGATGGCCTTGAGCTTGGGCTGCACCTTGCGCATCGCGGCGAACGACTGGAACTGCTTTTGGGCGATCGGGTACATGATCAGCCGGACGATGAACGTCAGGCAGATGATCGCCACGCCGAAATTTCCGATATGGTCGAACAGCCAGACGAGCAGGTTGAAGATCGGGATCATGAACCAGCGGAACCAGCCCCAGTCGATCGCCCGAGTGAACATGGGAATGCCGGCTTCCTGGTACCGTTTCAGCAGCTCATATTCCTTCGCCCCGGCGAACAGCCGCGTCTGGGTGGTCAGGGTCTGGCCGGGGGCGACGATCGAAGCGGGTTCGGCATAGTCCGCCTGATATCCGCCGTTCTGGGTTTTCCGGAGCGTCGCCTCGAAGGTCTGGTCGCCCGCAGGTGCAAGCGCGGTCAGCCAGAAATGATCGGTGAAGCCGAGCCATCCGCCATGCGTGGAAAAGCGCTCGCCCGACGGATTCTCGTCCAGGTCTTCCCACGCGATGTCATAGTTGGCGGCACCGTTGAACACGCCAATCGGGCCAACGCGGACACTCCACGTGCTGGGATCGCGGGACTTGCTGGCCCGGCTGACAAACCCGATCGGCCGGAGCACGACCGGCTTTCCGGACGCATTGATCGCGCGCTGCTCGACCGTGAACAAATAGCCATCGTCGACGGCGATCTTCATTTCGTAGCGCACCCCGTCGGCCGTTTGCGTGGTCAGCGTCACCGGGTGTCCGGGCGCGAGCCGGTCGGTGTCGGCCGTCCACATTGTGTTGAGGTTGGGCGCTGCGACGCCCTGTCCGACCCAGCCGAAGCTCGCCGCATAGGCGCCCGGCGCGCCGAGCGGCGAGAGCAGCCGGACGGGCGGCGAGTCTTTTGCGATGGTCTGCTGGTGGCGGACCATGACCAGATCGTCGATCTGCGCGCCCTTGAGGTTTAGCGATCCGTGCAGCGACGGCGTTTCGATCCGCACGCGGGGGGTTGAGCGGAGCACGGTCGTGCGGCTCTGCGTCGCTTTCGGGGTCGCCGGCGCGGGCTGCGCCTGCGGCTGGGGCAGCGGCACCTGCTTGCCGTCCTCGACCTTGGTGCTCGGCGGATTGGAGGTCGGGAAATATTTGTTCGAAGCCCAGCTCCAGCCGAGCAGGATCAGCGCGCTCAGCACTACGGCAAGGATCAGATTCTTGCTGTCGTTCACTTATCAATCCTCGTCACGGAACGGGGTCGTATCCCTGGCCGCCCCAGGGGTGGCAGCGGCCGATGCGCTTCAATGCGAGCCAGCCTCCGCGCAGCGCCCCATAGCGTTGCAGGGCGGTGATCGCATAGGCCGAGCAGCTCGGTTGATAGCGGCAACTCGGCGGCAGAATCTTCGACGGTCCGAGCTGCCAGCCGCGCGCGACCCAGATCAGCATTCGCGCAATCATCGCCGGAGGCCGTCGAGAGCGCCGGCAAGCTCGCTGCGGAGCAGTTGAAAATCGCGCTCGATGCCCTTCGACCGTCCGATCATCACATGGTCCGCACCGGCGATGCCCTTTGCCGGAACCAGCTCCTGCGCCAAGGCGCGGAAGCGGCGCTTCATCCTGTTGCGGATGACCGCCCCGCCGATCCGCTTGGTCACGGTGAAGCCGACGCGCATCGCGGGGTCGCTGTCCTTCCGCTCGCGGACGAGGAGGATGAAGCCGGGCGTGGACACGCGGCGGCCGGCGTTTGCGGCAAGAAAGTCCGCGCGCGTCTTGATCGTGGCTAGGCGCTGAGCTTCTTGCGGCCCCGTGCGCGCCGGGCGTTCAGCACCTTGCGGCCGCCGGGCGTCGCCATGCGCGCGCGGAATCCGTGACGCCGCTTGCGGACGAGGTTGCTCGGCTGAAAAGTGCGCTTCATCGCTCATGCCTTTTGATTCAAAGAAAAAGGGCCGCCCCGAGGGCAGCCGCTGTCGGCCGCGCCGATAATCGAGGCCCCCCGCAAAGTCAATTGCCCGGTTCGTCGAGCGAGGGCGTCGGCGGGGTCGGGGCGGCGCTCGGCTCGGCCTGCATTTGGCGCGCCTCGCGCTCCTTGCGCAACCGCTCGCGGCGCAGCGCGCTGCGCCGGCGCAAGGCCAGATCGGTCCACCGTCCCGGGGTCAATCGGCGACCTAAGATCTTCGGTCGCCAGCGCTTGAATCGGACGTAGTGACGTCGCGCCCACATACTCGTCTTCAGCATCAGCGCGAGGCCGATGCCGGCGACGATGATACCCCCGGGCCCGGGGATGGCGCCGACCAGCGGCGAAATCGCAAGCAGAATCACGCCAAGGGCGAACATGCCCCATTCGACCACTGGGTGATCGATGAATCGCCGCCACTGGTTCCGCGTGATCATGGCGCATCGATGTGGCGATACACTTCGGCTCGTGCAAGCGGCTTGCGGGCAGGCGGCCGAGCGGGCTAGCGTGCCGTCGCCGAGCTAGGGGGTCGTTTGTTCATCCTCGTCGTCACCCCCGCGCAAGCGGGGGTTCAAGCGGGCGGGCGGATTGACCTGACCGGTCATCTTCGATTCCCGGCTCTCGCGGGAATGACGAATTGGTGGGTTCGCTAGCGTGGCCGCGACCGTCGCCACCGTCGCTTATCTCGGCCTCGAGGCCCGCGCCGTCGAGGTCCAGGTTCAGCTTTCGGCCGGTCTACCGGCATTCATCATCGTCGGCTTGCCGGACAATGCGGTGCGCGAAAGCCGCGAGCGGGTCCGCGCCGCGCTCGCCGCGATCGGCCTCGCGCTTCCGCCGAAGCGGATCACGGTGAACCTGTCGCCCGCTGACCTGCCGAAGGAAGGCTCTCATTTCGACCTTCCGATTGCCCTGTGCCTACTGGCCGCCATTGGTGCAGCGGATGCTGAATCTCTCTCTCATTATGTCATCGTCGGTGAGCTCAAGCTCGATGGACGGATTGCTCCTTCGCCAGGCGTGCTGCTCGCCGCGCTCCATGCTTCGATGGAGGGCAAGGGATTGATCTGCCCCTTTTCGCAAGGCGCGGAAGCCGCCTGGGCAGGGA
>DATEEM010000025.1:0-21423 GCA_035281125.1 Sphingomicrobium sp. | reverse complement strand
CCTGAGCGCCACGGCCTGCAGGTCGGCGACGTTCCGGCCGAGGGTGATCTCGTCGTACGACCCGCCGTCGAGATATTCGAACAGGAAGTGCGGCAGCCGCGCCCTCGCGAGCGCGCGATAATCGCTGACGTTGGCCGCTTTTCTCATTCGTTGGCTGTGTATTGTTCGATCGGAACCGCTTCGCCCAGCTCGGCCCATTGGTCGCCGCTAAGATCGACGACGCGAATCACGCGGTACAAATGCTCATGATCGAAAGACTTTAGGCGTCGGTTACTCTTGGTACGTTTTTGGGCCGTGCAGACAACGACGTATCCAACCGCTCCTTCGCGCAACTGCTGAATGTGGCGCAGTCTCTCCCGCCAGCCGGGATGCGGACTGGCATTGTACACGGCATTGTTCGTAAGGCGGATGTGATCCCTGCCGTTGATCGGCTCGATTTCGTCGCGCCACGCACGAAGAATGATGGAGCCACTCTCACCCTCTGCTCCCCAAGACCATCGAGGATTCCGCAGGGGCGCTCCGAGGTCTTTGAAGTGCTGCGTTGGGCTGGGCACAAGGCGGTTCCTCAATGCTGTAGATGCCTAGGTCGCGAAGCTCGGGTCGAGCCGGTAGGCCTTGCGCTTGAGCGCCGGCCAGGCGAGCAGATTGGCGGCGAGCGCGACGCCGACCTGCCCCTGCTGCGCGGTGATCTCCGGCGAGCCCTGGGGCGGGTTGTTGATCTGGTCTCCCGCGCTCAGGGCCATGACCTGCGCCTGGCAGGCGCGCTCGAGGAAATAGAGGCGAACGAAACATTCGCCGACATTCTTGCCGACCGCGAGCGTGCCGTGGTTGCGCAGGATCATCGCGTTCTTGTCGCCGAGGTCCGCGACCAGCCGCTCGCGCTCGCCGAGGTCGACGGCCACGCCTTCATAATCGTGGAACGCGGTGTCGCCGCGAACCAGCATCGCGGTCTGGGTCAGCGGCAGCAGCCCTTCGCCATGCGCGGACACCGCCTGGCCGGCGGGCGTGTGGAGGTGCATGACCGCCTGGGCGTCCTCGCGCGCCATGTGGATCGCGCTATGGATGGTGAAGCCCGCCGGGTTGGTGATGAACGGGGTCGGCTCGACCGGGTTGCCGCTGACGTCGACCTTGATCAGCGAGCTGGCGGTCACTTCCTCGAACATCAGATTGTAGGGGTTCAGCAGGAAGTGATGCTCGGGTCCCGGAATGCGCGCCGAAAGGTGAGTGAAGATGAGATCGTCCCAGCCGTAATAAGCGACCATGCGATAAGCCGCGGCGAGGTCTACCCGAATCGCCCATTCCTCGTCGCTGACCTTGCCCTCGAGCGACGGGATCTCGACCGAGTCGAGCGCCGTGAGGCCGCTCATCCCGCGGTTGATATTGTCCACTCTGTTCATGCCGGCTGCTCCTGCCTGTCGGGATGCGCCGCGGCGAACGCGTCAAGCTTGTTCGCATTCTCCTCGGCGCGAAGCAAAGTCGGATAATCCTCGATCGGAACGTTGAAACGCCGCGCGTTATAGAGTTGGGGGACGAGGCACACGTCGGCGATGGTCGGCGCATCGCCGAACAGGAAGCGGCCGGCCCCGGCCTTGGCCAGCGATTCGAGCGCCGGCAGGCCCTCGCGAATCCAGTGGATGTACCAGATGTCGCGATCCTCCTGCGGCAGGCCGAGCTCGCCCGACAGATATTTCAGCACCCTGAGGTTGTTGAGCGGGTGGATGTCGCAGGCAACGGTCAGCGCCAGCGCGCGGACATGCGCGCCGTCGACGGGATCGCGCGGGATGAGCGGCGGATCGGGGATCGTCTGGTCGAGGTAAGCGATGATGGCGATGCTCTGCGTCAGCCGGTGCCCGTCGATCTCCAGCATCGGCACCAGCCCCTGCGGGTTCAACGCGCGATAATCGTCGGCCTTCTGCTCGCTGTGGAGCAGGTTCACCGAGCGGCTTTCGTAAGCGACACCTTTCAGGTTGAGCGCGATGCGGACGCGGTAGGCCGCGGAGGAGCGGTAATAATCGTAAAGGACCGTGGCGCTCATGCGCCGTTGTTAGCCTTCGCCCATGAACGGCGCCACTACCTCCGCGGGCACGCGGATCGGCCGGCCCGCGGCCTTGTCGATGATCGCCCACTGGGTCTTGGCCCGAACCCGCGGCTTGCCGTCCGCGCCGACGAATTCCATGTGCCGCGCGAACCGCGCGCCCTTCGGTTCCTCTCCGACCCAGGTGCGGGCGGTGATGCGTTCGCCTTCCAGCACCGCGCGCAAATAATCGATCTCGTGCCGCACCACGACCCAGACATAATCGTCCTGGTGGGCGGGGTCGGCGACGCTGCGCCAGTGCGCCACCGCGACCTGCTCCATCCACTGCACCCACACTGCATTGTTGACGTGCCCGAGTTCGTCGATGTGCTCGGGCAGCGCGGTGAAGGTCAGTTCGAAGACGGGGCGTTCGCTCAGCTACCCACCTCCGTCAGCATGAAGGCATAGGTCTCGGCGACCTCCTTCAGACCGTCCCAGCGGCCCGACTTGCCGCCATGGCCCGCGCCCATGTTGATCTTCAGCAGCAGCAAATTGCCATCGGTCTTGGTGGCACGCAGCTTCGCGGCCCATTTCGCCGGCTCCCAATAAGTGACTCGCGGGTCGGTCAGGCCCCCGGTGATCAGCATCGGCGGGTAATCCTGTTCCCTCACGTTGTCGTAGGGCGAGTAGCTCCGCAGATAATCGAACACCGTCTTGTCGCTGATCGGATTGCCCCATTCGGGCCATTCGCCCGGAGTCAGCGGCAGCGTGTCGTCGAGCATGGTGTTCAGGACGTCGACGAACGGCACGTCGCCGACCACCGCTCCCCATAGCTCGGGGTCGCTGTTGACCACCGCGCCGACCAGCTCGCCGCCGGCCGATCGCCCGTTGATCGCGATCTTCCCGGCGCTGGTGAACCCTCCGGCGATCAGTCCCTTCGCGACGTCGACGAAATCGTTGAATGTGTTGGTGCGCTTGTCGAGCTTGCCGTCGAGGAACCATTGATGGCCGAGGTCGTCGCCGCCGCGGATATGGGCGATCGCGCAGGCCCAGCCCCGGTCGAGCAGGCTGATGCGGTTGGAGTTGAACACCGGCGGTACGGCCATTCCGTACGCCCCGTAACCGTACAAGAACAGCTTGCCCGACCCGTCCTTGGCGAACCCTTTCCGGTAGACCACCGACACCGGCACGTTCACGCCGTCGCGGGCAGGGACCATCAGCCGCTCGGTCGCATATTGCGAGGATTTGTAGCCGGAGGGGATTTCCTGCACCTTGCGCACCTCGAGCGCGCCGCTCGCCGGGTGATAGTCGTAGGTCGTCATCGGGGTGATCATCGACGAATAGCCGAGCCGGTAGGAATCCGGCGCGAACTCGGGATTGCCGTGGAAGAAGGCGCTGTAGCTCGCCTCCGCGAACGGGATTCGAATCTCCTCGCCGGCGTAGGTGCGCAGGACCAGCTGGTCGAGCCCGTCGACCCGGCTGCTGATGGCAAGGTGGTCGCGATAACTGGTCGCGCCGGTCAGGTAGACGCGGTCCGATCCCGCGATCACCGTCCGCCATTGTTCGGGCTCGGCCGGATCGGCTCCAGCCAATCGGAAATTCACATGATCGTCGTTGGTGTGGATCCACAGCCGCCCATGCGCCGCGTCGACATGATATTCCCGGTTGGGCTTGCGCCGCGAGACGAGCGTCAGCGGCTGGGTCGGGTCGTCCGCCGGCGCGAAGCGCACCTCGCTGGTCGCATTGTCGCCGGTCGAGACGATGATCAGCGAGCGGTCAGTGGTCTTGCCGACGCCGACGCTGAAGCCGAGCTCTTCGGTCTCCTCGTAGAGCGTAAGCGACTCTTCCGGCGGGTCTCCCAGCCGATGGAAGCGCGCGCGGTAGCTGCGCCAATGCTCGTTGACTTCGGTGAAGACGATTCCGTCGGACCCGTTGGTCCACACCGGCTGACCAATCCCGACCTCGGTTACCGTCTCGAGGTCGTTGCCGGTCGCGAGGTCGCGGATCTTGAGCTGAAACCGCTCCGATCCGTCGTCGTCGACCATGATCGCCGCGAGCTTGCCGTCGGGACTGATCTCCAGCGCGCCGAGGCGGAAATAATCTTTTCCCTCGGCTTCGACCGGCTCGTCGAAGAGGATGTGATCAGTGCTGCCCGCGACGGGCCTCCGGTACCAGGTCCGGTATTGCGCCCCGGGCTTGAACGCCCACCAATAGAGCCAGTCGCCGTCCTTGATCGGGACCGACGCGTCATCCTCCTTGATCCGCCCTTTCATCTCTTCGAACAGCGCGTCGATCAGCTTCTGGTTCTCCCCCTTCCACGCCTCGAAATAATCATTCTCGGCGTGGAGGTAGGCGAGCACGTCCGGGTCGCTGACCTCGGGGTATTGGGGGTCGCGCAGCCAGTGCCACGGGTCTTCGATGGTCACGCCGTGGCATTCGTAGCTGTACGGCCGTTTCTCGGCGCTCGGCGGCATGGGAAAGATCGTCACAATTGCTCCCGTTCGCCCTGAGCTTGTCGAAGGGCTGTCTTTTCCTATCTCGGCGCTAAAAGAAGGACCGTGCTTCGACAAGCTCAGCACGAACGGAGTGAGTGAATGTCGACCTACGCCGATCGCCTCAAAGCCCTGCGCGAGCAGCTCAAGGCCAGCAAGCTCGACGGCTTCGTCGTGCCGCTGACCGACGAGCATATGAGCGAATATGTCGGGAGCTACGCCCAGCGGCTCGCCTGGCTGACCGGCTTCGAGGGCTCGGCGGGCTCCGCGGTCGTGCTTCCCGAAGAAGCGGCGATCTTCGTCGACGGCCGCTACACGCTCCAGGTCCGCCAGCAGGTCAGTGAGACCGAGTGGTCGTACCAGTCGGTGCCCGAGACGAGCACCACCGAATGGCTCCGGGAGCATGCCCCCGAAGGCGCGCGGATCGGCTACGACCCGTGGCTGCACACCCGCGACTGGGTGAAGAAGGCGAAGGAGGCGCTCGCCAGCCGCGGCGCCGAGCTCGTCGCGGTGACGCGCAACCCGATCGACGAAATCTGGACCGACCGTCCCGAGGCGTCGAAAGCGCATCTCGTCGTCCAGCCCGACCAATATGCCGGCAAGTCGGCGGCGGAGAAACGGACCGAGATCGCGGACTGGCTCGCCACGGAGCACGCCGACGCCGCGGTGCTTTCCGCCCTCGACTCCATTGCGTGGGCCTTCAACATCCGCGGCGCCGACGTTTCCCGCACCCCGGTCGCGCTCGCTTACGCGCTGGTGAACTCGGACGGCACCGCCGACCTGTTCGTCGCGTCGGAGAAGATCGGGCCGGAGGTCCGCCAGCATCTCGGCAACGGAGTCCGCGTCCATGAGCGCAGCGAGTTCGAGCCGGTGCTGCGCGCGATGCAGGGCAAGACGGTAGCGGTCGATCCCGAACGCTCGGTCGCGGCGATCTTCGATGCGCTTGACGGCGCGGGAGCCAAGGTCCTCGCCAGGCGCGATCCGACGGTGCTTCCGAAGGCGATCAAGAACCCGGTCGAGATCGCGGGGCAAAAGGCCTCGCAGGTCCGCGATGGTGCCGCGATCGCGAAGTTCCTCCGGTGGATCGACGAGGTCGCGCCGAAGGGCGGCCTCGACGAGCTCAAGGCCGCGGCGAAGCTGCAGGAGCTGCGCCAGGAAAATCCCGAGCTTCGCGACCTGTCGTTCGACACGATTTCGGCGGCCGGGCCCAACGCCGCGATCCCGCACTACCGGGTCAGCGAGCAGTCCAACCTGCCGATCGAGAACAACCGCATCTACCTGGTCGATTCGGGTGGCCAATATGTCGACGGAACGACCGACATCACGCGCACCATGATCGTTGGCCAGCCGACCGACGAGATGCGCGACCGCTTCACCCGGGTGCTCAAGGGGCACATCGCCGTCGCGACGGCGTGCTTCCCGAAGGGCACGCGTGGGTCGCAGCTCGACAGCTTCGCCCGCCGGCCGCTGTGGGAAGCCGGGCTCGATTACGCCCACGGCACCGGCCACGGAGTCGGCAGCTTTCTCTCGGTCCACGAGGGCCCGCAGCGCATTTCCCCGGTCGGGAGCAGCCAGAGCGGAGGCGACGAGCCGCTCCGCGCGGGCATGATCCTCTCCAACGAGCCCGGCTATTACAAGAGCGGCGACTACGGAATCCGGATCGAGAACCTGGTGCTGGTGGTCGAGCGCGAAATTGCCGGCGCGGAAAAGGAGATGCTCGGCTTCGAGACTTTGACCTTCGCGCCGATCGACCGGCGGCTGATCGAGGCGGAAATGCTCGAGCCCGAGGAGCTCATCTGGCTCAACTGCTACCATGCGCACGTGCTGGCCAAGATCGGCCCGCAGCTTGACGGCGCGGATCTGGAATGGCTGCAGCAAGCCTGCGCCGCGATCTGATCTTCCCCGGAACGGGAGGGGGGACCATGCACCGCAGACGGCATGGTGACGGGCCTCGGACGGATTACTGGTTGAGCGGGTCTCGTCTCGCCATCCGGCGGATTGTCGGCTTCGCGATGCCCCGGGCATCGCTGCAGGCGAAAATGGTGCTGCCGGTGAGGATTGAACTCACGACCTCAGCCTTACCAAGGATGCGCTCTACCACTGAGCTACGGCAGCACTTTGTCGGAGGCCGCGCGCCTATGACGGGCCGGGCCTTGGCCTGTCAACCCGCGCGGCGCTAGGTGGTTGGCATGACGGCGAAAGACAAGGCACGCGAGGAGCGGCTGGCCGCGGCGCTGCGCGAGAATCTGCGCAAGCGAAAGGCGCAGGCGCGCGCCGTCGCTGGACCGCAGGGGAGGGACGGCGCTAACGGCGCCGAATGAGGTTCTTTTCGGACAATGCGGCGGCGGCGCATCCGAAGGTGATCGACGCGATCTCCGCGTCGAATCGCCTCGACACGGCTTATGACGGCGACGAATGGAGCTTGGCGCTCGACGGCGCCTTCTCCGAACTGTTCGAGACCGAGGTGCGCGCCTTCTGGGTGACGACCGGGACCGCTGCCAATTGCCTCGCGCTGGCGGCGCTCTGCCCACCCTATCGGGCGATCCTCTGCCACCGCGACGCGCATATCGAGGTCGACGAGGCCGGCGCGCCCGGCTTCTTCACCGGCGGGGCCAAGCTGGTCCTGATCGACGGTCCCGGCGCGAAGGTCACGCCGCAAGCGGTCGCCGCCGCGTGCGACGCGATCCGCGCCGACGTCCACCAGGTCCAGCCGGCCGTGCTGTCGATCACCAACGCGACCGAGGGGGGTCTCGTCTATCGCGCCGCCGAGGTCGCCGCGCTCGGTGAGCTCGCGAAGGGGCGCGGCCTCGCATTCCACATGGATGGCGCGCGCTTCGCCAATGCGCTCGCCACGACCGGCGACAGCCCCGCCGACGTCACCTGGCGCGCGGGCGTGGACGCGATGTCGTTCGGCTTTATCAAGAATGGCGGGCTCAGCGCCGAGGCGCTGATCCTGTTCAGGTCCGAGCTAGCCGACGAGATCGCGGTGCGGCGCAAGCGCGCCGGCCACCTGGCCTCGAAGGGTCGGATGCTCGCCGCGCAGATCCTTGCTTTGCTCGAGGATGGCCTGTGGCTCGAAAATGCGCGCGCCGCGAACGCCGCCGCGCAGGTGTTGGCGAAAGCGGCGGGCGGGCGGCTGATCCACCCGGTCGAGGCCAACGAGCTGTTCGTCCGGGTCATCGAAGAGGAAGCCAGGAGCCTCCGCGCCCACGGGTTTGACTTCTACGAATGGGGGCCGGGCCAGGTTCGCTTCGTCACCAGCTGGGACAGCGCCCCGCAGGCGGTGGCGGGGCTCGCAGCGGCGCTCGCCGCCCTGTGACCGAGGCCCAGGCGTCCACATTCCGGACGGTCACGCTTCCCTTCATTATCTTCACGGCGATCTGGGGCTCGACCTGGATCGTCATCCGCGGTCAGCTCGGGATCGTCCCGCCGCAATGGTCAGTCACCTACCGCTTCATCATCGCCGCCGCCGCCATGGCACTGATCGCCGTGGCGAAGGGCGAGGGGCTGCGCCTGCCGCGGTCGGGCATCCTCGTCGCGATCGCGCTCGGCTTCGCGCAATTCTGCGTCAACTTCAACGCCGTGTACCTCGCCGAGCGGCACATCACTTCCGGCGTAGTCGCGACCGTCTTCGCGTTGCTCCTGATCCCGAGCAGCCTGCTCGCCTGGGCGTTCCTCGGCCACAAGCCGACGACGCGCTTCTTCTGGAGCTCGCTGGTCGCGGTGGCGGGCATCGGCCTGCTGTTCGCCCATGAGCTCGGTGCGCATGCGGCGAGGACGCCGCAGGTCGTCGCCGGGATCGCGCTGACCCTGGTCGGGATGGTCGGAGCGGCCGGCGCGAACGTCTTGCAGGCGCGGCCCGAGGTGCGCCGCTTCCCGCTGTTCACTTTGCTCGCCTGGTCGATGGCCATGGGCGCCCTGATCGACGCCGCCATCGCTTTCGCCATGACCGGACCGCCGGTGTTCGATACCGACCCGATCTATCTATCCGGCCTGATCTACCTGGCGCTCGCGGCCTCCGTCCTGACCTTCAGCCTCTATTATCCGGTCGTGCGGATCATCGGCCCGGGCAAGGCGGCTTATTCGAGCGTGCTGGTGCCGATCATCGCCATGGGCTTCTCGACCTGGCTCGAAGGCTATCGCTGGACCCCGACGACCATCGCCGGCGCCATGCTCGCGCTCGGCGGAATGGTCGGCGCGTTGAGCCGGGAGCGTCCGGTTGTGACTTCGCCCGACGCCGCCTAGAGCCCGGCCATGCTTGATGTAAGAACGACCGTAGCCGACGCCCAAACCGCGCCCGAGGCGCCGTTGTCGCCGTCCCATGTCGCGATCCGCCGCGAGGATTATCGCCCGCCAGACTGGCTGGTGCCGGAGATCGCGCTGAACTTCAGCCTGGGAATCGAACGGACGCGGGTCCAGGCGAAGTTGGTCGTCGAGCGCAATCCGGCCGGTTCGCCCGGTGCCGCGCTGCGGCTGAACGGCGATGAGGTGGAACCGCTCGGCGTTTGGATCGACGGCGCCAAGTCGGACGCGTGGACGGTTGAAGGCAAGGACCTCGTCATTCCGCTTTCCGGCGACCGCCACGAAATCGGGATCGAGAACGAGATCAGCCCGGCGGCCAACACGAAGCTGATGGGCCTCTATGCGTCCAACGGGATGCTGTGCACCCAGTGCGAGGCCGAAGGCTTTCGGCGGATCACCTTCTTCCCCGATCGCCCCGACGTACTGTCGAAATACCGAGTCCGCATGGAAGGCGACGCGACGGCCTTCCCGGTCCTGCTGTCCAACGGCAACCGCGTCGCCCATGGCGCGGCGGACGGAGGCAGGCACTGGGCGGAATGGGAGGACCCGTTCTCGAAGCCAGCTTATTTGTTCGCGCTCGTCGCCGGCGACCTCAAGGCAAATCGCGACACGTTCACGACCCTGTCGGGCCGGAGCGTCGAGCTCAACATCTGGGTGCGCGAGGCCGACCTGCCCAAGACCCGGCACGCGATGGCCAGTCTGAAGCTCGCGATGGCCTGGGACGAGAAGGTCTACGGCCGCGAGTACGACCTCGACCAGTTCAACATCGTCGCCGTCAGCGACTTCAACATGGGCGCGATGGAGAACAAGAGCCTCAACATCTTCAACTCGGCCTATGTCCTCGCCGACCAGGATACCGCCACCGACGCCGACTTCGACAATATCGCGCGGGTCATCGCCCACGAATATTTCCACAATTGGTCGGGTAACCGGGTCACCTGCCGCGACTGGTTCCAGCTGTCGCTGAAGGAGGGCTTCACGGTCTTCCGCGACCAGAGCTTCTCGGCCGACATCGGCAGCGCAGCGGTCAAGCGCATCGAGGACGTGCGCGTGCTCCGCGCCGCGCAATTCCCCGAGGATGCCGGCCCGCTCGCCCACCCGGTGCGCCCCGACAGCTACATCGAGATCGGCAACTTCTACACCGCGACCGTCTACAACAAGGGCGCCGAGGTGATCCGCATGTTCGCGACGGTCCTTGGCCCGGAAAAGTTCCGCGCCGGCACCGACCTCTATTTCGCGCGCCACGATGGCGAGGCGGCAACTTGCGACGACTTCGTCAAAGCGCTGGAGGACGCGAGCGGGTTCGACCTGACGCCATTCAAGATCTGGTACAGCCAGGCGGGCACGCCGAAGGTCCGCGCGCGGCTCGACTATGACGCGGCCGGAACGTCCGCGACGCTTCATTTGTCGCAGACGGTCGACCCGACGCCCGGCCAGCCCGCCAAGCAGCCGATGCCGATTCCGCTCAGGACCGCCCTGGTCGGCGAGGCCAGCGGCGATGAAATCTCCCCGGAACGGATGATCGTGCTCGACCGGCCGAGCGAGAGCATCCGCTTCGACAATGTCGTCGAGCGGCCCTTGCTGTCGATCAACCGCGGCTTTTCGGCCCCGATCATCATCGCCGCCGAGCGCAGGCCGGGCGAACTGGAGCGCCTTGCCCAGACCGACACCGACCCGTTCGCGCGCTACGAGGCGATCCAGGAGCTGATGATGCGCGCGCTGGTTGCCGGCGCGCACGGGGCCGACGCCGACAGCGAGCCGGTCGTCGAAGCGGTCGCCGCGACGCTGCGGTCCAACTCGCTCGACCCGGCGTTCAAGGGCGAGTCGATCCTGCTTCCGTCCGAGACGCTGATCGCCGAACGCCTCGACGTCGTCGATCCGGACGCGATCCACGCGTCCCGCGAGGCGCTGCGCAGGTCGCTCGGCTCGGCGCTGTCGTCCGAGCTGCTCGCCGCGCACCGCAGCGACGGCGCCGCGGGCGACGACCTCAGCCCGCGCGCGAAGGGCATCCGGCGCCTTCGCACCGTCGCGCTGGGTCTGCTCGCCGCGGGGGACGAGCGCCAAGGTGCGACGCTGGCCAAGGCGCAGTTCGACGGAGCGGACAATATGACCGACCGCCAGGGCGCGCTTGGCATCCTGGTCTCGCTCGACGCGCCGGAGCGGCAGGCCGCGCTGAATGCCTTCCACGACCGGTTCCGCGCCGATGCCCTGGTACTCGACAAATGGTTCGCGCTTCAGGCGGCGGCGCAGCGCGCGGACACCGTCGATCAGGTTTTGGCGCTGGAGAAGCATCCCGAATTCACGATTGCCAACCCCAACCGCCTGCGTGCGCTGGCCGGCACGTTCGGCGGCAACCACTGGGCGTTCCATTCACGCGACGGTCGCGGATACCGGTTCCTCGCCGACATGATCCTCGCAGCGGACGAGCTCAACCCGCAGGTCGCGGCGCGGCTGATTCCGGCTTTCGGCCGGTGGAAGCGGTTCGAGCCGGAGCGCGCGGCACGGATGAAGGCGGAGCTGGAGCGGATCGTTGCCGCTCCGGGCCTGTCCAAAGATGTGTTCGAGCAGGCGTCGAAGAGCCTGGCTTAGCCGGGCCTGCCGCCGATCCACTGCGCGACTTCGCGCGCGACCTGGTTGGCGGCCTGGTTGAGCGCCGGCCCGACGCTCGCTCCGGTGCCGTCGGCCGGGGCCGTCGCAACGAAGCGGCGGGTTTCGACGGCCCCGCCGCCCCCGGTGGACAGCGCACCGTCGTAGACCACGACTACCTGGCCGCTCTGCGCGTCGTAACCGAATTTCTGCAGCTGCCCGCTCAGCACAAGACCCGGGTCGAGCGTGACCAGGCTTGGATCGAGAACGACGCGGTTGGTCGTCCGGCGCACGGTCTCGGCGACCAGCCGCTGGAACAAGCGGTCGGGCGTCTCGACCCACTGCAGGCCGGTCACATATTGGATGTCGGTCGGGGTCACCTGCACCGGCACCCGGACCGTGCGCAGTTCCTTCGATATCGTTGGAACGGCAATCGTCACGGATTGCCCGGCCGCGGCCACTCGGCTGATCGGCCCGGGGTCGGGCGCTTCGGTCGTCAGCGTCTGCAGGGTCGCCGGCGTCTTCCCGCCGCCGCCGAGCAATCCGCCGAGCGAGCAGGCGCCAAGGGCGAGAGCAAGCGCCAGCGGTGCTGCGAGACGCGGCAATGGCTTCATTTGCGATTCTTCCCTGGCTTGTAGTCGGGCAGCTTTTCCGGGCCGAGCGCGCCGCCGATTCCGCCCTGTTCGACCCGTTCCGACACGCTCTTCAGAGACCTGGACAAGTCTCGCAGCTCGTGAACCAGCTGATTGGCTTCGGGCAGCGTCGACTTGGTGAAATTCTGCACGCCCGGCCGCGCATCGGAGATCATCGCGTCGAGATTGTCGGCCGCCTTCTGGACCGAGGCGATGGCCCGGCGAAGATCCTGCGCCGCCGGACGGCCTTCCTCGACCACGAGGCGGTTGGTGGTGTCGGACAAGGCGGCGACGTTCTTGGCAGCAATCCCCGCATCCCGGACGGCGACCCGCGCGTCGTCGATCGCCGCGCCGAGCTGCGGCGCGTGGTCGGCGAGGACCTGGCTCGTGCGGTCGATGTTCTCCAGGATGTCGCTGATCGCGTTCTGGTTCCTGTCGCTGAGCAACTCGGTCAGTCGCTCGGTCAACCGCTGGATCCGCTCCATCAGTTCGGGCGCGCTGTTGAGCAACGCGCCGAGCCCGCTCGTGCTCGACGGGATGACCGGGCAGCCCTGCGGCCCGGCCTGGGTGATCGGCGGGCTGCCGCGGGCGGCGCCGTCGAGCTGGATCTCGTTGACCCCGGTGAAGCCGACGCCCTTGATCTGCGCCGTCGTGCCCTGGAGGACGGGCGTTTGCGGATCGACCGTGATTCGCACCCACACGAACTCCGGCCGGCTCGGGAGCAGCGAGATGCGGTCGACCTGGCCGACCGGCACCCCGGAAAAGGTGACGTTGGAGCCCTTGTTGAGGCCGCCGACCGCCTGCGCGAAATAAATGTCGTAACATTTGGTCGCCTTGCCCGAGAGCCCGGCGAGCCAGACGATGAACAGCAATGCTCCGGCCAGGAGCGCCATGGTCACGGTGCCGACCATCACATAGTTGGACCGGGTCTCCATCAGCTGTCCTGTGCCGCCTCTTCCTCGTGACCGAGAGCCGCAGCACGTCCGCGCGGCCCGTTAAAATATTCTTGTATCCAAGGATGGTCCAAAGCCAATAGTTCCGGAATCGTTCCGACTCCCAGCACCTTCCGGTCGGCCAGCACCGCGACCCGGTCGCACACCGCGTAGAGCGAATCGAGGTCGTGGGTGATCAGGAAGACCGTCAAGTTGAGCCGCTGCTGAAGCGAGCGGATCAATTCGTCGAAGCCCGCCGCCGCCATCGGATCGAGCCCAGACGTCGGCTCGTCGAGGAACAGCAGCTCGGGGTCCAGCGCCAAGGCGCGGGCGAGGCCGGCGCGCTTGACCATGCCGCCCGAAAGCTCGCTCGGATATTTGGGGCCCGCGTCAGGGGGAAGGCCGCCCATCGCGATCTTGTAGGACGCGATCTCGTGGAGCAGCGGCGGTCGCAGGTAGGGGAAATATTCGCGGATCGGCACCTCGACGTTCTCGGCGACGGTCAGCGTCGAGAACAAAGCGCCGTTCTGGAACAATATGCCCCAGCGCCGGCGAATATTCTTCGCTTCGTCCTCGGTCCGGCCGACCATGTTCTCGCCAAGGACGGTGATGTCACCCTCGTCTGGAATCTGCAGGCCGATGATCGAGCGCAGCAGCACCGACTTGCCGGTCCCCGACCCGCCCACGACGCCCAGGATCTCGCCGCGGCACACGGTGAGGTCGAGGTCCTCGTGCACCACCTGCTCGCCGAAGCTGTTGCGCAGCCCGCGGACCTCGATGACCGGATCGCAGTCCTTTGGAATCATATCCAGCCGACGTTCGAAAAGAAGACGGCGAAGACCGCGTCGAGCACGATGACGAGGAAGATCGACTGGACGACGGCGATCGTCGTGCGCGCGCCGACCTCCTCGCTGTTGCCCTGCACCAGCATCCCCTGGAAGCAGCCGGTCAGGGCGATGATGAAGCCGAACACCGGCGCCTTGATCAGTCCGACCCACAAGTCCGTCGGCGGTATCACCTCCTGCAGCCGCTGGATGTAGGTGAGCGGCGGGATGCCGAGGGAGAGCCAGACGAACACCCCGCCGCCGATCAGCGTCAGGAGCATCGACCAGAATGCCAGTAGCGGCATCATCAGCACCGCGGCGATCATTCGCGGGATGACGAGCGCTTCGACCGGCGACACGCCGATCGTCCGCATCGCGTCGATTTCCTCGGTGATCTTCATCGTCCCGAGCTGGGCAGCGAAGGCCGAGCCCGAGCGCCCGGCGACCATGATCGCGGTCATCAGCGTGCCGAGCTCGCGGGTGGTGATGCGGCCGATCAGGTTGATGGTGTAGATTTCGGCCCCGAACTGCGCGAGCTGGACCGAGCCCTGCTGGGCGATGACGATGCCGATGAGGAAGCTCATCAGCCCGATGATCCCGAGCGCGCGGACGCCGACCACGTCGAAGCGTTGGACCACGGCGTTGAGGCGGAACCGCTTGGGCCGGCGGATGAGATTGGCGAAACCGATCAGGGTCGCGCCGAAGAAGCCGAGCAGGCCGAGCAGGGTCCGGCCAGCCTCGGTGACCCATTCGCCGAGCTCGCTCATCATCCGCACGAAGCCCGCCGGCTGGTCGGGAACGACCCGCGTCGGCGCGTCGAAGTTCGCGACCTCCTTCAGCAGGCTCACTTCCTCCCGGCTCGCCCCGACCACCTTCGCGCCCCGGTCGCGCACGGTGCGGTACACGATCCACGCGCCGACCGTGTCCATCCGCTCGACGTTGGTGAGATCGATCGTCAGCGGGTCCGGCAGGGAGTCGATCTCCCGCTGCGTGGTCGCCGCCCGCGTGATCGTCAGCGCCCCCGAAACGCGATAGGTCGCCGCGTCTGCGGCCGCCTCCGGTGTGGGCTCGTCCTGGACCATTCGCCGGGGATGAATGCGCGAAAGCTCGAAAAGGGGCAAGTCGGCAGCCAGTTCCGCCACTTTTCTGCCGGCTTCACCGTCTCTATGCCCGGCGCATGGCGGATGAGGCGAAGCTGCTGTTCGTGCCGGTCGGTTCAAACCCGGCGCGTCCGTTCGGGATGACGGCCCGCGACCGCGCCTGCAGCCTCGCCGCCAATGCCGGCTTCGATTGCGCCGATTCCGTCGAGCGCGGTCGCGCTGCGATCGTTTCGAGCCTCGATTTTGCCTGGGACCCGGCGTGGCTGAAGGCGATGCGCACGAGCCCCGGCGCGGTTCTGACGCTCGCGGGGAAGCCCGTGATGGCCCATGTTCCCGCGGACCGCGACGCGGCGGCCGTTGCGACGGCGATGGAGTCCGGAAGCGAGTTCGACGGCTTCGAGCCGCTCGCGGCGGAGACGGCCGAGCTCAGTTATGCCGAGCTTCGCAAGCGCGACCGGCCCTTCGTCCTGCCGCTCGATCCCGCCAATGCCGAGCCGGTCGAGCGCGCCGCCTACGACGCGGCCTACAAGGGCGTCACCGACGTCCTCACGCTCTATTTGTGGCGTAAGCCGGCCTTTTACCTGACCCGCTGGGCGGCTCAGGCTGGGCTCAGCCCGAATCTCGTGACCGCGGTCGGCGCCGTGCTTTGCGTCCTGGCCTTCATGCTCTTCTGGCATGGGCATTATTGGTTGGGCGTGGCCTCCGGCTTCGTCTTCATGGTGCTCGACACGGTCGACGGGAAGCTCGCGCGCTGCACCGGCCAGTCCTCCAAATGGGGTAATGTGTTCGATCATGGCATCGACCTCGTCCACCCGCCCTTCTGGTGGTGGGCGTGGGCGCACGGGCTCGCCGCTTACGGCCGTCCCCTCGACCCGGTCTATGCGACGATGGTGCTGTGGGCGATCATCGGGGGCTACGTCGTGCAGCGCGTGATCGAGGGGCTGTTCATGCGGCGCTTTGGCGGCATGCACATCCACGTCTGGCGGCCGATCGACAGCAAGTTCCGGCTGATCACCGCGCGGCGCAACCCGAACATGATCATCCTGGTCGCCGCGCTGGTCGTCGGAAGGCCCGACAGCGGTCTCGTGCTGGTCGCCTGGTGGACTATCATCAGCCTGATCTTCCACGCTGTGCGCTACGCCCAGGCGAGCGAGCGCGCGGCGCGTGGCGGCACGATCCGCTCCTGGCTTGAAGGGTGAGCTGGACCGCGGTCGTCCTCGCCGGTTCCCGGCCGGGCGTCGACCCGCTCGCCGAGGCATTCGGCGCCGAGCTGAAGCCGCTAATCCCGGTTGCCGGAGAGCCGATGGTCCGGCGGCCGGTCCGCGCGCTCCTTGCCGTGCGCGAAATCCGGACGGTCGTGGTCGTCAGCCAGAGGCCGGCGCAAATCGCCTCCGTTGTCCACGACGATGTGCGGCTGACGGTCCGCGAATCGCGCGGGACGATCGCCGAGACGTTGCTCGAACTGTGCTGGGACCGCAGCGTCGAATGGCCGGTGCTGGTCACGACTGCGGACCATGCCCTGCTCGACCGGCCGATGATCGAGCAGTTCTGCGGCGGAGCGGCGAGCTCGGACATCGCCATCGGCGTGGTTGAGCGAAACTCGATCCTTCGCCGCTTTCCCGAAGCGAAGCGCACCTGGCTGAAGTTCCGCGGCGGCGCCTACACCGGCGCCAACCTGTTCGCGCTCGGCTCGCCCAAGGCCGCGGCGGCGATCGAGCTGTGGCGCTCTGTCGAACAGGACCGCAAGCAGGGCTGGCGGTTCGTGTCCCTGCTCGGCCCGCTGGTCCTCCTCGGCACGGCGCTTCGGCTGCTCAGCATCGACCAGGTTCTCGCCCGCCTCGGAAGGCGAATCGACCTCAACGTCAAGGCGGTCCGGCTGAACAACCCGCTCGCCGGGATCGACGTCGACAAGGTCGAGGACCACGCGCTTGTCGAAGCGATCCTCGAGGGGCGGGCATGAGCGAGCTCGCGATCTACGACATGGACCGGACCGTCACCCACCGTCCGACCTACACGCCGTTCTTGCTCCATTGCGCGCTGCGGCGCGCGCCGTGGCGGCTGGTTTTCCTCCCGTTCGTTGCCGTCTCAATGCTCGCTTATGCCGCCCGGCTGATCGACCGGGGGACGCTGAAGGAAATCAACCATCGGTTGCTGCTCGGCGGCAAGCTCCACCCGCGCGACCTCAAGCCGCTGGTCGACAGCTTCGCCGACCGCCAGGTTGAGACCAACATCCGCCCCGGCGCGCGGCGGGCCATTGCGCGCGACAAGGCGGAAGGGCGGCGCGTCGTCCTGGCGACCGCCTCCTACCGCCTTTACGCCGACGCGATTGCGGAGCGTCTCGGCTTCGACGACGTGATCGGCACCGGCTCGGTCATCGGCCTGGACGAGCGGGTCCACGCGAAGATCCTCGGCGAGAATTGCTACGGCCCGGCCAAGCTCCGGATGATCGCCGATTGGGTCGAGAAATCGGGTCTCAAGGGCAAACACGGCCACGTCCGCTTCTATTCGGACCATGTCTCCGACCGGCCCGCCTTCGAATGGGCCGACGAGCCGGTCGCCGTAAACCCTCATGGCAAACTCCGCCGGGTCGCGACGGAGCGCGGCTGGGCGATCGAGGATTGGGGGTAACGGCCTTCGGCAGCGGTCTCCCTCCACACGAGCTCATGCTCGCAGGGAGGAGCGTCAGACGGCGTTCAGCGCATTCGCGAAGTCGGCGATCAGGTCGTCCGGATCCTCGACGCCGATCGAGATACGCAGCAGGTTGGGCGTGATCCCGAGCTGCGCCTTGCGTTCGTCGGGCACCGACAGATGCGTCATCGCGGCGGGCGCGCTGGCCAAAGTCTCGGTGCCGCCGAGGCTGACGGCGAGATGCGCGATGCGGAGCGAGTCGAGGAACGCGAACGCCTCCTTCTCCCCGCCTGTCAGATAGAGCGAGAAGGTCGAGCCGGCGCCGGTGCAGTGGCGGGCGTAGATGTCCGCCTGGCGCGAACCTTCCTCGAGGAAGCCGAGATAGCCGACGCTTTCGACCTTGGGATGGTCGCGCAAAAACGCGCAGACCTTTGCCGCATTCTCGCCGGCGCGCTCCATCCGGAGTTCGAGCGTCTCAAGGCTTCTGAGCAGCATCCAGGCGGTGTTCGCGTCGCAGATGGTGCCGATCGTGTTGCGCATCATCCGGATCTTGTCGATCAGGTCCTGAGTCCCGGTGACGGCCCCGGCGACGAGGTCGCTGTGTCCGCCGGCATATTTGGTCAGGCTGTAGATCGTGAGGTCGGCGCCCTGCTTCAGCGGATGCGCCCAAAGCGGGCCGAGAAAGGTGTTGTCGATGGCGATCGGCGGCCGCTCTGCCGCGCCGAACGCGGCGTCGCGCGCCGCGGCGACCGCCTCGACGTCGACCAGCTGATTGGTCGGGTTGGCCGGGCTTTCGAGGTAGATCAGCGAGACCCGCCCCTTCGCTTTGCCCTTGGCGATGGCTGCGTCGATCTCCTCGCGCGTCGCGCCCGAGGGAAAGTCGATCCACTCGACGCCGAACTGGCCGAGGATTTTAGCGATCAGCGTCTCGGTCGCCGCATAGAGCGGCCCGGAATGAACCACGCAGTCGCCCGGACGGACGAAGGTCATCAGCAGCGTTGCGATCGCCGCCATTCCGCTGGAGAAGGCAAGCGCGTCGTCGGCTTCCTCCCATACGCTGAGCCGGTCTTCGAGAATCTCCTGGTTGGGGCCGTTGAAGCGCGAATAGATCAGGCCCTCGGCCCCGCCGGGTCTCTTGCCGGTGACGCCCTCGAAGAAGCGCTTCCCCGCGGCCGCATTCTCGAACACGAAGGTCGAGGTCAGGAACACCGGCGGCTTCAACGATCCTTCGCTGAGCGCGGGGTCGAAGCCGTAGCCCATCATCAGCGTCGACGGCTTCAACTTGTGATTGCCAATGCTGGTCGTTCCGGCCTCGGGACGGCGGTGCCAGCCGCTTTCATCTTTGCTGGACAAGAATGGTCTCCTTGGCCGGACCCTTAGCCTGAGCGCCGGACCGCGCCAATCAAATGAAAGGGCGCGGCCATAAGGCGGTCACGGCAAGGCGATCGCGCTCAGCTGGCGCCCGTAATCGGCTTCACCGCGATGGGTCGCCCGCCGGTAGCTGTAGAAGCGCTCGGGTTCGGCATAGGTGTCGAGGTGCAGCGCCTCGACGGTCGCGACGCCGGCCGCGAGCAGCCGGTGACGGACATAGGTGGACAGGTCGAAATGCGGCTTGCCGCTCGCGGATTCGGCGAAATAGCGATCATTCGCCTGGTTTTCCGCGAGGAAGCGATCGCGGAAACCCTCGTCCACTTCGTAGGAGAGCTGGGCGATGCACGGGCCGACCGCGGCCGCGATCCTATCGCGGCGCGCGCCGAGCTCCTCCATCGCCGCGATGGTCGCTTCCGCGACTCCGGCGAGCGCGCCGCGCCAGCCGGCGTGCGCCGCCCCCACCACGCCGGCCTCGGCGTCGGCAAGGAGCACCGGAGCACAGTCGGCGGTGAGGATGCCGAGCAGCAGGTTCGGACGGTCCGTGACCATGGCGTCGGCGTGGGGCCGCGCATCGATCGGCCACGCGTTGGTGGCATAGAGAGCTTCGGCCGAATGGATCTGGTGAACGGTGACCAGCTCGGCACCTGGCAGCACCGCCCCGATGGCGCGCTTGCGGTTCTCGAAGATCGCGGCGCGGTCGTCCTTGCTTCCGTAGCCGACGTTGAGCCCGGCCGTTTCGCCGGTCGACACGCCGCCGCGCCGTCCGAGGAAGCCGTGCGGGACTTCGCCAAGCGAGCTGGCGCGGAGCACCTCGACCGTCACGCCCCAAACCCCGCAGGCTCCGGCCAGTCGGGCGAATGGATCGCAATGACCTTGAACAGCTGCCCCATTTGATCGGCATGGCACAGCCGCGTCAGCGCCGCATCCACTTCTTCGGCTCGATCGGGATTGGCCTTCGCGAGTGCGGCCGCACGGGCGCGGATGCCGAGCCGCTCGAGCCAGGTTCCCTGTGAAACAAGCGGCGTAACCCGCGCCCCGGCGGCGCGCGCCGCTTCGGCCACCGCCGCGAAGTCGACATGGCTGGTCAGGTCTTGCTCGCCGGGATTTGCAAGGACCGGCGCGAAGCCGTGCCGGCGCACCGCCTGGAGCGTGTCGCCCGGGGCGGATCGCTCGTGACCGTAATCGATGAGCAAAGCGGCGCCGCCATTCGCGGCGATCCGGCTTGCGACCGCGCTCACGGCCGCGTCGCGGGCGGGCGACGTCTCCACGATCTCGCCGTCGCGATCGAAGGTGAGGCCGCCAGCCGCGACCAGCACCCTGCGCTCGACGCCGGCGACGAACTGACGGATCGGCAGCGCGTCGAGGAATTCGTTAGCGACGAGTAGCAGCGGCGCGGCAGGCAGGTCGTCGATCGCTTCGTGCCAGCGGGCTCCGGGGAGCGCGGACGCCTGCATCTCGCGCAGCACCGGGCTGGTTTCGACCAGATGCGCGTCGCCTTCGAAGCCGGCCGAGCGAAGCACCCGCAGCGCGTCGCCGGCGAGCGTCCCCCGGCCTGGCCCCAATTCGACGTAGATCGCATCGTCCGGCTTGCCGGCCCGTCCCCAGCAGTCGGCGAGCGCGGCCCCGACCATCTCGCCGAACATCTGGCTGACTTCGGGCGCGGTAGTGAAGTCGCCGCGCGCTCCGAGCGGATCGCGGGTCGCGTAATAATAAGCGTTGCAGGCCGCCATATAGGCCTCCAGCGTAATCGGCCCGTCGGCGGCGATGCGCTCGCGCAGCGCGCGCTCGAGCGGAGTCACGCCACCGATTCGGGACCGGCGATCGGCTCGACGCGGACTCGTCGCTTCTTCGCCGTGACCATCAGGTAAAGCCCGCCGACGATCATCGGCAGCGACAGCCACTGGCCCATGTGCAGGCCAGCCTGCTCGAAGATCGTGCCGGCGAATTGCGCGTCGGGCTCGCGGATGAATTCCACCGCGAAGCGAAACGCGCCGTAGAAGAACAGGAAGGCGCCGACCAGCTTGCCCGGTTCGTAGCGCGCCTGGGTCTTCCAGAACATCCACCACAGGATCGCGAACAGCACGATGCCCTCGAGGAACGCTTCGTAGAGCTGGCTCGGGTGGCGTGGCGGGCCGAGCGCCAGCTCCCCGTACGCGTTGACCTCCTGGAACCGGATCGCCCATGGCGCCTCGGTCGCGCGGCCCCACAATTCCTGATTCACGAAATTGGCGAGGCGGCCGAACAGCAGGCCGAAGGGCACGCAGCAGGCGACATAATCGTGGATGCGCAGCCAGGAGAGTTTTTCCTTGCGCGCGAGGTAGAGGATGCCGAGAGACGTGCCGATGACTCCGCCGTGGAACGACATGCCGCCGTCCCACAGCTTCAGAATCTCGATCGGATTGCTGAGATAATCGCCGAGATTGTAGAACAGGACGTAGCCGAGGCGGCCGCCGAAAATGATCCCGAGCGCGGCGTAGAAGACGAGGTCGTCCGCGTGCTTCCGGCTCATCGGCGAGCCCGGCTTTTTCGTCAGCTTCAGCAG
>DATEEM010000024.1:0-5535 GCA_035281125.1 Sphingomicrobium sp. | reverse complement strand
GTCCTTGATGTCGGCATAGTCGTTGGTGCCGGTGATCTTGGCATCGAAGCCTTCGACCGGGCCGCACTGCGACAGGTCGAGCGCCTTGCCCTGCGGCACGCCTTCGACCACGTCGAAGAGGACGATGTCGCCCAGACCCTTCAGCGCAGCGAGATGCGCGAGCGTGCCACCGATATTGCCAGCGCCGATGAGCGCGATCTTCTTACGGGCCATATGCAATCATCCTCCAAGGTCGGAATTTGGAATTGCCCGCCCGCTTAGGCCCATATCGTCGGCGTTTCAACCTACGAAACCGCGTCGGGACGATTTATCTTTGCAACTCATTCGCACTTGCATTAAAGGAAGTTCGCCCTGTCGTCCGCGCGCTCCTACCCTGGCGTCGGACCCACTTCCCGCAGCGGCCACCTGCCGGACGCTTCCCCACCCATGGGAAGCGTCCGGGCCATTTTCCTTACAATATGAAGACCAAAGCGGCCAACACGCCGCCCATTGCGGCGAACCGCTATTTCGGGCCGTGGCCCAGCGCCAGATAGTCGTCCGACTGCATTTCCATCAGGCGCGAGACGGTGCGTTCAAATTCGAAAGCGCCATCGCCCTGGGGATAGAGCCGGGCCGGCTCGGCATCGGCAGAAGCCAGCAGCTTCACCTTATATTCGTAGAGCGCGTCGATCAGGGTCACGAAACGAGCCGCTTCATTGCGCTTTTCCGGCCCCAGCAGCGGGATGCCGACCAGGATGACCGTGTGGAAGCGGCGCGCAATCGCCAGATAATCGGGCGCGCCGCGGGCTTCGGCGCACAGGCGCTTGAAGGAAAAGACCGCGACACCCTTGAGGCTTTTCGGCACATGCAGCATGCGACCGCCCTGCACCGACAATTGCTCAACCGGAACCTTGGCGCGATCTTCCACCGGATAGTCGGTCAGGCGGAAAAAGGCCTCGGACAAGGCGCGGGTCGCCTCCGGACCGTTGGGCGCATGCCACAATTGGGCATCGCCCAGGCGGTCGAGCCGATAGTCGGTGGGCCCGTTCAGCGTCATGACGTCCAACCGATCCTTGATCAGGTCGATGAAGGGCAGGAAAAGCTGGCGGTTGAGGCCGTTCTTGTAGAGTTCGTCCGGCTCGCGGTTGGACGTGGTGACGATGGTCACGCGCTTGTCCAGCAGGCCGGCGAACAGCCGCGACATGATCGCCGCATCGGCCATATTGTTGACGACCATCTCGTCGAAGCAGAGCAGCCGTGCCTCGTCGGCCAGCGACTCCACCACCGGCGGGATCGGATCGCCCGTCTCCGACTTGCGCGCTTCGGCCAACCGCGCGTGAACGTCGAGCATGAACTCGTGGAAATGGGCGCGCTTTTTGCGCTGTACCTTCACCGTCTCGAAGAACAGGTCCATCAGCATCGATTTGCCGCGACCGACGCCACCCCACATGTAAAGCCCGCGCGGCGGTTCGGGCGCCTTGCGCAGCAGCTTCCACAGCGTCGAACCGCGCGGCGGCGCCGCCTCCAATTCCTGCTGCAGGGTATCGAGCCGCCCGGCGGCGGCCTCCTGATCCGGGTCGGCGCGAAGCTCGCCGGCGGCCACCAGCGCCCGATAACGGTCGAGAACGCGGCTCATTTCGGCGCGGGCGCCTTGCGCACGGTCGCGGTCGAGGACGCGATCACGACATCCTCCTGCGCAATGGTGAGGCGCATGAACATGAGTCGTCCCGTTTCGCGCAGCAGTTCGACATCGGCCCGCAGCTGCGGGCCGATCCGGCCCGCGCCGCAATATTGCATGGTCAGGTCAACGGTGACGGCTGCGGCTTGCTCGCCCCGTCCCATCGCGGCCAGCGCGGCGAAATAGGCATGATCCGCAAATCCAGCCAGGAAGCCGCCGTGCAGCAGCTTCAACCGGTTGGCGTGGTGCGGACGGCTTTCCAGCATCACGATGGCCTTGCCCGCCGCGTCGCTGCGGGAATAGCTGGCGCCGATCAGGTCCAGAAAGGTTCCGGATACCGGATCGGCCCAGGACAACCAGCCAGCCCATGGCCCATCGGGCACACGGCTCAGAGGGCCAGTCCTTTCGCTCACCGCATCAAAGCTGCCGTTCGACCATCATCTTCTTGGTCTCGGCGATCGCCTTGGCGGGGCTGAGGCCCTTGGGGCAGACGTTCGCGCAGTTCATGATGGTGTGGCAGCGATAGAGGCGGAACGGATCTTCCAGCTCGTCCAGACGCTCCCCGGTATATTCGTCGCGGCTGTCGGCCAGCCAGCGATAGGCCTGCAGCAGGATCGCGGGCCCCAGGAATTTGTCGGCGTTCCACCAATAGCTCGGGCAGCTGGTCGAGCAGCAGGCGCACAAGATGCACTCGTATAGCCCATCCAGCTTGTTGCGGTCGTCGGGCGACTGCAGCCGCTCCTTGCCCGACGGCGTCGGCGTCTTGGTCTTCAGCCAGGGCTCGATCGAGGCATATTGCGCGTAGAAATGGGTGAAGTCAGGCACCAGGTCCTTGATCACGTCCATGTGCGGCAGCGGCGTGATCCTGACCTCGCCTTTCAGATCCTCGATCGCGGTGGTGCAGGCGAGGCCGTTCTAGCCGGCCATGTTCATCGAGCAGGAGCCGCAAATCCCCTCGCGGCAGGAGCGGCGGAAGGTGAGGCCCGGATCCTGCTCCGACTTGATCTTGATGAGCGCGTCGAGGACCATCGGCCCGCAGCTGTCGAGGTCGATCTCGAACGTGTCGTAGCGCGGATTCTCGCCGCTGTCGGGATCGTAGCGGTAGATCTTGAACTTCTTCGTCCGCCCGGCGCCGGCCGGGGCGGGATGCGCCCTGCCCTTCTTGATCTTGCTGTTCTTCGGCAGCGTGAATTCGGCCATCACCTTCTCCCCGTGCGGGCGGGGATAGCGTCAGGCCGCGCGCCTGTCGAGAAGCTGGGCGGCGATCCGGTAGGTGCGAACATTGTCGACGTCGATCGCGTGGGCGCCGTCCTCGAGCACCACGGCCGAGGCGTTCACCCCGAAGCGCCGCGAGAGCCGCGCCAGCGCGCGGTCGAGCGAGAGCAGGCCGTAGCGCAGCAGGACCAGGTTGAAGAGGCCGACCGCGCGCGCGATCCGCGCCGGGTTCTTCGCGAACTGGCCGCCCTCGCGGAAGGTCTCGGCGAGCCGCAGCCCCGCCGCCGAGAGGCCGTAGAGGTTGCAGTTGGAGAAGCGGCCGTCGGTGAAGCGGTAGAAGCGCCGCTGGCCCTGCGGGTGGGCGGAGAGGACCGCCTCGCGCCGGCTCACCGCGACCACCGCATCGTCGCCCGCGCCGAGCCTGGCGGCGACCCGCCGCACCGCGTCGGCGGTCAAGAGCACGTTGTCGGCGGTGGTGATCACGAACGGCCCCGCCGCGCCCTCGGCCGCCGCATAGATGCTGTCCGGGATGGTCGCGCCGGCCGGAACGAAGCGGACCGGAACGCCGAGCTCGCCCTTCGCGCCCGCCACCCCACGCAGCGCGGCTTCGGCCCCGGCCTCGACCGAGACGCGGATCTCGGCGACCCCGCCGGCCTCGGCGATGGCGGCGAGGACGTGGGCGAGCAGCGGCCGGCCGCCGATCGGGACCAGGCATTTGTGGCTGACCCCCGCCTCGGCGGCGAGCGGATCGAGCCGGCCCTCGCGCTGCGCGGCGAGGACGATCACGGTGAAGGTGCGCTCAGCGGGCAAGGGCGTCCTGCCTGTGCGCCGCCGGTTCGAGCAGGCCGTGGCGGCGCAGGCTCTCGTGGAGGATCGTCTCGATCAGCTGCGCCTGGCTCCAGCCGGCGCGGAACGCGGCGCGGCCGAACACCTTCTCGGACCAGAGATTGGCCTGCAGATTGACCTCGAGGAAGTTCAATGTGCCCGTCGCGCGGTCGAGCCGGAACTCGAAGCGGCCATAGTCGAACGGCCGATAATCCTCGGCGAGCGTGCGCGTCAGCCCGGCGATCCGCGGCACCCATTCGGCATCGTCGAAATCGACGAGCCGGTACTTGCCGCCGCGCGCGACCAGATCGCGCTTCTCGTAATAGGTGCGCAAATGGGTCGGATCGGCCTGCTCGAACAGCATCATCGGCAGGATTTCGGGCCGGCCGTCGATCGTGATCACCGGCACCTCGACGTCGCTGCCGTTCATGAACGGCTCGACGATCGCGTCGTGGCCCTCTTCGTGGATCGCAGCGACCGCCGCCTCGACCCCGGCCCAGTCATGCGCGTCGCGCACGCCCCAGCTCGCCGAGGAGGCGTTGGGCTTGATCACCAGGCGCGGCGCCTCGGGGCAACTGTCCCGCTCGACCGGCGCGCCGTTGCGATAGACCGCCCAGGGCGCGGTCGGCACGCCGCGCGCCGCGGCGGCGAGCTTGGCGAGATGCTTGTCGTCGCCGAGCCCGCGCAGGATCGCCGAGGCGCCGAGGTAGGGCAGGCCGGCCTTGGCGGCGAGCAAAGGCGCGAGCATCTCGCTGTTCACGAAGCCGCCGCGGTTGAACAGGGTGAAGACGAAATCGACCTCGGGCGCCTTGAGCAGCGCCTCGTAGCTGTCCTCGAGGAGGAGGTTCAGCCCGAGCCGCTCGAGCGTCTCGCGCACTTCGACATGGTAGAGGGCGTGGTTGCCGTCCTCCGGATGATGGCCGCCGGGCCAGCGCGCATGCTTGGCGAGGAACATGATCCTGAGGCGGCGTTTCGCCTCGTCGGGGATGGAACGGGGGGTTGGGACGGCAAGCAAGGACGCGCCTTTCGAGGCTGTGCGGCCATGTTCCCCTTCACGACCGCGCCGGTTGAGATTGGGCGCGAGTTAGTCCGCATCCGCAGCGGCGGCAAGACCGTGATCCTCCGGGGCGTTGTGAATCGGCGGCCAGCCGGTAAGCTTCCGCGCCGGGAGGCGGCCTTTGCGCGTCAGCGACTGCCACAATGTCGAGGATTTCCGGCGGCTGGCGAAGCGGCGCCTGCCCCGCCCCGTGTTCGATTATATCGACGGCGGCGCCGACGACGAGACGACGCTGCGCCGCAACGTCGCCGCCTATGACGATTGCGATCTCGTCCCCAATGTCCTCGCCGGGGTCGCCGAGGTCGATATGGCGGTCGAACTGCTCGGGCGCCGGATCGCGATGCCGCTGATGCTCTCGCCGACCGCGATGCAGCGGCTGTTCCACTGGGAAGGCGAGCGCGCCGTCGCCCGCGCCGTCGAGCCGTTCGGCACCTATTTCGGAATCTCGACGATCGGCACGGTGAGCATCGAGGAAATCGGCCGGACGGTCGCGACCCCCAAGCTGTTCCAGCTCTACGTCCACCGTGACGACGGCCTCAATCGGGCGCTGATCGAGCGCTGCAAGGCGGCGGGCTTCGACGCCATCGCGCTCACCGTCGACACGATCGTCGGGGGCAATCGCGAGCGCGATCTGAGGAGCGGCTTCACGACCCCGCCCAAATGGACGCCGCGCGCGCTGATGAGCTTCGCCGCGCACCCGCGCTGGACGCTCGACTATCTGCTCCGCGAACGCTTCGCGCTCGCCAATTTGAGGGACCATGTCACCCACGGCAGCAGCGTG